>JBEKQO010000081.1:0-24016 GCA_049519635.1 Terriglobia bacterium | reverse complement strand
GGCTTGTCCTTGGCCATTGGGGACGAGCCGCGGACCTACAAAACAGGTCCGCGCTACACCTGCTCGGTTCCCAGCCCCGAGCCCCGTATCCCGGCCTTAGGACAATTCCTCGCCGACCGGCATGTTCATTCGCTTGGGCCGCGCGGGGAGAACAAAGTGCTTTGCGCAGCGCGGGCGGTAGGAATCGCCGGGCATCACGGTTGGGCTCTCGTAGGAGGCGGGCTGGTCGTTGATGAGGCGCTGCGAGAAGAACGCTCGCGCCCCGCATTCACAGTAGGCGATGCACCACGTGACGTTTCCGCCGTAGGCATTCACCAGCCATCCCAGCGCCAGCATGTCGCCGAAGGGGTGGCCGCGAAAATCCAGGTCGAGCCCCGCGGCAAGCACGTCGTAGCCCCGCTCCAGGAGCGCGCGCGCACAGTCGAATAACTCATGCACGAACTGGCCCTCGTCGATGGCAACGCAATCCACCGGCTTGCCGATGACCCTCTCGCGTTCCGCAATGAAGGCGACCATCTCCCACGGATCGGAGGAGTCGAACTCCACCGCGTCCATCTGCCGATGGCTGAGCTGGTTGCGGCTTTGCACCACGCCTTGCGCGCTCTTGGTGTCATCCTTGGGTTTGAAAAGGATGACGGATTGGTGCGCGTATTCCTCGCGCATGGCGACGCGCCGGATCAACTCCGCCGTTTTGTTGCTGCGCATGGGGCCAATCACCACTTCGATTGTTCCCGGCATAGCATGGTCTCCTCATTGTGAAGATGGCGACAGTCTAGTCCAAAACCAGGAATGGCTAAAGTCTTTTCGGCGCCCGGGCGCCCTTTGTGCCCTGGGCACTCAATGAGCGCCGCTCCGGAGGGCGATCGTATTAGAATCGTGGTTTAATAATTGTTGAACGGGGCGAAACTCACGATGGACCTCACAGCGCTCTCGAAAATCTCCCAGCGTTTGGCCGACCGGTACGGTTTGCCGGGAAAAGCTGCTGCCGACCGGTTGCAAACTTGGCTCGAAGGCACCGTGCCGATGGCCTTCCCGGGTATTCTGGCCCGGCATGTGGAGGAGCAGCACGTGCCGCTGCTCTTCGATGCCTTCTGGCAGGTGCTTCCCTTTGGCACCGGTGGGCGCCGCGGCCGCGTTGGCTACGGGTCGAATCGCTTTAATCCTACCACTGTGGCCATGACGGTGCAGGGTCACTGTAATTACCTTTCGGCGGCCTTCCTCAGCAAGCAACTCTCCGTCATCGTGGCCAATGACGTTCGCGTGTTCAACGATTTCGCGGGCGTTTACCGCTTCCTGGAAAGTGACCACCCTTTGCTGGGAACATCGTCAAGGTCGATCGCCAAATTGGCGTGTGAGATCTATGCCGGCAATGGAGTTGTGGCGTATCTTGCTGAGCCGGAAGCCGACCAGTCGCTTTTAAGCACTCCCGAACTGTCTTTCATCATCCGCAAACTTGACGCGGCGGGCGGGGTTAATATCTCTGCTTCGCATAATCCTCCCGACGATAATGGCATCAAGGTTTACGACGAATACGGTGGCCAACCGATTCCACCCCATGATCAACACTTGGCAGACGCCATGGATCAAGTCACGGATTTGCACCGCATTCCGTTTGCCGAGGCGCTCAACCGTGCGCTAATTCGCAAAATACCGGAGGGCCTGCACGGCGAGTACGTGGAGGAATATGTGCGTCTTTATGGCCGCGTGTTCTCTCCCCGGCCGGACATCCCCGTGGTCTACACGCCCCTGTGTGGGTGCGGCCTCGATTCGGCCGGCGCGGTAATGCGGAAGTTGGGTTTCCTAATTTTGTCGCCCCCCGATCAAGGTCCGAATGGAACTTTCGCTCCCATCCCCTTCCGGGCGCCCAATCCCGAAGTTTCGGAAGCGACGGTGCCCGCGACACGATTCGCTGAATCCGTGGGCTCGGGCGTTGTCCTCTCGAGCGATCCTGATGCGGACCGCGTGGGATTGGAGGCCCGCCTCGCCGATGGATCCTGGTATCACTTCGACGGCAACAAGATTGCCACGCTTCTTGGTTATTACCTGATGCTCGATCCAGGCGGCCCGCAGCGCCGGGGTTTGGTGATGGAGACTTTGGTGACCACGAAAATCCTGGGCCAAATCGCCGCGACGGCGGGCGATTCCTGGATCATCGATGACCTGTTGGTAGGGTTCAAGTATACGGCGAACGTCCTCAAAATCCTCGAGCAGCGCGGGCGATGGGGAAATGCCTGTACTCGGCCGGAATCGTTGGTGCTGGCCACGGAAGAAGCGCATGGGCTGATGCTTACCTCCGCAATTCGCGACAAGGATTCTGCGCCGGCGTGCATGTTCCTTGCCGCCCTTTATCAAAAGGTGCGGCAAGAGGGACGGAACCTGTTGGACTACTACATCGAAATACTGGAAAAGCTCGGCGGATACGCTGACGCGGGCCGCTCCATCGTAATGACCGGAGCGGAGGGAGGAATCCAGCGCGACCGCATCGTGGCATCGCTTCGCGCCTCCTTGCCGGAAACCCTGGGCGGCCTTGCCGTTCGCAAAGTGGTGGACCACTGGAATGAAGAATCATTCGGCAAGTTGCAGAGCGCCACGGACCAACTCTCACGCAACGTTCTTCAATTTTTCCTGGACGGCTTCATCGTTACCGTTCGTCCTTCGGGTACCGAGCCCAAGTTGAAGTTCTATTGCCAGCTCGTTCCATTTGAAACGCCGCAGGGCCGAACCGCGGGCCCTGCGCTACAGGGGATGGATTTGATGCGCGATTTGACGGAGAGGGTTGAAACCATGGCGCGCGCCGTTTATCGCGAATTACTGGCCCGCCTGGATCTTCATTTGGGAGAGCCGGGTCTGCTGCTCCCCGATATCATCGATATCGGCCGCAAACAGGAGTTTGAGCGCAAGACTGTTCCCCGGCTTCGAGAGGCGATTGCGCAAGGCCGCTTCCAGAACTTGGATAGCCTCCTTGATTGGCTGAGGAGTGACGTGGCCGGCATGACTCCCGGGGCAGACCCTCTTCCCGCATTGAGGGCAAGCCTGGCCCATCTCTGCCGGCATTGGAAGAAAGAACTGGGGGGAGCGCTGCTCCTCACCGCATTGGCAACGTGGGCGGGACCGCGGGAACACTCACGATAATCGTGTGATAATCCACGGTCAGAGTCACAGACCCAGCGACTTTACAGAAAAGTCCGCGGTTACCCCTTCTTCTCCACATGGCCGCCAAATTCAAATCGCATGGCCGAAAGCAATTTGTCCGCGAAATCCTCTTCTCCCCGCGACGTGAAGCGCTGATACAACGCTGTGCTGAGCACCGGCGCGGGCGCGCCCTCCTGAATGGCGGCCGTGATGGTCCAGCGACCCTCACCGGAATCGGAAACCCGGCCGGTGAAAGTTGCGAGGTCAGGGTGTTTGAACAGCGCGGATGCGGTTAAATCCAGCAGCCACGAGGCCACGACGCTGCCGCGCCGCCACACCTCGGTAATCTCCGCAAGGTCCAAATCGTATTGGTAGAGTTCAGGGTTCCGTAACGGCGTGGTTTCAGCATCAGCGGTTTGCGTCTGTTTGCCGACGTTTGCGTGCTTGAGAATGTTCAACCCCTCGGCGTATGCCGCCATCAGGCCATATTCAATTCCGTTGTGGACCATCTTCACGAAGTGTCCGGCCCCGGAAGGCCCGCAGTGCAGGTAACCTTCTTCCGCCGTGCCCTTCGCCTGTTCCCGTCCCGGAGTGCGAGGGATATCGCCTTGTCCCGGCGCCAGCGTCTTGAAAATCGGATCGAGATGACGGACCACCTCGGCTTCCCCTCCGATCATCAGACAGTAACCACGCTCCAGACCCCTCACACCGCCGCTGGTACCGGCATCGACGTAATGGATGCCCTTAGGGCCCAGTTCATGCGCACGCCGGATGTCGTCAACATAACAGGAATTGCCGCCATCAATGATGATGTCACCCTTCTGAAGCTTGGTGGTCAAGTCATGCAAGGTTGATTCCACCACGGCCGCAGGAACCATAAGCCATGTGGCACGCGGAGGCTTCAGCTTGGCGGCAAAATCGTCGAGTGAGAAGGCCCCGCTGGCGCCTTCATCCACCAACTGATTCACGTTGTCCTTATTCGTGTCGAAAACTACGCAGTCGTGGCCACCCTTCAACAGACGTTTCACCATGTTGGCGCCCATTCGGCCGAGGCCGATCATTCCCAATTGCATTTGCAAATCCCTCCTTGATTTGTATCTTTCAGTAACTTGCCACACAAAGTCCACTACCGCCGACAAAGGTCAGGCGGAGAGGTATCAGCGAGTGCGGAGGGCAGGCCAGCATCCCCCCAGGATACTAACGATACCGGCAAGCTTTCTATCGGGATAATTTTGAATCCAACCCCAAACCCCGGACCCAAGTTCAACACTAAGTTGGATGCACGGCAGAGCCGGGAGGGCACCTAAATTGTGGGGTTGGAATGTAGAGGAGCATTGCTTGCCATACCTTGACGCGCCGAGCATAGATTCTGCCGTCCGCATCCGACCTTACCCCGGCGACTCTCTCTAACCCGCATTTCTCATCACACGTTTGCAAAGGCGCGGCACACACCGCGCGCCACAACAGCTTGTACAGGCGTGCAAGGCTTTGGAGTGCGGCAGCTCGCCGCCGCATTGCTATCAGCCAGCTTGTTGGGGATTGTGCCCTCGGTTGAAGCGTCCACGAGCAAGCTCGCGGGGAAGCATGCGGCATCAAGCTGCCGCCCTCCAGCTCCCCTCCATATGCCAGGTGTGAAGCGCTCTTCCGCCGGCGTTTGGCATTGGCTTGCGGTTGGGTTTTATGCCTCCGCTTACTGCCTACTGCTCTTCACCCTCACACTTCCGGCAGCCCCATCCCAGTTTGGTGGGAATTCCGGGCTAAGGCCTAATCAAGGTGTTTCGCGCGCAGGAATTCGCGAACAACTTCGACTACGTCCCGGTGTTCGCCATCCACCGCATAGTTCAGTCGCCGCATCTCCTCATCGGAGATTTTCCCACCAAGCTGATTGATCGCCTCGCGAACTTCCGGATGGCGCTTCAGCGTCTCGCTGCGAACCATGGGCACGGCCTGATAGGGGGGGAAATAGTGCTTGTCGTCCTCCAGAATGACCAAGTCGCGGGCGGCGATAAGGCCATCGGTGGAGTTGCCCGCCACCAGATCCACCTGCTTTTCCAGGAGTGCGCGATAAAGTAACCCCAGGTCCATAATGCGCGGCGGCTGGCCGAACGTCAGGTGGTAAGCCCGCCCGAGTCCCTGATAGCCGTCGGGGCGCTCCATGAACTCATAGCCAAACCCGGGCCGCCATTGGGCAGCATAGGGTGCGGCCTCGGAGAGCGTGTGGAGGTTCAGCCGGCGCGCGGTCTCGCCACGGATCACCATGGCGAAAGTATTATTGAAGCCCAACGAGTCCATGACTTCCAGGTCAAAGCGCGAGGCGTACCCGCGTTTGACTTTGTCGTATACGTTCCGCGGGTCGCTTTCCACCGGCTGCTTCAGAATGGCGGTGAGTGCCGTTCCGGTATACTCCACGTAGGCATCGATGCGCCCCGCCAGCAGCGCCTGATGGCAGATGTAGGTGCCGGCGAGATAAAACCTCCTCTCCACTTGCAGTCCCGTCTTCGCTGCCAGGTGCTGCGCGAGCATCTCACCCAGGATTACCTGTTCAGTAAAATTCTTGGAGCCGATCACCAGCGTTTGTTGTCTCCCTGGGCCGCAGGCCGGGAAGGACAAGGCGGCAAGCAGGAAGCCGAGAACAGCCGTGAGAAGAAGCCATGAAGGGAGAATGCGCCGGTTCATGCGGACACCCGATGATGATATTTAGCCCTAATGCTGTTCACCTAAGATGACTGTCCCCCCACTCGCCCCCCCGCCTTGCGGTTCCCCTCTCCTCCAAGAGGGGGAGGAAATAAATTCAAATCGACTCCTTGCTCTTCCGAACCGGTGTTGAAAAATCCGCGTCAGTCATTATCAGTGCACGTAGGTGAGCTTGTGCTCCAGCAGCCCCAGGAGCAGATCCATCAGCAGAGCCAGCAAGGCGGCGGGAATGGCGCCGGCGAGAATCACCCGGTTATCAACCATTGCGACGCCGCGAAAGATGAATTCCCCCAGGCCCCCGGCGCCGATAGCGGCGGCGATGGTGGCCACACCCACGGTGATGACGGTGGCCACGCGCACGCCCGCCAGGATTACACCCATGGCGAGAGGCAGCTCAACCTGGAGCAGTATTTGCCGGTCCGTCATGCCCATACCGCGCGCGGCTTCCCGCACGCCGGGGTCAACCCCGAGGATTCCCGTATACGTGTTGCGAATCACGGGCAGCAGCGCGTAAAGCGTCAGCGCCACAATGGCCAGGCGGTCAGCGCGCTCTCCCAGCCAGGGAACCGGCAGCAGGAAACCGAAGAGCGCCAAACTGGGGATGGTCTGCACAATGTTGGCTCCGCCGATCACCGGTTTGCTTAACGCTCGCCGGCGTGTCAGCAGAATTCCCAAGGGCAAACCGATCGCCACTGCCAGCAGCATGGAAATCCCTACCAGCCACAAGTGCTCGAGCGTGAGCTGAAGGATTTGGTCCCGGTTCTTAAGGAAGAAACTAAGGGTATCCATGCGCAACCTCGATTCACGAGTTCGATTTCCCATCGCCCGTACGGAATGCCGCGACATATGCGGCCACGATGGGGTCGGGAGCATGCAGGAATTCGTCTGGCGTAAAGACGCCCACCAGCTTCCCCGCTTCCAGAAGCGCGATGCGTGTGCCCAGCGCCAAGGCCTCGCGCATGTCGTGGGTCACGAAGACGATGGTTTTCTTGAGGCGCTCCTGGAGCGATTGAAACTCACGCTGGATTTCTGCCCGGGTCAAAGGGTCAAGCGCCCCGAAGGGCTCGTCCATCAGCAAGAGCGGTGGGTCGCCCGCCAAGGCTCGTGCCACGCCCACGCGCTGCCGCTGCCCGCCGGAAAGCTCCCGCGGGTGGCGCGAAAGAAACTGCTCGGGCGGCAAGCCAACCAGCGCAAGCATCTCTCGCACCCGCGCACGGATTTTCTCCGGCGTCCACCGCTCCAGTTGCGGCACCAAGCCAACGTTGCGTTCCACCGTGAAGTGCGGGAAGAGTCCTGCTTCCTGGATTACATAACCGATGCTTCGCCGCAGGCGAATGGGATCCCACTCGAGAGTCGAGCGCCCTTCCACCCGGACCTCGCCGGCGCTCGGTTCCAGCATGCGGTTGATGAGCTTGAGCGTGGTGGTTTTGCCGGACCCGCTGCGCCCGAGGAGCACCAGGGTTTCGCCGCGGCGGACACTCAGGCTTAGGTCCGAAAGGAGCAGGTGCGCATTCGCCGCGCGGAAAGAAACGCGGCGGAACTCAATGACGGCTTCTCGCGCTTCGCTCATTGGATTGCCGTTCGCATGCCGTACCCCCGCCATATCGCTATTTTATAGCATCAGCGGCGATCGCCCTTTCAATTCCCCGCTGAGTGTCAGTGGCGTGCGCTGGCCCGGCAAGGAAGGTGAGGTCCTGTATTGCCTGTCCGTGCAACGCTCCCGCGTCTGTAAGGGCTCTTTCCGTACGCGCGCCGCGCAAGAACCCGGAGACGACATGTTCAGATACCTGTCCTGTTTCAAATTTCGTAACGCCGCCGTCAAGAATTGTCGGCGCAAAGAATGGATGCGCAACTCCCAGGCGATTTGCCTCCCCGTATAGGATCGATCCCACCAACTCCATGCGTTGAGGCGTGAATGTCTCGGAGTCTCCAAGACCGATGACCAGAAGCTTCCTTGCATTTAGACTGCCCGCGGGCGGGATAATCAACATCGTTTCGCCGAGCTCTCCACGAAACATGGACGGTTTACGGATTCGGTCGAGAAGGCCGTTGAGCTTGCCGTTGATTTCGATCAATGATCCGTGCAGGGTGTTCGACGGGGTAGACTGGAATAAGCAGATGACCTGTAGATCCGTGACCGAGTCAGCAGGACTCTGCACCAAAACGCGCACAGGCCCAGTGGGGATTCGAATCTCCGCTGGTTTTGCCAGAGTCGATACGCCACCCGCCTGGGGTTGGGCCGGAACGGGGCCAGCCAGCACCCGGCCAGCCATAGAAATCGCCAGCGCAAGCAACGTGAGTGACCGAAGAGAGGAAAACTTTCTCATTCCGGCTCCTTGGCAATTTGACTGGGCGGCGGAGCGTGATTGATCAAATTTGCCATCGATGCGATCGGCAAGCATCGCGGGCGCTACACGGCGACGAACAGGTTCTCAGCGAATGCCCATTCATCATCATCCCATTGCGCCACGCACTTGTACCCGGTCTGCTCGGCCATCTCCGGGGCCTCGTGCGGACCATACTTATGACAACTCTCGGTCCAGATAGTCTCATCGCGCTGGAAGGTGAAATGAGCCCCTTCGATGAAAACGGTCTGGCTTTCCACCGAGCGGAGGTGCATCTCGATGCGCCGATCCCGGGCGTTGTAGAGTGCCACATGCTCAAATCGGGACAGGTCGAAATCACCCCCGAGCTCCCGGTTGATGCGAGACAGCACGTTGCTATTGAATACTGCCGTCACGCCGAGAGAATCGTCGTAGGCGGGAAGGAGTTGGGCCAGGGGCTTTTCCAGATCCGTGCCGAGCAACAGCGCATCGCCGGGCTCCAGGGCCTCGCGAATTTTGCGCAGGAAGTCCCGGCCGGGCCCGCGATCAAAGTTGCCGATCGAGCTACCCAGGAAAAGCACCACGACTCCCTCGCCGGGTCTTCGGCGAGCCACCGCCTGGCTCAGACCATCCAGGTATTCGGTTTCAAATCCCAGAATGCTGACGTTGGGCAAATCATCGAGTTCGCGCTCACAACTCTCCAGAGCCGTCGAGGAAATCTCAATAGGGCAGTACGTCGTCGATTGATGGTGGGCGAGGGCTTCCAGTATCCGGCGCGTCTTCCGGCCGCTGCCGCTGCCGAGCTCCACAACCAACCCATGCGCAGCGAACCGCTCCGCAATGTCCCCGGAGTGTTGCCGCAAAACCCGCTCCTCCGCCCTCGTCAACCCGTATTCGGGAAGCTTGGTGATCACTTCAAACAAGGCAGAGCCCACTTCGTCGTACAGGTACTTTGACGGCAACTCCTTCTGCCCCGACCGCCCGAGTCCCGCACGCACGTCTTCCGCAAACGAGTTGACAGGACGGGTTACGCCACCACGGATCAGCATATCGGCTCCCTTCAGTTGCTCACACAGCGGAAGGATGTGTATACGAACGGATAGTGCGCTTGGAACCAGTTGCGGAACGAACGCCGCACCATGCACCCCGCGGTGCGCGGCGAGGCCCCTTTCATTACATAATGGTTTCCGTCAAAGAAGTTTGCCGAGTAGCCGCGATAAAAGGGAAAAGGCTCGAAGCCAGGGAAGGGCGCAAACTGGGAGGAGGTCCATTCCCAACCATTTCCGAGAGTGTCTTCCACTCCGAAAGAGCTGCGGCCGCGGGGATAGGTCCCCACCGCGACGGGATCCCAACGCTGGAAGTCAAAGTTGCCGCGCCCAACGTCGGGTGGCGCATCACCCCAGGGATACGCCCGCTCCACGTCTTCCTCCGTCCCGTAAGCTGCGCGATGAAACTGGGCCTCAGTGGGAAGCGACTTGCCAACAAAACGGGCGTAAGCTGCGGCCTCCGCGTAGCTGACATAGACCGGGCAGCCCAGCGGCAATGGCGCCTCTTCGAACATACCCTGATAGAACCACTGCCCTTGGCGCTCGTGCCAAAAGCGTGGATGGCCGATGTTCTCTTCTTTGATCCAGGCCCAGTCTGCGCCGGTCCAGTAGCTTTGATATTCGTATCCGCCCGCGCGCATGAACTTGAGAAATTCACCGTTTGTGACTTTGTAGGCGTCGATCGCGAAGGCCGGCACGTGCACCGAATGAATCTTAAACTCGTTGTCCCAGCCAAACCATTCGCGTCCTTGTGGAATCCCCAGCGTCACGGTACCAGCCGGAATATCGACCATCCGGGCAAGGACCGGCGGACCGGCCTCCGAGGGCGCTAGGGAACGATAGCTGGGCGGCGCGATCTTCCGCTGTGTTGGCAACTGGTGCAGCATGTACGCCAGAGTTTCTGCGTGCATCAGCCGATGCTCGATCGCCACGTTAAGGATGACTTCCTGTGGATACTTCCAACGGCTCGCGGAGGCCGGCGATCTGTCGCTCAAAATTCCGTCCAGTTCTTGGCGGACGCGAAGGTCATAGGCATTGACCTCCGCGAGGCCGGGCCAATCGGAGGGTTGGTCCGTGGGGAGGCCACCACCCACCGGATCGATGCCGAAGGCGAAGAGACGATCGAATTCCCGGTGAGAAGGTCCGAGGCCCAGCGCCTGGTCTGCGACCAGGTTCCAGTCAAAGGCCTCCAGGTGGCCGATGTAGAAAACGATTCGGTGCCGTTCAGAAATAGGGCGGTCGTAGAGTGCTTCCGACCGCACGACTCGAAACAAGTCATCGGTCATCGACCGCGATTCAGCCAAGCGGACCAAAAGCTGGTCCCGATTGTCCAGTTGGGTTGCCGTTGCTTTCATTTTGCGATCTTCCCCTTTCAAATCTTAGGCTGGTATTGAGACTCACCTGCCATTATTGGACTTTCACGTTGGGCTCCACCGACATCCCTGGCCGCAATTGATGCTGCGGATCTTGACCTTTTTCGAAAAAAATCTTCACGGGGATTCGTTGCACGACCTTGACGTAATTGCCCGTGGCATTTTCCGGCGGCAGAAGGCTGTAGCGCGCCCCACTGGCGCCGGCGATGCTTTCAATATGCCCGTTGTAGGTACGCCCATAAGTGTCAACGGAAATCTCTACATGCTGGCCGGGCCGCATGTAGGTCAGTTGGGTCTCTTTGAAGTTGGCGGTCACCCAAATATTCTGAGTGTCAAGCGGGACGATGGTCATCAGTTGCTGGCCCGGTGAGACGTTCTGGCCTGGCTGCACCGATCTCTGGCCCGTGATCCCGTCGATCGGCGCCACAATTGTGGTGTATTGCAAGTTGAGTTCAGCTTGCTCGATGGCGGCGCGGGCGCGCTGGGTCTCCGCTTCCGCAGCTTCGGCGCGGGAACGTTGCACGGAAACCTGCTGGGGCCTGGTCTCGGCGTAGCGCAATCGCGCCTGAGCTTGCGCAATCTTGTCGCGCGCCTGAGTGACCGCCTGTTCCGCGGCAGCGGCTGATGCTTTGGCTGCTTGCACGGCCGCCGCAGTCGCCTTCTGGGAATCTACGGCCTGCGTGTACAGTTGTTGAGGTATCTCGTCCTTCGCCGCCAGAGGCTTGTAGCGGCTAACGTCATCCTGGGCCTTCAGGTCATTGGCTTCCGCCTGCTGAAGGGAAGCTTGTGCGGCGTCAAAGTCCCGTTGGGCGGCAACCAGTCCCGCTTTGAAATTCTCCACATCGGCGTCGGCGCTGGAGAGCTCACTCGAGGTGTTTACGGAAGTAATGGGAACATTGGCCTGCAAAGCGGCGGCGCTGGCTTGGTCGTTGGCCAAAGTCGCATTGGCATTCGCCAGGGCGACCTCGTAGTCTTTGGGGTCAAGTTGCACCAGCACGGTGCCGGCCTTTACGTATTGGTTGTCATCCACCATCACGCGAATCACGTAGCCGGTAACGCGGGAACTGACCGGATAGATATAGCCATCAATCTGGGCATCGTCAGTGGACTCCCACTGGGAATAGTGGCGATATAGAAGAATCGCGACCACGATCAGAATGAGGCCGAGCACGACCAGGGAGATCATCCAGCCCCGTCTTCCACGCTTCGAAGGGGGGCGTCCTGTCCCCAAGGTTGTGGCGCTCGATTTCGGTTCGCCGGGCTTTCCCGTTTCCGGAGTTGGTGTGGTTGTGCCTGCCATAGTTACTTTGCTCCCAAAAAGTGCAGTGCCGATTGCTCGGCAATGCCGATGGCCTGCGCGAGAGAGATTTTCGCCAGGTTAAATGCGAAAAGGCTGCTGATGTAGGACTGGTTCGCCGAGGCCACGGATTCCTGTGCCTGGATGACCTCAAGATTATCGGCAACCCCCGCCCGGAACCGATCCCGCGCCTGGGCCAGCGTCTGGTTGGCAAGGTCGATGTTACTCTCGGCCACGCGCACGAGGTCGGATGAGGATCTGAGGTTGAGGAAAGCCGTGCGCACCTGGTCGTCGATCTGGCCCTCCAGGTCGGCGAGTTCTGCCTTACGCTGTTGCAAGGCCGAATCTGACTGCAACCTGTCTGCCCGCACCCGGCTCCCTTGGAAGATGGGAACGTTCAAGGTGACGGCGAAACCGAGGGTCCCGTGCGAGGTGCCAAAGTTCGGACTACCGATGTCTCCATAGTTCGTGTCCGTAGACAACGAGGGATAGTTTTCGGCGGCGGCGGCCTGACGCGCCAGCTCCGCCGCGTGCACCTGCACCTTGGCGCTAAGATAGTCAGGTCTTGTTGACATGGCCTGCTGGAGCGCCTGCTCCTGGGTCATACCATCCAGCGCCGCATAAGGAACCGAGTCGGACAGATGGAATTCCTGGCCGCTCGGGAGCCCGATCACTCGCGCGAGCGTAAGCTTGTCAATTGCGACTTGGTTTTCAGCGGCGATCTGTCGCTGCTGCTGCGTCTGGAACTCTACCCGGGCGCGCAGCAGATCGATGCTGGCGATCAAACCGTGTTTATTGAGATCCACATCATTCTCGACTAGCGTCTGGGCCGTCTTCACCTGCGCGCGGACCGACTCCACTGTTGCGATATCCGAAATCACCAGGAGGTAGGCATTGCCGGTGGTATAGACCACCAGGTTGCGATCGCTCTTGTAGGTGTACTGTGACGCCGTTTCCGCCTCGGACGCCGACTTCCAGTTCTTGATATCGGACCAACTGAAGATTTCCTGGGACAGGTAAGCGCGGGCATCCTCAACACCGAAGGGCCCCACCACCTGCGGGAGGTGGACGCCGGGGATTTTCAACCCGCCGAGGCCTTCAGCGGCCAGATCGAGTTGTTGAACTGTGCCACTGAGGCGTGCCGAAAGGTTGGGGAGCAGCGCGTTCAAACCGCGGAGGCGCATGGCGTGAGCGGCGCGAGTGTTCTCGCTGCTCTCAATCCCGCCGAGGTTGTATTTCAGCGCACGCTCGAACGCTTCCTGGAGAGAAAGGTCGAGCGTCGTTCCCGTAGCTTGGCCCGTGGGCACGCTCCCGAGAAACGGGTTCCGCGTCTGGCCCACACCCAACCTCTGAAAACCAACTAGGAAGGTTACGAGGAGAAACATGAATAAAAGTGGATGCCGAGCCCGTTGATTGCCAAACATTACACCTCCTCGTCGATGCGGGGACGGTGGATCACGCTGGTTCCTTCGCATACCGCGCCATGGCATCGAGAATGATTTCGACCGCTACTTCATCGCCGATAGCAGAATTAATCATTAAGTGGAAGCAATGCCTTGCCGGCCAATCGACATTGAAATACCGCTTGATGAAATCTGCACGATCGCGATCTACCGTCTCCGCCAATTCCTCCGCTTCCTTCTCACTTTTGCCGGTTAATTGCAGCCGGCGCACCCTTTCGTGAAAGGGTGCGTAGATGAAAACGTGAAAGGAGTCGGAGCGGCCGCAGAGGTAATAAGCTGACCCTCGCCCCACGATGACGCAGTTACCGGCCTCGGCAATCTCCGGAAGAATCTTTTGCGCAACCTCGCGGACGCAGTCGGTATCCACCATCTTCAACCGCGGGGCGTTCAAGCTTCCCTCATGACTGCCTCGCATGAAGGCTTTGAGCAGGCGGTAATACGCCGGGTCCTTACGCTCCTCATGCTTCTCCACGGCACGGCAGTCGCAATCCATCCGCCGCGCAATTTCCTGGGTCAGCAATTGGTCCCAGAGCTTCCAACCCAAGCGCGCCGCCAACTTCTCCGCGATCACGCCCCCTCCGCTTCCGTATTCCCGTTCAATGGTGATGACTCGAATCATAGTGAAGGCCTCAGAGGAGTTGAAAGTCGAAAGTTGAAAGTTTAAGGGAGAGCCGTTAGCCGGGCTTTCGTCATTTGACTCTCGACTTTGAACTTTCACCTGCTTTTAACTTTCGACTATCGTCTATCGACTGCTTTTAGCCAATGGCTACCTCACCGCCCCCGCCCGGCGCATTTTTCCTGAGGGCGAAAGAAAGCAGGAACATAATCGCGGCACCGATGGCCAGAACCCAGTAAGTATCGATGTAAGCAAGGGTCGTCGCCTGGCCAATCAACGCCCCATAGATCAGACCGTAGGCCTTACTCGTGGCCCGCGAGACGTCCAGGCCCGAAAGAGCCAGGCGCGCCGCAAGAGCCCTGACCGCCTGGGTAAAACTGGGCTTTCCCATGGTGGTGTGCGCCGCCAGATATACCTGGTGGAATTGAGACCGGCGGGCAATAAGGGTGGTTACCATCGACGTTCCGATGCTGCTTCCGATGTTGCGCATGAAGTTGACCAGGCCGGCGATATTGTTGCTTTTCTCCGTCGGCATGCCGACGTAAGAGACCAGGTTGATCGGAACGAATAGGAAACCCAGGCCAAATACCTGCACCACTCGGAGCATCGTGGCCGACCAGAAACTTATCTCAAGGTCGATATGTTGGGTGGTGTAGTACATGGAAAGTGAGAGCGAGAGCCACCCAAAGGCGATGATATAACGCGCCTGGACCTTGGACGCGAGCACCCCCACCACGGGCATCAGGAACAGCAGTAGCAGACCGCCACCGGAAAGCACCAGACCCGCCGACTCGGCCGTGTATCCCATGAGCGACTGTAGATATAGGGGCATCATGACGAGGCTGGAGAACAGCACGATCCCCAGAACAAACATCATCGCGTTGGCGCCGGCGAAGTTCAAATTCCTGAAAAGACGCACATCAATAATAGGAGCTTTGCTAAACCATTCCCAGAGGGCAAGGGAAACGAGGCTGACGGCGGCAACAACGGCAAGGGTAAGAATGAAGCGCGACCCGAACCAGTCGTCCTCCTGCCCCTTATCAAGCATCACCTGCAAGGCGCCCACGCCGAGGACGAGCAGAGACACACCGATATAATCGAATCTTATCCCCGCTCCCTTGGCGCGCTTCACCCAAGGCGGGTCTTCGATCAACTTATAAACCAGGAGCAAAGCCATAATGCCCACCGGCAGGTTGATGAAAAAAATCCAGCGCCAGGTGTAATTGTCGGTAATCCACCCGCCCAATGTCGGCCCGATGGTTGGCGCGACGATGGTGGTGACGCCATAGAGCGCGAAGGCCACGCCGCGCAGTTGCGGCGGAAAGGTATCCGCCAGGATCGCCTGGGCCATGGGTTGCAATCCGCCCCCCCCTGCGCCTTGCAGCACGCGAAAGAAAATCATCGCCCCGAGGCTGGGCGCAATCCCGCACAACAGGGAACTCAATGTGAAGATCACCAGACATATCATGAAAAATCTCTTGCGACCGAGTACGTTGGCGAACCATCCGCTGATGGGCAGCACGATGGCATTCGAAACCAGGTAGGAAGTAAGGACCCAGGTGCTCTCGTCGTTAGTCGCGCCCAGGCTGCCCGCCATGTAAGGTAAGGCAACATTGGCGATGCTCGTGTCGAGCACCTCCATGAAGGCCGCCAGTGCCACCACCACGCCAATCACCCAAATATTGGATTGGGGTTGCCAGGGTTCGTGGGCCGGGGGAGGCGCCGCATTCTTACCTGCGGGAACCGTCGGTCGCGAGTTAGCGGGGCTTTCAGCGTTGTCTGCCATTTTCTTTTACGTCCACCTGGACGTTCAAGGATATTCCCCGCTTTGAAGAGCAGGCGTAGCGCGGGCCTGTTTTGTAGGCCCTCGGTTCTTCCCCCACGGGCAAGGACTAGCCGCGGACCCACAAAACCGGTCCGCGCTGCGCGAGCTATATCTGCTTTGTCCGCGCCAGAGACACACCGCGACCCAGCATCAAACGCTCAGCACTGGACAAGGCGCGTCACGAACCACCGCGTAAGTGAGGTCCCGCAAGCGGCCTTGGGCGCCGGGTTGCGAGCTTCTCCCGATCACAAGCACATCCGCCTGCAACCTGCACGCCGCTTCGGTCAGCGCGTCTTTAATGGGGCCGACGGCGATACTTGCGTGAGCGTGCGAGCCCACGACCCGTTGCAACTCCCGGACGCGCTCGCGGGCTGCCTGCTTTTCCATGGACTGCACGCGCTCTTCCAGGTCCAACTGAGCGGGTACGCCAGGCACGGCGGACGGTATAGCATGGACGAGCGTGAGATTCGCATGAGCGGTCTCCGCTAACTGGCTGGCAATGCGCAGGACCCTTTCCGAATCCGCGCTCAAGCCAATGGCGCAGACCCATTCCCGGTGTTCGAGCCGCCTGGGCGATATCGTTTCCGCGTGTTGCGTGGTCAATACCATACAGTCAGCGTCATTCAGAACCTTCGCCGTGGTGGAGCCAAGCAGCGTTCTCCGGAACACTCCGGCGTGAGTGGGCATGACGATCACGGTGAAGCCACGTTCCCTCGCGACTTCGGCGATTCGAACCGCTGCCTCCCCCGCCACCAACAATCTTGGAATCTCATGTAACGGGAATTCCGAGCCGAGGTACGATTCGAGTTTGGCGCAAGCAACGATTTTGCGGTCCTCCTCCGCCTGGGGCAGCGGCCGCGTCAGCAGTTCGAACCCGGACACACAAGGCTCCAGGATGTAAAGGAGGGTTACCTTGGCCGAGAACATCGCTGCCGCTCTCTTGACGAAGGGAGCCATGGCAGCGCAGGATGGCGAGAAGTCCACCGGAAACAGAATTTTCTGTATCGTCGTCATCGGTCTGATTCACCCATTGACGCCAACTACGTCACCGCACCGGTTGCGAAGCTTTGGAGTGCGGCGGTTCCTCACGGGAACGGCTCAATCATGACTTCGTCGATGTAACACCATCCCCAGTTCTCGCCCGGCTCAAGAGATCGCATAATCGGGTGCTTGGTCTTTCGGAAGTGCTTCGTGGCGTGTCTGTTCTTCGAGGAGTCGCAGCACCCGACGTGACCACAAATCTCGCACAGGCGCAAATGAACCCACGAATCGCCCATTTTCAAACACTCCTCGCATCCGTCGGTTTTTGGTGAAGGGTCGCGTACCTGGTCAAGGTGTGAGCAAGTTTCCGGCATTATCTCCCTCCTCTATGCTGTAGATGACTGGGCTTTCGGCTGCGTTACAGGTAAATAAACTTGGAACCGAGTGTCGCCCGGATGCGATGAAACCCGGATCTCGCCATGGTGACCCCTGATAATCCGGCAAACGGTATCCAGGCCCAAACCCGTCCCCTCGCCGACTCCCTTGGTGGTGAAGAAAGGTTCAAAGATGTGCGGCATAACATCGGGTGGGATTCCAGGTCCGTTGTCGCCAATCTCGACGAGCACGCGGTCGAGTTCCCGCGCCGTCCGCACCCGCAGATCACCCTTCCCATGCATGGCCTCGATGGCGTTGGAGATCAGGTTTGTCCAAATTTGGTTGAGCTCGCCGCCAAAGGCGCAAATTCGCGGGAGGTTCTCGTCGTATTCGCGGACTACTTTGATTCCGCCTTTGAGGCGGTGGTGGAGAATCGTCAACGTATTCTCAAGTCCCTGATGCAGGTCGACCACCTGCATCGCCGCCTGGTCCATGTAAGAGTATTCCTTGATCGCTTGGACCAGATGCGAGATGCGTTTGGTGCTGATCTCGATCTCGCTGATCAGCCTCGAGATCGTAAGTATAGAAGCGATGCGGATGAGTGCATCGCACAGCACTTTCTCACCCACCTGGGAGGCCAGGCTTTCGAGCTTGGCTATATCCACGCCCGCGTCGGTGAGGGCGGGCGCGATTTTCCAGGCATCCGGCGTGTGACGCCCTTCCAGCCATGTCGTAATGCGCTCTTCGCGATCGCTTTGCGCCAGAGGGTCCGCGGGAATCACGGGGGAATATTGCCCGGCCTCATGCTCAAAGCGGGTAATCATCTCTCTTTGTTCTTGGGAAAGAGCGTGGCGGGCGAGCCGGATACTGGCGTCGCGTACCGTCTCAAGCGCCTCGCGGAG
Organism: Terriglobia bacterium; assembly: GCA_049519635.1. Classification (GTDB taxonomy): domain Bacteria; phylum Acidobacteriota; class Terriglobia; order UBA7540; family UBA7540; genus Bog-366. The sequence continues at coordinate 5,988 of JBEKQO010000081.1, read as the reverse complement.
GCTTGCAGTGGCCCGTTGGGCAGCGGCGGCAGGGTTATTCAGTTCGTGCGCCAGACCCGCGGACAATTTACCGAGCGCCATCAGCTTATCGCGCTGCGTCTCCATCTTGGTAGTCTCGCGGATGCGGTCGGACATGAGGGCCACCAAACGCTGACCAAGCTGGGGAATGCGCTGCATCATTTCCGGGAAAAGGCTCCTGTGCAGCAGCGCAACTCGGGTGGGAAGCACGGCTTGGGTTGTGCCGCCGTAATGCGTCAACCGCGAGTAGGGGAGCAGGCCGGTAACCTGGCCGGCATACCCCCTGAAAATGAGCGCGTCCAGCCCATTTCCCCGTTGTATGCGAATCTCCCCCTCAATGATCACGGTGAGATGGTCCAGAGGGTCACCTTCTCGAGCCATGATCTCTCCCGGCTGGAAGATCCTTTCCTCAAACTTTTCCACCAACCACACGAGGTGTTCCTGGGGCAGGTCCGCGAAGACCTCGATCTTGCGCAGATCGTCGATCAAACTCTTGCCCGTTTCACCCGTTACGTTCTCCGCCAAGTCACACCTCACTAAGGTATTGATGGACGAACTGCACCGCTATGGAGCCCTCGCCCACGCCCGATGCCACTCTCTTCACCGAACCGTGGCGGACGTCGCCCGCAGCGAAGATACCCGGGACGCTGGTTTCCGTCCAGTACGGATCACGCGCCAGCGGCCACCCCTGGGGGCGCTTGCCGTCGCGCACCAACTCAGCTCCGGTAAGGATAAAGCCGCGCTCGTCACGCTGCACGACGCCGGCCAGCCAATCCGTGTTGGGCTCTGCCCCAATGAAGATCGCGAGCAGGTTTGTGGGCGCCGTTTCGGTTTTTCCGGTGTCTCCGCAGTATATGGAAAGTGCTTCCAGGTGATCGTTCCCAAGCAATTCCACCACCTGGCAGTGTGTTTCCACCTGGATGTTCGGCGTTTTCTTGATCTGGTCGATGAGATACTGCGACATCGAGGCGGATAGGGATCCGCCACGGACCAGCATGACCACCCGCCGCGCATACTTGGAGAAATACATCGCCGCCTGCCCGGCGGAGTTCGCACCTCCGATAATGTAGACGTCTTGATCCTTGCAAGACATGGCCTCGGTCAAGGCCGAGCCATAGTAGACGCCACACCCCGCCAGGCGCTCCGCGCCGGGCACACCCAGCTTGCGGTAGGCAACTCCGGTCGCGATCAGCAACACCTTGCAACCGATATCGGTTCCCTCCGCCAGCTTGATGATGCGCGAGGGTCCTTCCACGCGGACGCCAGTAACCTGCTGCGGGGCGAGAATTTCAACTCCGAAACGCCGGGCCTGGGCCACGGCGCGCCGCGCCAGGTCACCACCGCTCAATCCGGAAGGAAAGCCGAGGTAGTTCTCTATGCGTGAACTCATCCCCGCCTGACCGCCCGGAGCTTCCATTTCGATCAGTACCGTATGCAGACCCTCCGATGCGCCGTAAACGGCCGCCGCCAAGCCTGCCGGACCGCCGCCCACGATCACCAAATCGTAAAAGGCCATCTCGGGCCGCACGCGCAGACCTAGTTTGTCAGCCAACTCCGCTGTGCTCGGGTCAGCCAAAGACGAACCGTCCGGGAAGAGCACCATCGGCAATTTGGAGGCTTCCGCTCCCACCGCTCCCACCAGGCGGCGCACGTCGGCGATTTGTTCCGCCGTCTCCACATCGATCCATTGGTAAGGCGCCTGGTTGCGCGCTAGGAAGTCTCTGATCGCGTAAGAGCGCGGAGACCAGCGAGTGCCGAGAACGCGAACCCCTTCAAAAGGCGGGCGGAACGATCCCATCCAATCGTCCAAGAGGTCATCGAGCACGGGGTAGAGGTGTTCCTCCGGTGGGTCCCAGGGCTTTAGCAAGTAGTGATGGATTCTGGCGTCGTTGATAGCGCGAATCGCCGCATCGGTATCGGCATAGGCGGTCAGCAGGACACGCTTGGCGTCGGGGAAAATCTCCATCGCCTGCCCGAGGAACTCCACTCCGCTCATTTGGGGCATCCGTTGATCGACCAGAAGCAGCGCCACCGCATCACCCCGCTTCAAGAGCCCCCGCAGCGCCTCCAGCGCGGACGCGCCGGAGTCCGCGCGCAAAACTCGGAAGCGCTCAGCATATCGCCGCCGCAGGTCTCGCTCGACAGCGTGTAGCACTTCGGCATCGTCGTCCACGGTCATGATCACCGGTTTTGCCATAAAAGTCTCCCGCCCGCAAACGCCAGCCCGCCGCGCTAAACTTCTGAAGTTGGTTTTTGTCGCCCGGTATGATTTTACAGCGGAATCAGAAAAATATCTCTAGGTAGGATGGCAAAGGGGTCGACGCGCATCGCGGCGCGTGTTACCATCATACTGATTTTGCTCAGTGCACTTGCAAGATGAATGGGCGAAACATGTCAGACTTCGGGCTCTGTGCGACGGATGTTCGCGAACCCCGCCAGGTCCGGAAGGAAGCAACGGTAACGAGCCTCTCCGTGTGCCGCAGATCACCCGAAGTCTGATCAATTTTATTTTGGATTTCAGATTTTAGATTGAAAACGCCCGGCCTTCGTGGTTAATTGTCCATCGCAACACGCAAGCACGCAGCCACCTTGTAGCAGCTTTCCTAAAGGAGAGGGGAATACAGGTGGAGGAGGTCGGCTGGCGGAAAACTCAGGGCAGCGGACCACCGAGCACGAGCGCCGTACGGCGAAGGCCTTAATCCAAGATCGAAAATTCGAATTCTAAAATTCCCTTCCCATGTCTTACCAAGTCATCGCCCGGAAATATCGCCCCCAAACTTTTGATGACGTGGTGGGTCAGCACCTGGTAACCGACACTCTGAAAAACGCCATCCAGACGGATCGAGTCGCCCACGGGTACATTTTTTCGGGGGCACGCGGCGTAGGCAAGACCACCACCGCGCGCATCCTGGCCAAGGCGCTTAATTGCTTCGCCGGCCCCACCGTGGCGCCCGACGGCACGTGCCCATCGTGTTTGGAAATCACCACGGGGAATTCCGTGGACGTCCAGGAAATTGACGCCGCCTCCAATCGTGGTATCGACGAAATCCGGGAATTGCGGGAAGCGGTGCGATACCTGCCCGCGCGCGATCGCTACAAGATCTTCATCATTGACGAAGCGCACATGCTGACCACGGAGGCCTTCAACGCGCTACTCAAGACCTTGGAGGAACCGCCCCCGCGCTCACTCTTCATGCTGGCGACGACGGAGCCGCACAAACTGCCCCCTACCATCCAGTCGCGCTGTCAGCATTTTGCCTTTCGCCTGCTGGATTATGGTGAAATCTACGATCGACTCCGCGCAGTGGCGGCGGATGAAGGTGTTGACGCCGATGAAGGCGCCCTCTCCACGCTGGCGCAAGCGGCCGAAGGCAGCCTGCGCGACGCGCTCTCGCTGCTCGATCAGGTGATTGCCGCCTGCGGCGAACACCTGGACGAAAAGCGTGTACGGCAAGTGCTGGGGGTGGTGCCGGCGGAATTGTTGGCGGAGATCGTGAGAGCCATCGATGCCGCGGACGCTCGCCGGGTTCTGGAACGGGTGGGACAACTGGCCTCGGAAGGTTATGAACTCGCCCACTTCTGCGGCGAACTCACGCGCTTTGTCCGCGACCTGATGATTGGGCGCACTTGCGGGGCCGAGAGCACGCTACTCCAGGTTCCCAACGATCAGCGGCAGCAGATCGGCGAGATTGCAGGGCGCTTCAGTGAAGAAGACCTCTCGCGGTTTTTTAATATCCTGCTGCGGGCGGAGAGCGAGATGCGCTATGCGCTCGTACCGCGCTTCCATCTGGAACTGGCATTGATGAAGATGGTGCACGCGCGGCGTCTGGCGTCGCTCGAGACGCTGCTCAGCGGGCTCGGCGGCACGGCCGGGCCGGGCAAAAGCTCTCCTGCCCCGCGCCCCGCCGTGGCTCCCCCCACGCGCTTGGCGGCGGAACCCTCGCGCCAGGTTCGCCCCGCGAGTTTCGAAAAGCCCCTGGCGGAAGAACCTTTGCCCGCGCCGGTGACGGCAGCGCAGCGCTCGCCAGCACCGGTGGAAACTGCCGCGCCTACCGCGCCCGCCAACGAGGATGCGGTGCTGACCGCCGTCAAATCCAAGGTCTACGGCCAATCGAACTTTCTTGGTAGTTGCCTGGAGCACATGGCAAATTGGCGTTTTGAGAATGGTGAGGCCACATTTGTCTATGCCCAGAAGGATTCCTTTTTTGCGGATTTGCTCAAGAGCCGCGAGCAGCAGGAAATACTCCGCACGGTTTGCGCCCAAGTGCTGGGCCAACCTGTGAAGATTTGTGTTAAACTTGAAGGGCAGGAAGTTGAAGCTCGTGTGGAACGGCCCAACGCGCGCGAACGCGCCGAGCGCGATCATGCGGTGGAAGCTTTTCGCAAGAAGTTTGACGGCTCGGTGTTGGACGTGAAAGACCTGAGCCGGGAGTGATCAATGAAAAACCTGCAGCAAATGCAACAGATGCTGAAGCAAGTCCAGCAATTCCAGGAACAATTGCAGAAACAACTGGATGAGTTGGTGGTGGAAGCCACGGCGGGCGGTGGCATGGTCTCTGTAAAAATGAATGGCCAGAAGCAGCTCCACGAGGTGCGCATCGATCCTGAGGTGTATGCCTCGCAGGATCTGGAAATGTTGCAGGATTTGATCCTGGTTGCTATCAACGAAGCCTCGCGAAAAGTGGACGAGCAGATGGCAAGCCACATGGGCAGCATGGCGGGCGGGCTAAGCCTTCCAGGCTTGACCTGAGGGGAGCCGAAACTCGAAAATCGAACTTGGGAATTCGCCGCCAGCATTGATGCCGTACATTAAAGTCGACGTTGCGCACACAATCCTTCTTATGGATGCCCCAGAACAAGAATACCCACAAGCGAATAGTGTAGAGCCAACCCGCTCAATCGGAGGAAGGGTGCATCCTAGAATTTCGATTTTCGACTTTGAATCCTGTCAGTTGTCAAACCCATGAAAGACTACGCTGAGCCTTTGGCTCGCCTGATTGACGAACTGAAGCGTCTGCCTGGGATCGGGCAGAAATCCGCGCAGCGCATCGCCTTCCACCTGGAACGCGCCTCGCGGGAGGACGCACAGCGTCTGGCCGCGGCGATCATCGACGCCAAGGACAAAATCCGTTTGTGCAGCGTGTGCAATAACCTGACGGAACTCGATCCCTGTGAGTACTGCACGGATCCCCGGCGCGACGGTGAAGTGATTTGCGTGGTGGAGACGCCTTATAATGTTATCGCCGTGGAAAAGACCCGCGAGTTCCGCGGGCAATACCACGTTTTGCACGGAGCCCTTTCGCCGCTGCAAGGCATTGGACCGGACCAACTGAAGCTCAAGAACTTGCTCGAGCGCCTGAGAGGCGGCAAAGTAAAAGAGTTGATCCTTGCGACCAGCCCCAACGTCGAGGGTGAAGCCACCGCCGTCTACATTTCCCGCCTCATCAAACCGCTGGGTGTGAAGGTAAGCCGCATCGCCATGGGAATTCCCGTGGGCTCGGAATTGGAGTACGCGGACGAAGTTACCATACTCAAAGCCATCGAAGGCCGCCGCGAGATGTAGGGCCCTCACTTTTGTTCCTAAGAACAAATTCCTCCATTCTAATGTTGCGCTATGGATTCCCTACCCTCTCCCGAGGGGGAGAGGGTGGACCGCGACCGGCGCTTTCACCAGCCGGTGCGGGCCGGGTGAGGGGTCATTCCGCATGGACGGGTCTTCGCCGTGGATCGTCGTCTTGCCGCCATCCTGAATTAACCCCTCATCCGGCCTCCTCCGTCGGCCACCTTCTCCCCTTGGAGAAGGCTAAGACTCGGGTAGTGATGTCGTTTGGAAGTGCCGCGGGCGTCCCGCCCGTGAACGGTCACGGCCAAGAGAAGCCGTGAAAAAATCGGATTTTCAAATTTTGGCATCATGCATTTTCAATGAGTTACATCGTGGATAACAGGCCCAAAATTGATTTTTTCACAGCT
>JBEKQO010000080.1:0-40798 GCA_049519635.1 Terriglobia bacterium | reverse complement strand
TTCCCACATTCCCACAGCGACGACGGCGGCGGTGGCCCTCAAATTTGTGCAGGAGAAGAAAAACCAAAACCGGACAGATCACTTGCTATGAAAACCGGACAACTTGACAAGCTAAGAACACTTTTCACAAGCTCTGGTAGTGTCCTAATTTGCGACGTAGCGCCGGGCTTTAGCCCGGCATGTGCCGCCCTAAAGGGCGGCGCTACATTCAAAATAGGGCGCTACCCAACCTCTTCATAAGCTGTTAAGTGCAAAATTGCGGTTGTGACCGAACTGCTGGTGGGTATACCGTTATGCTTGGGGATCTCAAAATGGAAATCCTGATTCACCTGCGGCGCCGATCGTTCATCATCGCTCTGCTCCTGTCCGCGTTGAATGTTGCCTCCGGCCGCGCCGAGGAGAACACTTACCAGGAGGAAGCCGACAGGCTGGCCTTGGAGCTGAACTGGCAGCAAGGCAGCACCGTGGCCGAAATCGGCGCTGGCAGGGGAGAGTTGACTCTCGCCGCCGCCAAGCGTGTGGGCGCGACAGGGCGGGTCTACACGACGGAAATTGGTACCCAAAAACTGGCCCCTCTTGAAGCACTTGCAGCGAAGGAGAAAAACATCACGACAATCCCAGCCGGCGAGGCTCAGACGAACCTTCCGCCTGAGTGTTGCGATTCCATCTTCATGCGGCTCGTCTATCATCACGTCACCAAGCCGGCGGAACTCGACGCGAGCCTCTTTCGCTCGCTCAAACCCGGCGGACTGTTGGCGGTGATTGATGTGGAACCGCGACCTGGGACGAAAAGGGTGGAGGGCGTACCCGAAAACCGCGGCGGCCACGGCATGCCGCAGAAGATTTTGATCGAGGAGCTTACGTCTGCGGGTTTTGAGGTGGTGAAGTCTCTCAACGAATGGCCCAGCCGAGATGCATTCCACCCAATTTACATTGTCGTCTTCCGCAAGCCCGGCGCCTGAAGAGCACATAAGTCGAGGATTCCGTCGGATCACGTCCTCTGTCTACTTTGCCCTCGGGCGGGTGAGGGGTCCTTTTCAACCCCATCGAATTTTAACGCAGCCCACGGCGGTCGGTCGATATTAACCACGTGGGAGAGACCGGAGATCAGCGAGCACGTCAGCGGGTCGCCATTCGTTGCCACGGTAGATCTTAACCACCTTTCCGTCCGGATTAACGAGCCCAGTGGCCAGGGCATGCACGATTTGGCCTCCCTCGGCCCAGTATTTCAGGCCAAAGAACTCAGCCACTTTGCGGACTTGCTCCGGCGTGCCCGAGGCAAATTCCCAATCATCGAATGGACGGGGGTTGCCCGTGCAGTCCAAGCCATAGGCCCGCAGGACGGCGGGCTTATCGTACGCCGGGTCGATGCTAATGCTCAGTAGGTGGGTGGAAGCGGAAAACTTAGGGTCACTCCGTACCTGCTCCCAAATTTGGGCAAAGTTCTTGCTCATCAGGGGGCAATAGTCGGGAAGCGGGCACCGCGTGTAGATGAAGGTCAGCAGCAAGGCCTTGCCGTGGTACTGATGGAGATGTATTCGCTTTCCATCCTGATTGATAAGCGCGAAGTCCGGCACTTCTTTCCCCAGAGGTGTGCCCCCAGCTTCCGGAGGCGCGAGCGAGTTGCCCTCCGGCTTGCCCTCTTCGGTCATGACGATACCTTCCAGCCAGGAACGATCGCCTTCAATTACCAATGTTGCGCTCACGGATTGACCCGGCTTGAGAACCTTAAAGGCCCATTTGTCCTTGAGGGAAAAGCTCATCGTCATGGCGCCCATGTAACCTTGAACTGCTTGGTGCGCCACTGTCACCGTGCCCTGATTCTTGTCTACCCCAACCACTTTCCCTCGCAGATCAAAGCGCTGCTGCGGCAAGGGCTTTCCGGTTTGGCAAGCGGCCATGGCAAATATCATGCCCAAGCCTGCGAGCCATATTGGGTACTTATGCGCACGCATTACAGACCTTCCCTGGATAGGACTGCGCGACCTCGTGAGAGGGCGCGGGGGAAATTGTACACCCCGGATCGTGGTAAATCTCGCGAAGTCGTATTATCTGCATAGGCGCCCCGGCCCCACCCGCTACGCGGGCTGACTTTACCAACGAACATCCGAGGCCCAAAACTAGAAGTGGAAGCGGTACCTGAATTCGCCGTAAATTTGGCGCGGGTCGTTGTAGTGAAAGCCTCCGAACGTCAGACTGTTGTCCAGCTCCACGCGCTTGTTGGCCACATTCAGCGCGGTTACGGAAAACGTGTATTTGTCGCGGAAGGTTTTCCCCAGCGAAACATCGAACGTCATGTGCGCAGGCAGGTACGGCCCCGGATATTGCGCGTCGGGAATCCCGTTGGTGAACCCGGAGCCGTAGTACGCATTCGCCGAAGCGTACGCGTGCCAGGGCAGATTTCCATTGAAACCGAAGTTCAACGTGTTTCTCTGATCATGGTCTACCGGTGAATATCCAGGCGGTATATCGAGTGGACATGCCGTGTCATTGCTCGTAGGGCAGATCAAGCCTCCGGTGATGGGTGAGGTTGCCTGCGCGATTTGATTCGAGTAGGCAAGGTGAAATTGGCCGCGATGCCAGAGGCGGGGTGACCGCAGGGTGAGTTCCCAACCTTGAATCAAGGCGGCATCCCACGTGATCGGCCAGAAGAGATTTGATTCTCCGATGTTGTTATGATCCAGCCAATTGCTGGCCTCGGTTTGAAATGTGTCGGCGTCGAGCACCCAGCCGCGATAAGGAATCGTGACGCCGAATTGGTGTTCTTCATCGCGCTCGCCGTGCAGGGGAGCGAAAGTAAAATTCTGGGTGTTGGCTAAACCGAGCAGAGGGCCGGTGGCCGTCACCAGCGGCGGGGCTTGATAGAATTTACCGTAAAAGGCGCGAAAGACCCAGTTCAGTCGCGGAACTCTGAGGGCAAGACCAAAACGCGGGTCCGTCGCGTTCTCCACCACGTCCGCCGTAAAGTGGGTTTGGCGGAGGCCGGCGATTAAGGTCAGCCACGAGGTCACTTTGAACTTGTCGTTGATGAATGTGCTCTCAAGGCCTCCCGTTACGCCTATCGAAGAGGCGGGGAAGTTTTCGCTGCCGTCGGTGAAGTGGTTATCGAAGAGGTTGTGCTGGTGCTGCGCGAACCCGTACACACCGACCTCAACGTCGTTTCTCCAGGCGTGTGCGTTAAAAGTCGCCTGCAAGCCCCCGTAATGGGCGGCCTGATCCATGCTTGAGATGGCAGGATAATCGTTCGCGCCGCCGTGGTAGTCGGCGCTGTTGTAGTGATAAAAAGGAGAAACCGTAAGCAGCGCATTGGTATTGAAGGTGTGGACCCAGGAGAAGGTGACGTAGCCGTCGCGCTCATGCTCGCCATCACGGAGGTCGTAACTGGGGGACTCACCTGCCGCCGTAAGCTGTTGATTTCCGGTTGAATTGGGATTCGGGTCATAGGGGATCTGGTAGTAATCCTCCCGTAAGGAGGTGACCAGCCGAAGTTGGTTCTTGGCATCGGGATTGAAAATGAAGGAAGCGAATCCCCCGTAGCCGTTCTCCGCGTCGTGAAAAACTTGCGCAATTGGGGTCTGTAGACCGTAGTTGCTGCGATTTCCGTTCACACTGGCGTAATAGGCGAAGCGCTGAGTGTGCCCTCCGAAATTGAGCTGATCATTCGTTTGAAACCAATTGCCGAAAGTGGTGACGAGTTCCGCCTCATGGTCACGCTCGAAGCCGGTTCGGGGCACGATGTTGAAGATTCCGTACGTACGATCTCCCAAGTCGGCCTCATAGCTGCCTCTTTGCACCTCGAGATAATCAATGTCCTTGGGGTCAATCACCGGGGCTATGTTGGCAGCGATGTTGGTGTTGGGTATGGGTACGCCGTCAATCAGCCAGTCCACCTGGTGGCCGCCTCGCATATGCAACATGTCGTGGGTCACGTAGGCCGCGGGAACGTAGTCGGTGATCATCGCCAAGCTGTTGGTGCGGTCGGCGCCGGGAGTTTGGGATATGTCCTGGCGATCGGTCAAAGTGGTGGGGGTTACCGAATCCATGTTGGCCACTTCTCCCCGGGCGACGACAACGGTAGTTTGATTCACCGTGGCAAGCGCCAGTTGAAAGTGAAGAATCGGTGATGAGCCGGAATTGACAGTGACCGTCTGCTCCGCAGTCTGGAATTTAGACTGAGCGACGGTGATCTTATAGTCGCCGACCGGCACGGCGGCGAACGAAAACTCCCCGTTATCGTCCGATGGCGCGGTTTGAGACCAATCCGAGGTAATCGCCTGCAACTTTACCGACGCTCCGGCCACCGGCCGATGCTGTGGGTCGTGTACGATTCCTTGTATTCTTCCAAAAATTGTGGCGTGGAGCAGGGAACCAAACATTAGAAAGACCGCCAGGCACAAACAGGATACGAGCCTTCGCATGAAGCCTCCTTTTGGATGAATAGAATTTAAGCGCCGGCCGTAGGCAAGCGAGGAATCCCAGGAGGTTCAGCGGTTTTTCCCGGTTCCACCCACTGGAATACAGCGTAGGTCGCGCGAACATCCTGGGTATTGAGGATGAATTAGAGGCTGGCGCGCGGAGGTTGCTCAGGAATGCGCACATGCGATGGCAACAAGCTTAAATCTGGGGTGTCGTGACCAAATTTCCAAGTTGCGGGCGGATTCAACCAAGGGTGTTCGGTGGGTTCATAAATCAAATTGCTCAGGAGCGAACTCAGATAGCTGTCGTGCGATCCCAATCCGCATTGGCCGCCATTGGCCATGGAGCAAATTGGAAGGTGCCCAAAACCATGGTGGTGGCCTGTGCATATGCAGGCTGCGGGGGGGCACGCGCACGCCTCCATGGGACCCCGCAGGGAAGCCCAGCGCACGCCGGAGGCGAGCAGCGCGGCAATGGTCAGAATGGCCAGAAGTCGAATGGCAATGCGCATGTCTTCTACTTGGGAGCCCGAGAAAACATTGTAACAGACTTTGGGCAGAGTGAACCAATGCCCGCGTGGGAATCGAATATCTTCCGCCGGACGCGGGGAGAAGCCACAATCCGAGCCCTCTCCCGGGGGACTGATCATGCTCCATATCTTCTCCTGGACGCCGGGGGGGGGCATTCACAGGCTGCGGAAAAACCCTTCGGCAAAGTCATCCTGAGGAGCCGCAGGCGGACCTGAACATCGCGAAGGAAGAATGTCGCATTCCCATGAAAATACTCAGGGCGAGATCCTTCGCTCTGCTCAGAATGACAGCACGGAAGGGTTTTTCCGCAGCCTGTGAATGCACGCACCCCGCTGATGTCCAGGCGAAGACAGGGGTAAGGATCAGCCCCTCGGCAGTGGGCAGGGATTCATCAAGCATAGCTCTTCACCAATCTTGCACCGACAGCAAACTGAGGAATGTGGACTGTATCGGGTTAAGGCGGGTGCCTTGGCGGCAAGCGTGTTCGTCGGGGTAAAGAAATCTTCGAACCTGCCGCCAAGGGCTCAGCGCTGCATGTGGCGGGTCAAACCGCAGCACTGGCGGGCTATGAAGCTATTCTTCTTATCGGACTTTCTGGAAAGAACTTGAGAGGATTTGCGTCCCCCTTTCCTCTAAATTTGGCCTGCTCGCCTCCCTAAAAAAGGCGAATCCCGTGCGCAGTTTTTTCCTGACTCGGCGCGCCGCCGACACGCGAAAAAAAATCACCCCCACCTCCACTATTATCAACAATATTATCATCAATATGATAAGCATTTCTTTACATTAAAACCGAACCACGATTGACGCACCCAATGGGGTAGCGTATAGTCCATCCATGGATCAACAGTCAGGCCGATAGGGAGGGGAAATCCTTCGGCCATCTTCGCACGATGAAAATTTCCTCCGTGCTCCGCGATAATGCGCCAGTTGAAGCGAGACACGGGGTTAGGCAGGGGTCCGGCAAGGGGGGTGTCGTAGTACCTCCGCGCCTGGAGTGACTGCGATGGAGAACTATCTGAGCGCCCCGGGGGATGCTCTTTTTCTTCCGACGCTGGTGTTCGGGCTTGTGCTGGTGGGTCTCGTTGCCCCTTATCTGCGCGGACGGAGCCAAAGGCTGCGCCGCAAGACGGATGTCTTTTGGCTTTCCAGCCTCCATTTTTTCAGCAAAGAACTTTCCGAGTGTCGTGATCCCCAACAGATGGTGGACCATTCGCTGCAGGGCGCTTTGGAGATGCTCGACACGCAGGAGGGTTGCCTCCTGGTGCATCAGCAGAGTGACGACGGAAAGCTTTACTGTAGCATCCGGGGAATTTCTACGCAGGCGGCGGAGAGGCTGAGTCAGGATCCCCTGCGCCGCTTTGTGCTTTCCAGCGGCGAACGCTGGGGCCCCCTGATGCTTTTCGGGGACCTGCGCCGCTCGGAGGTGGTGGCGGCTTGGCAGCGCGATCCTGTCTTCCACGAATTTCGCGAGGTTTTGAGGGGCGAGGGGCTGCGGACTCTGATTGTTGTCGGGTTGCAGGTTCGGGAGAAATGTTATGGCGCCCTGATCCTGGGTTTCCGCCGCGCCCGGGGGTTTGAGCCGCAGGAACTGCGCGCGATGCTGGCGATCGGCCACCAGGTAAGCGTGGCGATTGAGAACTGGTCGCTGAACCAGGTGGCCGCGCGGCGCGAAGAGGAGCTGCGAATCATTCACCGCGTCGGCGAAGCTCTGCGTGCCACTTTCGATATAAACGCCCAAATTGAAATCCTCCGGCAGGATTTGAAAGGATTGTTGGGTGGGACAAACTTCGGTTTGGCCTTGCAGGAGACCGCGGAAGGGTCGCTGGAAGTGGTAGTCCCCTTTGCGGGCGAGGGGCCGCAGGGCACGGTGCCAGGCGCGCCGGCGAGTACACTGGCGCAACATGTGCAGCGCACCCGCCAGCCGCTGTTGACGGCCGGTGACGTTCAGGGCGCGGCACGGCGGTTAGGGTTGGCGCCCATGAATCCGCGCATCCAGACTTGGTGTGGAGTGCCCCTCCATTTTTCCGATGGAACCATTGGCGTGCTGGCGCTGGCCGATATGGAGCGCGAAAATGCGGTTACCAAGGCGCAGTTTGAGCTGGTGCAAGCGCTGGCGCAGGAGGCTGCCGTCGCTGTGGGGAACGCCCGCCTCTTCCAGGGGGAACAGCGGCGCTCGAGCCACCTGGCTTTGCTCAACGAACTGGGGCGCAAGGCCAATTCGGTCTTGAACCCGCTGGAGTTGCTGCCCAGCATCTGCCAGCAAGTCCGCACCGCTTTCGGTTACGACTTGGCGCGGATCGAGATGCTGGACGCGGGGCGCGCGGACTTGGTGGTGGAGGCGGAGGCAGGTTACGGTCCGGAGCTGATGGGCCGCCGCATTCGCATGGGTGAAGGCCTGGCGGGCGTGGCGGCGGATACGGGCGAGTCGGTGCTGGCAAACTCGGTGGTGAAGGAACCGCGCTACATTGCCCTTCATCCCGGCATCCGGTCGGCGCTCAGCCTTCCCCTGAGGTATCGCGAGGAAATAATGGGGGTTTTGAGCCTGGAAAGCCGGAAGGCCTATGCGTTCTCGCCGCAGGACGTGCTCACCCTGCGAGCCTTGGCGGACCAACTGGCGATTGCCCTGCACAACGCGCGCGCCTATCAAGTGGCCTTGGAGCAGGCCATCACCGACGGGCTGACGGGGTTGAAAACCCATCGTTTCTTTATGGAAGCGCTCGATCGCGAGTGGCGCCGCTCGACGCGCGCGGGCCACATGTTCTCTGTGATCATGATGGACTTGGACGGGTTCAAGCAGGTCAACGACCGGCGCGGCCATTTGGAAGGTGACAAGGTCCTGAGGGCGGTGGCCGATTTGCTCAACGACCAGGTGCGGCTGTCGAATGTGGTGGCGCGATACGGAGGCGATGAGTTTGCCATCATGTTGCCGGAAACGCGCGCCGAACAGGCGGAGATCCTGGCTGAACGCCTGCGTGCGACCATTGAATCGGACCGCTATCTGGTGGCCCATGGTGTGACTGCCAGCTTCGGAATTGCTACCTTTCCCTTGCACGGCCCCACCCAGGAGGATATCCTCCGCGTGGCGGATTCCGGCATGTATCTCGCCAAGCATCAGGACGGCAATCGCGTGCGGGTGGCGACCCTGGGCCCCGAGTCAGCGCCGGCCGACTGGGAACGCCAGTTGTTGGAGGCCTATCTGGGCGTCACCATGAAGCGCATATTCTCCACGGGGCCGGAGGCATTCGATCATTACCTGGAACGCTTCCAGAACCTCATGCTGAATGGCAACGGCGACGCTCCCTCGTTGATGGATACGGTGACCGCGCTGGCTTTTGCCATTGATGCCAAGGACCATTACACGCAGGGCCATTCGCAGGCAGTGTCCAGGCTCGCCTCGCAGATCGCCCGGCAGATGGGCCTGCGCGATACAGTGATTGAGGAAGTTCGCCTGGGTGGCATCCTTCATGATATCGGCAAGATCGGCGTGCCGGAGTCGATTCTCAACAAGCCCTCGCGTTTAACCCCGGAAGAGTACGAAGTGATGAAGAGCCACGCCCCGTTGGGCGCGAAAATTCTCGAACCGCTCAAGATGAAGGCCATCGGGCGGATTCGGGGGATGGTGCGGCATCATCATGAGAGGTTCGATGGGACGGGTTATCCCGACCAACTGAGGGGTGAGGATATCCCGCTCGGCGCCAGGATTATCACCGTCGCCGACTGCTTCGATACCATGGTTTCCGAGCGAGCTTACAAGCCTGTACGTACCCTCGAAGAGGCTATTGAGGAGTTGTACCGCTGTCGCGGGACGCAGTTCGATCCGAATGTTGTGGAGGCCTTGGTACGCTCGCTGGAAACCTCGGGCGATCCCCGTCGCCGCGCGACCATGGATGAACCGGTCATCAACTAATCGGGTGATCGGATGATCGGGAGAGCAAAGAACCATGAACGTCGAATTTGCCTTTTGCTCACCCGATCACCCGATCTCCCGATCCCGTGAACCGGGTGGGCCGGTAGGCTTCGATCGGCCGGGAAGTTGAACCTTTCAGAATGAGATCCGCAACGATTTCCGCCGTCACTGGCGCCAGCAAGATGCCGTTGCGGAAGTGGCCGGTAGCGAAGACCAGGTTTTCAAATTCTCCATAACCCAGAATGGGCAGGTGGTCCGCCGTGTCGGGCCGCAGGCCGGCCCACGCGCGCAGAAAGCGGAACTCGCCAACCCGCGGCGACAGACGCACCGTGCCTTGGAGTATAGAGAGCAACCCTTCTGCCGTTACCGCCTTCTCGAAGCCGGTGTATTCCGCGGTCGTTCCCAACAGGACGCGCCGTTCCGGCCGCGGTACCAGGTAGTGAATCCCGGCGCGCACCACGAAGGGTATCTCGCGCGGAGACTCAAACTCCATCACCTGCCCGCGGCAGGGCGTGACCGGCAGGTGAATTCCGAGCCTATTGGCGACTTCGCCGGACCAGCATCCCGCTGCCAGCACGTAGGTCTTGGCCGTAAAGCTGGCGCCGTCTTCCGCTGCGACGCCCGCGACGCGGCCCTCCTTGGTTTGGAACTTGTGAACGGCGTGCCCTGCTTCAAACCGCACGCCGGCGCGCTGGCAGACGATGAGCAGCGCGCGCATCAGGCGCTCGTTGTCCACCCAATGATCACCGGGGATAAAGAGGCCGCTGCGAATCTGGAGGGAAAGTCCCACAACGCGATCCTGAACCTCTGCGGCCGTGAGCGGATGGAGGATAAAGCCCTGCGCGGTCTGCGTGTGGTGGACCTCCGCAAGTTCTTTGTCCATTTCTTCGTTGAGCGCCACCAGCAGTGAGCCATCGCTGCGATAACCGGTATGATGGCCACTGGACTCTTCAATCTCCGCCGCGAAGCGCGGGTAGAGGCTGCGGCTGGCGACGCACAGTTCCGCGAACGTCCGGGGCTCAACCATCTCCCCCAACGGCGCGACCATCCCCGCCGCGGCGGAACTGGCTTCCGCGCCCGGTTCGGAGCGGTCGAGGACCGTGACCTTCATCCCCGCCTGCGCCAGGCGCCAGGCAATCGAACAACCGATGATCCCGCCACCGATAATCAGCACGTCAGCAGCGCGTGAGGAAACTTCCGCCATATTAAAACCCATTGTCAGTGATCCGTGGATAGTCGCTCCCCCCACTACTGACCAATAGCCACTAACCACTGCTCTTCCGTCCAGTTTTCGCCATGCGGCGCGAGGGGTCAAGAGGATTCTGCGAATTTTCGAATTTGGATTCCGGTCAGCGCGGGGGGAAATCGACCATCAAGTGGTCAGCCCAGCAGGCGGTCGCATTTGGCCTGAGAGCCAATCCTGAACCTCACGACGGTGGAGCCTTCCATAGCGCCGAGCGCGCGGTAACCCCGTCCAATCCGCACAGAATAGAGGTCGCTCACCCACCGCGCGGGAAGGGCTCCAACCCAGCCGATGCACCAGCCGTTCTAAAGCAATTTGGGAGCGCCGGTCCAATCGCGCTTGCACATTCGCCTTCATGGGCACGATTGTACCAAGTCGTCTAGCCGGGATTTCTCACCACGGGCCTGGAAGGGCGGGGCTTTACAGGCTGCGGAAAAACCCATCAAACTGTCATCCTGAGCGAAGCGAAGGATCTTGCTCTGAGTGTTTTCAAGGCAATGCGAGATTCTTCGTCGCCGCTGCTCCGCAGAATGACAGCGCTTGCGAGTTTTTCCGCAGCCTGTTCAGCCCCGCCCTTCCGGCAAACCGCCACGAGCATCCAAGGGTGGTGACAAATCCGGTCTAGCGTAGCGCATCACCCTCAAAGAAGGCGTCCAAAGTGATACCAGCGACGGGATTTTGGACTGTGGTATGCCAAAATAGTCGAAAACAGGCGTTCACGCTGAGCGTCTATATATTCAACCGGCATCAGGTAGTAGGCGGCTCGAGTCGTTTTTCTAAGAAGACACTGGTCGCGACGGCCTGCGGCGCCATCATGGCGTAGGCGCCGAACGCCGCGCAGAGTTGGAACTCGGCCCGTGCATAGAGGCGTAGAGCCGCGACTTGACGGTTTCCCGTCTCCAGCCGCAATAGGTCAAGCCCGGCTTTGCGCGCCTCCGTCTCGATTCGCGCCAGCAACGCCTGAGCCACCCCGCGCCCGCGCGCGACATCGCGCACGTACATGCGCTTCACTTCAGCGAAGTCGGCGAACAATGCCACCCCGCCGCATCCTACTGCCGCACCGTCTAGTCGTGCCAGGAAGAACCGGATATGGGGTTGGAAAATCGCCTCCAGCGCCAGCCCGTGCCGCTGCTCTGAGGAGTACTCCGCCGAGAGTTCCCGATCGAGCTCAGCGATCAAAACGCGCACATCCTCCGTTGCGCTCGGCGCTAATTCAATGGTTATATTGTCAGCTCTGCTCACTGCTGCACAATCCTCGTCACGCACGCCACCACAACGACTCGGTCGCCGCGTTCCTGCAAGAGGTTTTTCCTAAGAATCCCAATTATACCTTGTCCCCCGATATCAGTCGTCCCCCGTTGACGATAAAAGGCCCTGCCCGATCGTTCAGGCCCGCGCTGCCATAGTTTGCTCTATGAGCGCCGTCATCTTTGATTCTCAAATCCGAAGGTTAGTGACCGCGCAGATCCAAGTTACGCTTGATCACCCGGCTGCTGGCCAGCGGTTCTGCCGCCCCGCTGCCTTGAAAATGCTCCTCTCCTCAGTTGAGAAGGAGCGATGGGGTGGTGCTGGTTGCGACTTTGTGCTTTTGGTTCGAAGAGATAATCACCCCGGGGCTCGGCGCGCCACCCCTCCTCATCTGAGGAGGGGGTTCTTTGGCCAACTCCCCTCCTGATTCAGGAGGGGTGGCACCTTGGGTGCCGGGGTGGGTGTCCTGTTGGTCACCCTCCGCCGTGTGGTTGTCCGCGCTGAAGCGTTTTCCCGCAGCCTGGGAAGCCCCGCCCTTCCAGACCCGTGGTGAGAAAACCCGCCAGCGAAGAGATCCGCGCTGGACTTGCCGGCAAAAGCTAGCAAGTAGCGCAGACCTGTTTTCAAGGTCTGCGGCTCTTCCCCCTGACCGCTCCCGAGGGCCGCGGACCTACAGAACAGGTCCGCACTACCACCTTTTCCCGCCTCGCTGGGACTCGCAAAGGGTGATCGCGGCCTACTGCCTACTGCCTACTGCTTTGTTCCCACCGGCAGGGCATTTGCCCATAACATTGTTGAGGATGGCCGTCAAATTGCTAGGCTACAAATAGAGAAAGGGCGTGGTAGTGAATTCACACACTCAGGGGAGCGAGAAGGGCCGGGAGCGGCGCCGCCATCTTCGCACAAATGCAAAAGACTCGTCCCGGCGACTGGAACCCGTTATCTGGCGCCTGACACCTGGTTTGCGCCTCCTCATGACAATGGAATGGCAAGGGCGCGGAACGGCAATGCCGGCATCGAGCCTGGGAAGGTTTTACTGCGGCCTTCTGCTTTCCGTCGCCGGCCGAAGGGCTTGCCCCTTTCGGGCTGGAGATGGAAAATGGGTGCGGGTCTTGACCCATGCCGGTGGCTTGGGCTGGGACGGAACGCCCCTCCGGGGGCCCGGACCTTCTGTCCCATTCGCCGGTCAATGTTACGCCCGGAGAGCCTGCTGGCAAAAAGATGTTAAAAATGAAGAGTCCCCTGGATGAGTCATTGAAAACAAAGGGCATAGAAAAATGCTCTGGATGAGTTTATGAAAATAAACGAGTTACGCTGTTTTCGGGATGACTCTATGATATGCAAAGAGTTAGCCCGGATTTCTTACCACCGGTCTGGAAGGGCGGGGCTTCACAGGCTGCGGAAAAACTCGAAAGCGCTGTCATTCTGAGCCAATTTGCTGTCATTCTGAGCGCAGCGAAGAATCTCGTTCTGAGCATTTTCAAGGCAGTGCGAGATTCTTCGTCGCCTGTGGCTCCTCAGAATGACAGCCCCGCCCTCCCAAAATCGTGGTGAGAAATGCGGGTTAGCAGTGAATTTCGCGCCGGAAGCGCAGCGGCGAGGGGTTGCGGGAGGGTTCGGGATGCAGGGCTCGGGGGTGCATTCGAATATCTCCAATCGCAAAGCAAGTAGCGCAGACCTGTTTTCAAGGTCTGCGGCTCTTCCCCCTGACCGCTCCCGAGGGCCGCGGACCTACAGAACAGGTCCGCGCTGCCAGCTTTTCCCGCCCCGCCGGGACTCGCAGAGGGTGATCGCTGCCTACTGCTTTCTGCCTACTGCCGTTCTTAAGCCCGCGGCGAAAGTATGGCATAATCCTGTTCTAAGAAATTGAGGAGAAAATCTTGGTTTGCCCAATTTGCAATAAGCGTAAGGCAAAGCGGCTGTGCCCGGCGCGCGCGGAGAGCATCTGTTCCATCTGTTGTGGCACGGAGCGCGAAGTGACCATCGACTGCCCCAGTGATTGCGTGCACCTAGTCGCCAGCCGCCAATACGACATGACCCGCCTGGAAATCGACTGGGCCAAGGTGCCCTTTGCGGAGAGCAAATTTAATCGCAGTTTCGTAGAGGCGCACGGGGCGTTGCTGGTCAATCTCGATCACGCGGTCTGCCAGTTTGCCGCCGACCATCGCCCGGTGGTGGATTCCGACGTCCTGGCGGCGCTCCAGACGCTGGCGGAAACGTACCGCACTCAGACCAGTGGGATCATTTACGAGAAGCCTCTGGACTACGCGCTGCAACGCGCCTTGTACGAACATCTGAAGGCGTCCATTGCGGATTTCCGGAAGGAGGAAGCGCAGCGCGTGGGCATGACCACGGTGCGAGATAGCGATGTCCGCGATGCGTTGATCTTCCTTACCCAGCTTTGCGCCGCGCACGAGAATGGGCGGCCCAAGGGACGCGCTTACTTGGATTTGATCCGCCAGCAGTTTCCAAAGGAAGAATTCCGGAAATCCGGGTCGAATATTCTCTTACTTTAAGTGCAAGGTATCAGGTGTCAGGTGCCAGGTGTCAGAATTCAATAACCAGGTTTTGGGTCTTCCTGGTTAGGGAGCCCAAAAGTCCTACCCTCACCTGGCTGAGGCCGTACGGGTTCATGATACTGACACCTGATACCTGGCACCTGACACCTGCACTTCCATGAGCAACGTCGATCAAGTTCGCGCTGCGGCCGACATCGTCAAGATCGTGGGCGACTATGTGAAGCTGCGCAAGGCGGGTGCGAATTACATGGGGCTGTGCCCGTTCCATCAGGAGAAGTCGCCGTCTTTTGCGGTGCACCCGATCAAGCAGATCTTCCACTGTTTTGGCTGCGGCAAAGGGGGCGACGTCTTCAAGTTTGTGATGGAGATGGACAGCCTGCCGTTTCCGGAGGCGCTGCGGCGCGTAGCCGAGAAGGTGGGGGTTCATCTGGAGGAGAGGGCGGGCGAGGAAACTTACGACGCCAACACCAAACTGCGGGCGGCGCTAATGAAGTTGCACGAAATCGCCGCCAAGTTTTTCGCCGCGCAGATGGGCGCGACGGCGGAAGGACGCATGGCGCGCGCCTACCTTGCCGACCGGGGCATGACGGACGAAGTGGTGGGCCGCTTCCGCATTGGCTATGCGCCGGGGGACGGGCAAGGATTGCTGCGGCAGTTGTCCGGGTTGGATTTTGAAAAGGAGGCTCTGGAGAAGAGCGGGCTGATCATCTTTGATGCCGAACGCCAACGCACCTACGATCGCTTCCGGCGGCGCATTATCTACCCCATCGCCAACGACGCGGGGAAGGTTGTGGCATTCGCGGGCCGGGCGCTGGGCGACGACCAGCCCAAGTACTTGAACTCGCCCGAGACGCCCATCTATACCAAAAGCCGGTTGCTCTATCATCTCGACCGCGCCGCCCAGGCCATCCGCAAGCTTGATTACGTCATCCTGGTGGAAGGCTACATGGACTGCATCGCCGTGGCTGCGAGCGGCATTGAAAACGTGGTGGCGTCGTGCGGCACCAGCCTGACGGAAGGGCAGATCCGGCTGCTGGGCCGGTACACTAGGCGCGTGGTGGTAAATTACGACCCGGACTCCGCGGGCATGGCGGCGACGGAGCGCTCGCTGGCGCTGCTGCTGGAAGCGGGATTTGAAGCCAAAGTGCTGGCGCTGCCCGGCGGGCTGGACCCGGATGAATTCATTCGCAAACAGGGAGCGAAGGCGTACGGCGAACTGCTTGCAGACGCGCCGTCCTATCTCGACTACTTGACAGAGCGTGCCGCGAAGAACCACGATATACGTACCCCGGAGGGCAAAGTGGCAGCGGTCAATGCGATCCTGCCCTACCTCATCAAAGTGCCCAACCCCATGTTGCGGGCAGAGTTGGCGGGGCGCCTGGCAGAGCGGTTGCGCGTGGATGAGCGTTTGCTTCGCGACGAATTGCGGCGGGCCGCGGGCGAGAAGCGTGGGGAAGTCCGCGTGGTGGAAGAGGGGGCGGCAGACGCGAACCACGCCGTCAAGCAGTTGCTGCGCGCATGTCTGGAAAGCGAAGAGGTGGCGGAAGCTTTACTGCCGGAAATCGTGGAAAGTGGCGCGGCGGGCGGACTATTCGGGGAGAATGTTTTTACCAGTTTGTGGGAAGCGCGGAAGCGCAATGAGAAGCTGAACCTGGCGGAATCCGAAGGCATGCTGAGCCCCCAGGAAAAGCGGTTGGCGTATGACGCGCTCTTCTGGCCGGGCGTTCCCCCCAACTTGGAACAGGCCCGGGGATACCTGCGAGCGCTCAAACTCCGGCGCCTCCAGCGCGACCGTGATAAACTGCTTCGGGATATCGAAGCTGCCGTGCAATCTCAGGATTCTGTCCGGCTTGCAGATTTGCAGCGTGCCAAGTCTTATCTTGACAAAGAGTTACGAAAGCTGGGCCGGCCATAAAAAAACCGAACAAGGACAAACGAATTGGGTTATATTACATCTAATTTTTAGGAGCCGTAGGAAGTTGGCGGCTTATATCAAATTTGCTTCAGGGTTGTCAACGGTGGCACCGCCGAGGCTGGGCGCGGCGTGTCGCCTATTTCCATTCCTAAGCACCACCAGTCTGCTGCCCGTTGGGAGGCCATTGCATTGGCGTTTGACGAAAAGTTCGACCAAGTAAACAAACTGATCAGCCTGGGAAAAGAAAAGGGTTATCTGCTTTACGACGAGGTCAACGACCTCCTGCCCTCCGACGTGCATTCGGCGGAAGACCTCAGCGATCTCCTTTCCATGTTCGATAACGAGGGGATTGAGGTGATTGATTCCCCGCGGGGCAAACCTTCCGAAAGCATTGCGCTGGATAAGACCGATGACCTCAAGGGAGATGAAGCCGGCGAGGATGTCGAACTGGATCTGACTCCCGGAGCCCTGGACAAAACCAACGACCCGGTGCGGATGTACTTGCGGGAAATGGGCACGGTGCCGCTGCTGACCCGCGAAGGTGAAGTGGAGATCGCGAAACGCATCGAGCGCGGGCAAATGAAGGTTTTCAAGGCGCTCTCCCGTTCTCCCGTGGTAATTCAGGCCCTTTTTGCGACGGGCCGGCAGCTCGCGGCGGGGGAGAGATCGATCAAGGAAGTGGTGGTTTTTGATGACGACGAGCTGACGGAAGAGCGCGTGGCTCAGCGCTTGAAGGAGGTAGGGGACACCATCAATGAGATGGAGCGCCTCTACAAAAAGCTGGGACAGTTGCGGGCCAAACGCGACGCCATCCCTCGCAGCAAGCGGCCGCGGGATTTTCGCCGCTACAGTTGGGCGGTGGCCGAGCATCGCGTCCTGATTTCACAATTGCTGCGATCGATCCAGTTCACCCACACGCAACGCAAGGTCCTGATCGGGGCGCTCCGCCTGGCGGTGGACGAAATGCGCCCCCTCGAGCGCAAGGGACCCGCACCAACGGCAACAAAGATCTGCGCAAAGAACTGCGTCAGGCAAAGGTGGACCTGGTTGATTTTGAGGGCCGCATTCACTCCACCACCATGGAGCTGCGCCGCAGCTACCAGAGCATCGTGCTGGGGGAGGAGCAGGCGGAAATCGCCAAGCGCGAGCTGATTGAAGCCAACCTCCGGCTGGTGGTCTCGATCGCCAAGAAATACACCAATCGCGGTCTCCAGTTCCTGGACCTGATTCAGGAAGGCAACATCGGTTTAATGAAAGCCGTGGACAAATTCGAGTACCGCCGCGGTTACAAATTCTCCACCTACGCGACATGGTGGATCCGGCAGGCCATTACCCGCGCTATTGCTGACCAGGCGCGCACCATCCGCATCCCCGTGCACATGATTGAGACCATCAATAAGCTCATCCGCACATCGCGCCAGCTGGTGCAGGAATACGGGCGCGAGCCTACCTCGGAGGAAATCGCCAAGCGGATGGAAATCCCCGTGGTGAAGGTGCGGAAAGTCTTGAAGATCGCCCAGGAACCTATCTCCCTCGAAACTCCGATCGGGGAAGAGGAAGACTCGCATTTGGGCGATTTCATTGAAGATCGCGGCGTCATTTCACCGGCGGAAGCAGTGATCAATATCAATCTGAAAGAACAGACGGAGTCGGTGCTGAAAACGCTGACGCCGCGTGAGGAAAAAGTCATCAAGATGCGCTTTGGCCTCGACGACGGCAGCGAGCACACCCTGGAAGAGGTCGGACAGAGCTTTGCCGTCACCCGCGAACGCATTCGCCAGATTGAAGCCAAGGCGTTGCGCAAGCTGCGTCACCCCTCGCGCAGCCGGAAATTGCGGGCGTTCCTGGATGCTAACGCGCGGGAGTAACCTTCCCGCTCCGGGAAAAATCGCCGCCCATCAGTAGGGTATCACCCAAGCCGAATCGGCTCCTATTGCGGGCAGGGGGGGGCTCACCCATGAAAAATTGCACCTACTGCGGTTACTCCAATTACGACAATGCCACCGTCTGCCGCAAATGTGACGGTCCCTTTGGCGTGGAGCGCGGCACGGTTTTTACCAGCCGGACTTACTGGGTCGGCCCCCAACGCGCCAAAGTGCTCCGGGGGCGGGCGCTTTCCATGTTTGTCCTGGGTCTGCTCATCAAGGTTTACTGGGGAGGCTACGGCCCGTGGCCTACCATTGATTATCCCGTCCTGGCTACTCTGCGCGCGTTCCTGGAGCCCCTGCTGCTTTACGGGGGGGCCGTGGTGTACCTCATCGGCTGGATTGTGGCTTTCATTTGACCGGCCGTCAAGCGTCCCGAAAGAAGCGGTTGAACGGCGATGGGTTCCTTCTAAGGTTATGCGGCTTTGCCCTTCCGGCGCCGCCACCCACCCTTGGCTGCGGCCATTCCGTAACGCTGGTTTGGGAGCCCCAGAGTTGCGGCGCGGGTCTTCCCACCTCTCCCACTTTTCCTTAGGACATGCCTACGAGGATTCCACTCCCTCGTCAGAGTGTTGCGGACGCCGGAATGGTCTTGCTTCCGGGCAAAAGAGTTGATATTTTCACCGTGGATAGAAAAGGCCGCAGACTCATGCGCCTGCGCGGATAAGTAAGCGCAGCCTCTTCGATCCCGCGACGACAGGTGAATTCAAAAAGGGGTAAATCATGGGCGAAACAATGATTGCGCCTCCTGTGCCGGAAGACCAGCCCGGCGATTCTTTCCTCAGCCGTGCGGTTGGAATTTTCATCTCACCGGGCCGAGCATTTGAATCGATCGTGCGCCGGCCGGATTTCCTTGCGCCCCTCATTATCTCGATGGTGGGGGCCATCGTTATCATTGAAGCCATGCTGCAGAAAATTGGCGCCGCGCGAATCATCCGGCAGTCACTCGAAATCAGCGGCCAGGCTGCCAAGATGAGCCCGGAGCAGTTGGATCAGACAGTTCAAAAAGTAGCGACATTCACGGCCATCACCATGCGCGTAGGGGGCGTTCTGGGTTCGCCGATTTTCCTGCTTGTCATCGCGGCGGTGGGCCTGTTTATCGCCAATGTCGTCTTTGGAGCTTCGGCGAATTTCAAGACGTGTTTTTCCGTAGTTTGCTACGCCAATCTGGTTCTCCTCGTGGGGGTGGTTCTGGGTTTGGTCGTAATTCTATTGGGCGATGTCGAGCAATTCAATCCGGAGAACCCCGTTCCCACTACGGTGGGATTCTTCCTGAACCCCCGAGAGACCTCGAAGCCGCTTTACGTGATCGCCAGTTCGTTCGACATACTCCGGGTGTGGTTCATCATCCTGTCTTCCCTGGGGCTTTCCGCCGCCACTGGCAAAAAGGTCGGGATGGTTGCGATTTTCCTTACCTACCTTGGGATTTGGATCCTCCTGGTGCTGGGGCACGCAGGCTGGGCCGCGATGATGGGATAGCACGGCGGGGCAAGGCGGGCCGCATGAACAAGAGGACTCCGTGCGCGCCAGCCCTCACCCTATCGCCGCCCTAAGAGGGGACAGGACAAATCTCTAAACCCCATGCCTATCAAGTTTGAAATCCTTGCTGAAGACAAGGTCACGCGCGCGCGCGCGGGTCTGTTGCACACCCCGCATGGCGTGATTGAGACCCCCATCTTTATGCCTGTAGGCACCGGTGGCACGGTGAAGGGGATGACGCAGGATGAGTTGGAAACGCTGGGGGTGCAAATCCTGCTGGGCAACACCTACCATCTTTATCTTCGTCCCGGCCACGAATCGATTCGCGAGGCGGGCGGGTTGCATCGTTTCATGTCGTGGCCGCACCCGATCCTCACCGACAGCGGCGGTTTTCAGGTGATGAGCCTGAAGTCCCTGGGCCGTGTAACCGAGGACGGGGTGTGGTTCCGCTCGCACCTGGATGGCTCCTCGCATTTTCTCTCTCCCGAGCGCGCCGTGGAAATTCAAATGGCCTTGGGCTCGGACATCATGATGTGCCTCGACGAGTGCGTCGAGTATACGGCCAGCCATGAAACGCTCCAACGCGCAGTGGGCCTGACAACGCGTTGGGCGAAGCGGGCAAAAGAGAAGGTGTCAGGTATCAGGGAGCAGGTGTTAGGTGCGAACGAGGTGTCAGGTGCCAGGTGTCAGGTGCCGGGCAAAGAAACCTCGGATTTTGGATTAAGGGGCGCAACCGGCCCGCGGCAAGTCGGCAACCCGCCGGAGAACCCTTGCACCCGCGCGCTGACACCTGACACCTTGCACCTGACGCCTAGCCCCTTGCACCTGACCCCTGACACCTTCCCCACACTCTTCGGCATCGTGCAAGGTGGGACGGACAAGGAGTTGCGCCGGCAGAGCGCCGAAGGGTTGCTGGACCTGGGTTTTGCGGGCTACGCCGTGGGGGGACTCGCCGTGGGTGAGACCAAATCGGAAATGTATGACACCGTGCAGTTCACCGCGGAGCTCCTGCCGCGCGACCGCCCACGCTACCTGATGGGAGTGGGCACACCGGAAGATCTGCTGGAGGGCGTGGCCCGGGGTATCGACATGTTCGATTGCGTCATGCCGACTCGCAACGCTCGTAACGCCTGCGCCTTCACCTCCGAGGGAAAGGTGATTCTTAAAAACGCCCGCTACGCCCGGGACGACAGACCGCTTGACCCCTTGTGCACCTGTGCTGTTTGCCGGCGTTACTCGCGCCGCTACCTTCGTCACCTTTTTGTAACTGGCGAAATGTTGGGAGCAATATTGGCCACACATCACAACCTCCACTTTTACCTTGACACCATGCGCAGAATCAGGCAGTGTCTCCTGTTTGGAGAGTTCGCGGAATTCCACTGTAGGGTGCGCGCACATCTGTAGCGCCGGGCTTTAGCCCGGCACGTGCCGTCCTAAAGGACGGCGCTACAATCCCGAAGCGAATCCGGAAAGCCCGAACCGAGAAAATCCTGTGCTCTGCCGACGGGTTTCTCATCCTAATCCCTGAGACTATGGCTCAACCTTGATCGATTGCCTCTTCGTAAATCCTATTCTCCTGGCGGCGGACCCTGGCACGACGGGCGCGCTTACCCAGTTGCTCTTCTTTTTCGCCCCCCTATTCGCCATCTGGTATTTCCTCGTCTTGCGGCCGCAATCCCAGCAGCGCAAAAAGCTCCAGGACCTGCTCGCCAATCTGAAGACGGGAGATCGGGTAGTGACCAGCGGGGGGATTTACGGTACGATCATGGGCTTCCGGAATGGCACGGTGCAATTGCAGATTGCCAACCAGGTAAAGGTTGATCTGGCGCGGTCCGCCATTACCGGGATGGTGACCGATGAGGCAGCGGACTCAAGCAAGCAGGAGTCCGGCGCAAAAGGGAAGAAGTAGCAGGCGTGAGAATCGGGTTCCGGCCGGGTTGTGCGTAAGTCCGCCAGAGAGGGGCGCGATAGGGCCTCATCCTCAAGCTCTTTGGCGCAGGAGCAAACGTAGGCAAGGGCGCTCCCACTGCCGGGAGGGTTCAGGGGCGCTGATTGTTGAGGCTATTTCGGAAGGGGTGTTGAGAAAGTTCATTCATGGAAACCAAGATTCGGGGCCGGGCGATAGTTATTCTGATTGTTGTGGTGGTGTGCATTCTGGGAATCATCGGTTTTCCCAAGAACGTGCAGGAGCTCAAGGAAAATGTCCACACCCGTATCCACCTGGGGTTGGACCTGAAAGGTGGAACCGACCAGATTTTGCAGGTGCAGGTTGAAGATGCCGTGAATATTACGTCCGGCGAGGCGCTCGAGCGATT
Organism: Terriglobia bacterium; assembly: GCA_049519635.1. GTDB lineage: Bacteria > Acidobacteriota > Terriglobia > UBA7540 > UBA7540 > Bog-366. The sequence continues at coordinate 19,301 of JBEKQO010000080.1, read as the reverse complement.
GAAAGATGAACTGAAGGCCAAAAACATCCCCTACGCGGATATCCAGTCGGACGACGATAAGACCCAGAATCCCCCCATTCACCGGGTCCTGATCAAAGGTATTCCTCAGGAAAAATCAGCCGACTTACAAGCGTTAGCGACCGACCAATTCTCGGACTGGGACTTGGTGCGGGTTCCCGGGGATGTGACCGCTCGGGAGTTGGTCCTCAAGGCGAGTGCGGCCTCCACAATTCGCAACCAGGCGCTAGCGCAGGCAATGGACACCATTCGCCGCCGCATTGACGCGCTGGGGGTCACGGAACCGACGATTGCCGAGTATGGCCAGGAGGGTGATTTCGAACTCGTCGTGCAGTTGCCGGGAGTGGATGATCCAACACGCGTCAGAGAAATCATGCAATCCACCGCGTTGCTGGAGTTGAAGCTGGTGCAGGACGGGCCTTATTCTTCCCGTGAGGCAGCCCTCGGCGCCCATGGCGGAGTATTGCCGCCGGATACCGAACTGGTGCCGGGCACCGAAAACGGAACGGAAAATTGGTATGTGTTGAACCGCATCGCGGCAGTCACGGGGCGCGATTTGACCGGGGCCGATCCCTCCCATGATTCCGCCGGGCGGCCCAACGTGGAATTCACGCTGAACCGCGATGGCGCGGAACGGTTCGGCCGCGTGACCGGCGCGAACATCAACAAACTTCTGGCCATTGTTCTGGACAACCGCGTTTTCAGCGCCCCGATCATTCACGGCCAGATTAACGACCGCGGGGAAATTAGCGGCGGGAATTTCACCCCGCAGTCGGCCCAAGACTTGGCGCTGGTTTTGCGGTCCGGCGCCCTGCCTGCCGCGATCAAACCTCTTTCTGATGAGACCGTCGGCCCGTCGCTGGGAGCCGATTCGATCCGCCATGGGGTGGTTGCCTCGATTGTGGGCTTACTCGCAGTGATGGGTTTCATGCTGGTTTATTATCGCGGCTCGGGAATTAACGCTGACGTGGCGCTCATACTGAATCTGCTCATTCTTGTCGCTGCGATGGGCTATATTGGCGCAACTCTTACGCTGCCGGGCATCGCAGGAGTCATTTTGACCGTTGGTATGGGTGTGGACTCGAACGTGCTCATCTTTGAGCGGATTCGAGAGGAATTGCGGCTTGGCAAGGCCGTCGGGGCGGCTGTTGCGGCGGGCTTTGAACAAGCCTTTCGAACGATTATTGACACCCACGTTACCACTGTCGTTTCTGCTGCGATTCTCTTTGCCTTCGGGACGGGGCCGATTCGGGGTTTTGCCGTGACTCTGACGATCGGCTTGCTTGCGAACTTGTTTACCTCGGTTTTTGTTTCGAGGGTAATTTTTGATTACGTTCTTTCGCGGCGTGAAAAAGGTGCGGCGCTCAGTATTTAAGCTGACAGCTAACAGCCGACAGCTAACAGTCAGTGCCAGGTTTCGGTTGTTTTCGCCGAGGCCATGAGTTGAGGAGACCGAACGGGCCTTGGTCCTTATTCAGGCTTTCCGGTTTGGGGATAGTGGCTCAGTTTGCTGTAGCGGCGGTCTCTGACCGCCGAACTCCATTGAATAAAAAGGCGGCGGTCTGAGATCGCCGCTACAAGAGGTCAGACTGCCCCGCTCCCGATTTGTGGGGGTTTTTGACTATCGGCTGTTAGCTGTGGGCTGTCAGCCAATTGCTGTCAACTAATATTTGGGAACTTGGCGAGTCCCTGCGGTGTCAATTTCAATAGGAAGGTGTGAAGAGGTCCATGGAGTTTTTCCACGAACCAAAGATTGACTGGATGGGAATAAAGTGGTATTTCATTTCCCTTTCTTTGGCCTTGGCGTTGACGGGGATTATTTCGATGATCGTTCACCACGGCTTGGTGTATGGGATTGACTTCCGCGGCGGGACGCTGGTGGACGTAAAATTCTCTCAACCCCCCAACACCGACTCGATCCGCCATGAACTGGACCGCGCGGGTTTGCGGAACGCTACGATTCAGACGCTTGGGCCGGTGAGCGATCACGCCGTGATTATCGGGCTCGACCTGCAAACCACCGCCTCCAGCAATGCCTTGGACACCGGCAAACAGGCGATCGTCGACACCCTTTCCAATCTTTTCGGTAAGGGCCCGGAAGGAAAGTTGGACTTCAACAACGCGAGCCCGCAAACAGTGGCGGACCACTTGACGGCGGACGACCCTTTGGGTGTGGGGATAAAAGGTTTGGATACGGCCACCAAAACGTATCGCGATCTTGCCGACGCCGCGGTCAATTACCGGAATGCTCCTCCGCGCAGCGGGCTGTTGGCGGATCTTAACGACCTGCGCAACGTGCCGGGCGTTACCCCCTCCGTGATCTCAGCGCTGACGAAGGATTTTTATTTGTCCAGCTACGCCATTACCAACACCAAGATTGTGGGGCCGAAGGTGGGGGCTGACCTGCGCCGCCAAGCGCTTTACGTAACCCTGGCGGGCCTGGGCGCAATGTTGATTTACATTTGGATTCGTTTTGAGCTAATCTATGGCGTCGCAGCCGTGGTCGCCACTTTCCACGATGTGATTATTACGCTCGGATTTTTCTCCCTGCTGAATAAGGAAATTACCCTGACGGTCATAGCGGCCCTTCTGACTCTGGTGGGCTACTCCATGAATGATACGATCGTGGTCTTCGATCGAATCCGGGAGAACGTCCATGCGACGAAACCCGAGGACTTCAAGAGCCTCGTCGATCGCAGCATTAACCAGACTCTCAGCCGGACCATTCTGACCTCGGGCTTGACCTTTCTGGCCGTTCTCTCCCTGTTTCTGTTTGGAGGCGAAGTCATTCACGGATTCGCTTTCTGCCTGGTGGTGGGAGTGATCATTGGCACTTATTCATCGATCTTTATTGCCAGCCCGATTGTGGTGTATTTTTTTCAGCGTTATGCCAAGAGCCCAGTGAGTCCGGTGAGTCCGAGGGTCAAGGTAGCTTGAGCGCGTACCGGTTCGGTCACTTTGCTGCGGCTTGGCCAAATCGCGCGTAGTTTTTAAGGAGGCGATAAACCATGTTTGAGGATACCTTACTGGATTCCTCGTCCAAGAATGCGCCCGTATTGACCGGCAAACATTGGCTCATTTCGATCGGTACCGGCGCGGTCATATTCTTGGCTTTGTACTTTCTCCTGCCGATGCTCTCAGCCAACGAGACGAATGTGATTGTGACCCAGTCGGCGATTGTGGGTGTGGTGTTTGCCGGCTTCGCCCTGATCCTCTGCTATGTCTTGGTGGACGCTGGGCGCCACGGCTTTAACCGGTGGGCGTGGTTTGCCGTTGTGCTTTTGCTCAATCTGGTGGGATATGTCATCTACCTGATCTATAGCGCGACCAAGACGGGCGACTGGAAGCGCGCCACGCTTCCCATCGCCTATGTTTTTGAGTGCATCATCATCGGCGTGCTGGTTCTGATCCCGTTGATTTATACCGAAGCCCTGCCCAAGGCCCAGTTGATGACCTTTCTGGCGGCGCCCCCACCTCCGCCTCCACCTCCGCCTCCGCCGGCGGCGGCCGCTCCTGCTCCTAGAATAATCCGTAAGATCAGCGTCGAAGACGTTATGCGTGCGCCCACGGTCATTCCCAAAACCATTGCCCAAGTCAAGGACGAGCCTGAGCCGCCTCCCAACACCAGTGTGGGCGTGGTAGGTGGCGTTCCGGGCGGCGTTCCGGGCGGGCAGATGGGCGGTGTCCTTGGCGGCGTGATCGGCGGCGTGCTTTCTGCTGCTGCTCCTCCCCCCCCGCCTCCGCCAAAACCGCAAACGCCCAAGCGCATCCGGGTCGGCGGCCAGGTGGAATCGGCGAGGTTGATTTTCCAGCCGAAGCCCGAATATCCGCCCCTCGCCAAGATGGCGCGCATTCAAGGTGTGGTGCGCCTTGACGCACTCATCAGTAAGGATGGCACGATTCAAGATTTGAAGGTATTATCCGGCCACCCGTTGTTGGTCAAGTCGGCCATAGAAGCCGTGCAGCGCTGGCGCTATCAGCCCACCTTGCTGAACGGCGAAGCGGTGGAGGTGGCTACCGAGATCGACGTAAACTTTACGTTGGCAGAATAACCAGAAGATTCTGGTAATTTTTGAGGAGGGAAAACAACACTATGTTAGCGGCAAACTTTTTGAGTCTAGGTCTGTGGTTGTTCCAGGAACCAGCGGAAGCGGGATTTGACCCCATTTCCATGTGGCATCAGATGGGATGGCCGGCCCGCATCGTTGTGATCGTCCTGTTCATTATGTCGGCTTGGTCGATCGGCGTCATGATCGATCGCTGGATCGCTTTCAGTTCCGCTCGCAAGCAGTCCCGGGTTTTCGCCCCGGCTGTGGCGGGTGCGCTGAAGGATGGGAAAATTGACGAAGCGATTGCCATCGCGGAACAGAACAAGCGGAGCCACCTGGCGAAAGTGGTCACGGCGGGCCTCCAGGAATTCCAGGCGCATCAAGTGTCGGCGGAAATTTCCGGCGAGACCATCGAAGCCTCCAAGCGGGCTCTCGAACGGGCTGCGGCCATCGTGCATGCCGAGCTGAAGCGGGGCGTTTCCACCCTGGCCACCATCGGTTCCACGGCGCCCTTTGTCGGCCTCTTCGGCACCGTGCTGGGCATCATCCACGCGTTCGAAGGGATTTCCTCAGCGAAGTCCACGGGTCTGGGCGCGGTTGCGGGCGGTATTTCTGAAGCGCTCGTCACCACTGCTTTCGGCCTGTTCGTCGCCATCCCGGCCGTGTGGATTTACAATTATTTCACCACCAAGATCGAATCTTTCGACGTCGAGATGGATAACTCCTCCTCGGAGTTGATCGACTATTTCATTAAGCGGACATCGCGGGGGAAGAAGTAAATGGCCAAAAAAACCACAACGCTTGGGGCAGTCTCAGATATTAACGTAACCCCCATGGTGGATGTGATGCTGGTTCTGTTGATCATCTTCATGGTGATTACGCCCATGTTGCAGAAAGGCGTGAGCGTTGATATGGCGAAGGCCACGAACACGCGCGACATGCAGGACGCCGATAAAGAAGACGCAGTCGTGTTGGCCATCACCCGGGATGGTAAGATCTTCCTCGGAAATGACCGCATTGAACCTGACCAAATCACTACGGCGGTAAAGGACAAAATTGCCAACAAGTTGGATAAGACGGTCTACCTCAGAAGCGACCAAGGCGCGAAGTATGGTGTGGTCGTTACCGTGGTGGACAATGTCCGGGCCGCGGGAGTGGACTCCCTGGGGCTCGAGACTCAAAAGCGGACCGAACACCACGTGCCCGCTCCAGCTTCGGTGCAATAGGCGCGACTCCGGGACGTTGCGCTCGGCTCGCTTAACCCGAAGGAGGGTAGTACTATGGCTATGGCCGTAGGGGGTAGCAAGACAGGTCCCCTGGTGGACATGAACGTTACCCCGCTGATCGACGTATTACTGGTGCTGCTCATCATCTTTATGGTGATCACACCTTTGACACCCAAAGGGCTGGATGCGCTCGTTCCTCAGCCGAGCAAGGATAAGACACCGCCGTCAGAAGATGTCCTCAACCGGACTATTGTGGTTAGTGTCGACCGCACTGGGGGCCTCAAAATTAACCAGGAACCGACCACGCTCGCGGCGCTCGGTCCGCGGCTGGAGGACATTTTCAAAACCCGCAACGAACGGGTGATGTTCGTGAAGGGTGACCCTGACGTGAGTTTCGGCGACGTCGCTGAGGTGATTGACGTCGCGAAAGGCGCGGGGATCGACAAAGTCGGGTTAATTACGAAGTCGATTGAAGAAGGTAATTGAGGTAGATTCGTAAGGCTTGGATTTGCCAGGTTTGCCTCCCGCAGGCGAATCAAAAATTCGCGCGCCGGTGGCTTGGCTTTCCAGGTGGTTTCCGCCGGACCACCGTTGTTGGCGTGGACTCGCAACACCAGATCAAGATCATCCAGGAACCGATCCATGTTCAGCGCGCTCGGTCCCCGGATGGAGCATATTTTCAAAACCCGCAACGGACGTGTGATGTTCGTGAAGGGTGATCCTGAAGCGAACTTCGGCAATGTGATTGCGGTCATTCACATCGCGAAAGGCGCGGGGTCAATAAGTTAAGTTGGGTTAATGACGAAGGCGATTGAGGAAGGATCTTAGTTTTTCATTCGCTTCCTTCGATGGAGGAACCCTGATGAAACTCTACAAACTCGCTCCGATCTGTGGGGCGGTGCTGCTGGCTCTTGCTGCTTGCGGCTGCAACAGGCTGAAGGCGCGTGATCACCTTAATAAGGGAGTGCAGGATTACCGTAACGCCCAGTTCCAGCCCGCCATCATGCATTTTAAAGAGGCCGTACGCCTTGATCCAAGCTTGCTCAATGCGCGCCTGTATTTGGCCACCGCGTATGCGCAGCAGTATGTTCCGGGCGGAGATTCTGCGGACAATAAACAGATTGCTCAACAAGCTATTGACGCCTTTGAGGATGTCTTGAAGATGGATAATGGCGCCACCTCGGCCAGCACCACGGCCCTCGCCAGCATTGCGCAGATTTATTACAGCATGAAGGATTTCGACAAGGCGAAGGACTACAACCAGCGCCGGATCAAGCTTGAACCCAACAATCCCGAGCCCTACTACTGGATTGGCGTATTGGACTGGGGTGTTTGCTTTCCCCGCGCGCAAACGCTTCGGAAGGACCATAACCTCGACGCGGCCAAGGATCCCGCCCATCCGAATGATCTGCCGGTCATCCCGGAGAAACTCCGCGCGGGACTCGCCGACGAAAACGGGCCGCTCATTGATGAGGGCCTCAATGCTCTGAAAAAGGCCATTGATCTCAAACCTAATGACGCCGATTCGATGGTCTATCTCAATCTGATGTACCGCCAGAAGGCGGAGATTGATCCCGATAATGAGACCCGCGAAGCGGATTTGAAACAGGCTGAGGATTGGGTGGATAAGGCTCTGGCTGCCCGGAAGGCGGGAACGGCCAGGGGCTCAAGTGAAGCCGCCCCATCGGCTGCCCAATAGTCCGAAAGCTCTTCTCCTTGAGCTTGGGGCCGGATTTGTCTCGACCTACGAGGTCGACACCAAGTCCGGCCTTTGTCTTTTCTCGCATCCCTCCCGTCCTCCTGTGTCTACACCATCCGCCTCCGACCTGTTAGAATGTCAGTAGTGGGTATGGTCCAATTCGAAGACATTCTCCGGCAAGTGCAGGCCTACCGGGCGGGGGAGGATCTCTCTCTGCTCCGGCGCGCTTACGAATTCACTGCCTTGCAACACGCCCACCAGAAGCGCCTCTCCGGCGAGCCCTTTATTTCCCATCCCCTGGAAGTGGTGCACATTCTCGCGGGCATGAAAATGGACCCCGTCTGCTTGGCCGCAGGCATGTTGCACGACGTGATCGAGGACACGCACACCACCACCGAGTTGGTCAGGCAGGACTTCGGCGCGGAGGTGGCGCGCATCGTCGAGGGCGTCACCAAGATCAGCCGGATCAAGTTTCTGAGCCCGGAAGATCAGCAGGCCGAGAATTTCCGCAAAATGGTCCTCGCCATGGTGGATGACATTCGTGTCGTCCTGGTGAAACTCGCCGACCGGCTGCACAACATGCGCACGCTCGAATTTCTCCCTCCCGACCGCCGCCTGCGCATTGCGCGGGAGACCGTGGAAATATACGCGCCGATCGCACACCGCCTGGGCATGGGAAAAATCCGCGGCGAGCTGGAAGACTTGGCTTTCCTTCATCTGGAGCCTGAGGCCTTCGAGGACCTGAAGCGCACCATCGAGAGCCGGCGCAAAGTCAGCGACGACTTCCTGGCGGAAGTGCGCGCGCAGGTCGAAACCAAAATGAAAGAGACCAACATCCCGGCGCGGGTCGAGGGCCGCGTCAAGCGCCTTTACAGCATCTGGCAGAAGTTACGCCGCCAGCAGATTCCCATTGAGCAGGTGTATGACCTGCTCGCTGTGCGCATCATCACCGACAACGTCAAGAACTGCTATGGCGCCCTGGGGATCATCCACAACACCTGGCGGCCCGTCCCCGGCCGCATTAAGGATTTCATCGCCATCCCCCGTCCCAACCTCTATCAGTCGTTGCATACCTCCGTTATTGGCCCGCACGGCCAGCCCTTCGAAGTGCAGATCCGCACGGAGGAAATGCATCGCATCGCGGAGGAGGGCATCGCCGCGCACTGGAAATACAAGGACGGCCGCCCGCTCACGCAGCAGGATGAGGAGCGCTTCGCCTGGCTGCGCCACCTCGTCGAGTGGCAGCAGGAAATGCGCGACCCCGGTGAATTCCTCTCCACCCTGAAGATTGACCTCTACCCGGAGGAGGTGTACACCTTCACGCCCAAGGGAAAAGTCATTGTCTTGCCGCGCGACGCCACCCCCATCGACTTCGCTTACGCCATCCACACCGAGGTCGGTCATCATTGCGTGGGCGCCAAGGTGAACGGCCGCATTATGCCGCTCAAGTACCGCTTGCGGAATGGCGATATCGTAGAGATCATTACCCAGGCGGGGCATGCTCCTAGCCGCGACTGGCTGGGACTGGTGAACACCTCGCGGGCGCGCAATAAAATCAAGCACTGGATCAATGTTGCGCAGCGCAAACAGGCGTTGGACATTGGCAAGCGTCTGCTGGAAAAGGAAGCGCGCAAGTATGATGTTGCAATGAAGAAGATTTCCAGCGAGGATTACGGGCGCGTGGCGCGCGACTACGGCTGTACGGTGGCCGACGATCTTTACGCCGGCATCGGCTACGGAAAGTTTGTGGCGCGGCAGGTGCTCGCCAAGCTTGCGCCTACGGCTAAGCTTGAACCGGTGCAGGCCTCGCGTCTGGCGAACTCCGTCAAGCGCGCCCTGGGGGTGGCTTCCGACGCGGCCATCCAGGTGGATGGCCACGATGACCTGATGGTTTATCGCGCCAAATGTTGCAATCCTGTGCGCGGCGAGGAAATCATTGGCTATATCACCCGTGGCAAGGGCATCGCCGTGCATGCCAAGCACTGCTCCAACGTCCAAAACCTGCTTTACGATGCGGACCGCCGCATTGACGTCGAGTGGTTGGGCCCCAAATACACGCTCTATCCCGTCAAGCTGGCACTGCTAACGGAAGACCGGCAGGGCATGCTGGCGGACGTCACCGCGGCCATAGCGGGGGTGCATTCGAATATTCAGAATATTGAGGCCCGCACGGGCGACAAGCGTGCCAACATTGACGTCACCGTTGACATTGTGGACATCGAGCACATGGGAAAGATCATTTCATCGCTGCGCAAGATAGAAGGCGTCTATCAGGTCGAACGCGTGACGCAGCCATAGCCCTATACTGCCACCGCATTTCTCGGAGGATCATTTGAGCAAACTAGCAATCTCCACTCCTTTGGCGCCGGCGGCCATCGGCCCTTATTCGCAAGCGGTGCGTTCCGGCAATCTGGTCTTCTTGTCCGGGCAAATTCCTCTTGATCCCGAAACCGGACAGCTTGTGGAAGGGGACGCCGCCGTGCAAACCGCGCGCGTGCTGCAAAACCTCTCAGCGATTCTGGAGGCCGCGGGCTCAAGCCTGGGGCAAGTGTTGAAAACCACCGTTTACCTGAGGGATATATCGGACTTCGCCATCATGAATGAAGTTTACGCGCGCTTCTTCGGTGACTGCCCTCCGGCCCGTGCCACAGTGGAGGTGGCACGCCTGCCAAGAAACGTGGCAGTAGAAATTGACCTCATCGCCGAAGTCGAGGGATAAGCAGCGAAGACTTCATTGCGGGGCGCCGGCGCTTTTGGGCGCGCGCGGGCCCACCTTGACAACCTTCCCCGACCGAATGCACCTTGTGCATGCTCTGATCGTCTTGGGTGAGCCATTCACAACCGCGTGTACGCTCCGCAGGTTGGGATTCCAGCGGCGCTTTGTCACGTTGTGCGCGTGGCTGATATGATTTCCAAATGTGGGACCTTTTCCGCAAAGGTCGCAGGTACGAGCCATTGCAACACCTCTTCTTGAATTGAGACCAAGAAACTACAAGCCACCATTCTATCAGATGGCAGCAATTTTGCCCACGGCGAAGGCGCCGTCAGGTTACAATGATTTCTATGGATAACCTCAATCGCTCTCATTCTCTTCATCCCGCGGCCGCCCTGGTGGTCCTAGCGGCCCTAACCATGCTCCCGGGATGCGGGACTCACCGCTCCGCGCCCGGCCAGGAGGTTTGGGCGGAAGTCGATGGCCAGCAGCTTTACCGCGAGCAAGTGGAGCGGCTTTACCGCAGCCGCACGACCCAGGGCACGGATGCCGCCACCCCCGAGGAGGCCGCAAGTTTCAAGCTCAATATCTTGAACGAACTCATTAACAATCAAATCTTGGTCATCCACGCTTCCCAATCGCGGGTCACTGCTTCGGAAGCTGAAATCGATGCCAAAGTGGGTGAACTAAAAAGCCCCTATTCCCCGGAAGAGTTTCAGAAGAAGCTCCTGGAACAGGGCATGGACAACGACGCCTTGCGCAAGCAAGTCCGCGAAAACATCATTATTACCAAGCTTATTAATAAAGATATTATAGCACATATTAACGTGACCGATGCGGACATCGCCGCCTACTATCAGAAGAACAAAGCGAACTTCAATGTTTCGGAGACCACTTACCATATCGCTCAAATTGAAGTGACGCCCCGGCCCGATGCCGAGATCCGCAACTTGAAGAACGACGATGCCAAGACCCCTGCCGCCGCTGAGCACAAAATCCAGGCTCTTTACGAAGGCCTGGTGCACGGCGAAGATTTTGCCACGGTGGCGCAGGAGTACTCCGAGGACCCCAGTACCGCCTCCGGCGGAGGCGACATGGGGTTCATCCCCGCCTCCGGCCTCAACGCGGCGCTGAAGCAGGTTGTGAACTCGCTCAAAGTTGGCCAGACTTCCCCCATCATTCGATCCAATATCGGCTTCCATATCTTTAAACTCCTGGGGGTGGAGGAGGCCGGCCAGCACACTCTTACCGACCTGCGCGTGCAGAGCGCCATCCGGCAAACGTTGCGCAATGAGAAGGAACAACTCCTCAAGGCTGCTTATATCGAAATGCTTCGCAACCGCTCCAAGGTGGTCAATCACTTGGCGGAAGAAGTCGTGAAGGCGGGCGGCATTCCACCCAATGCGGGGTAAGGAAGCGGGTACTGGGTGTTGGGTGCTGGGGAAAAGCCTACGGAGCCTGCACCCAGCACCCATTTCTGCCCAGAACCTAGTCCCTAGGACTCAGTACCCAACTCATCCCAGCCGCAGCAGGCGCACGCCGGTTTCCACGCCTCGGCCTTCCGCTATGTAGACGCACTCAACGCGTCCGGCGCGCGGCGCCCGCAATTCATTCTGCATCTTCATCGCTTCCATCACCATCAGGCCCTGGTTGCGCTTTACCTCCTCACCTTCATGCACCAGAACTTTCACAATTTTTCCCGGCATCGGCGCCACGATTTCCTGTGGGCCCTCCGCCTCCAGGGATGATCCCATCCGGCGCCGCCGGCGCGGATCGTGCAACTCCACCAGGTACCGCCGCAGCCCGACAACAACGACCGAGGGGCCACCGGGAGCATCGCCCGGGCGCCTCGAGACGTAGGCTTCATATGACCTGCCATTGATCAGAAGCGAGTACACACCGGGCGTAATTTCCTCGCAGTGCGCTTCCGTGGCCTGGTCGCCGACGCGGAAGAGCCGCAACCCGTTCGCACCTTCGTGCGGCGACAGTTCCACTTCACGCTCTAATAGCTTGGAACCGCGATGAAGCCGCGCGTTGAGTTTCATCCCAACCTCCCGCCCGCCCGCTCAGGCTGCCGGTGGAGCAAGGCTCGCCGCCCCGCCTGCTTCCATCCATGGTCCGATGTGGCGCTCACCGGCTTCGCCGTGCCGTTTTGTTCCCCATGCAGCATCGCCGCCAGCAAGGCCACGCGCTCCTCTTCCTCCGACGGCGGCTCTTCCTCCATCAATCCTGCGGCCAGCGTACGATCGATAAATCCGGTGTCCAGCCGGCCCGCCACAAAATCCGGGTGCTCCAGCACGCGGCGGAAGAAGGGGATATTCGTGCAGATCCCTTGGATTTCGTATTCACCCAGAGCCCGCCGCAGGCGGGCAATGGCCTCCGCCCTGTCTGTAGCCCACACGGCGAGCTTCGAAAGCAGCGGATCGTATTCCAGAGGCACCTGCCAGCCTTCGTATACCCCGCTGTCGCGGCGGATGCCCGGCCCTGCCGGCACCTGCAACCGCGTGATGAGCCCCGGCGAGGGGAAGAAATTGTTAGCGGGGTCTTCGGCGTAAATACGGCATTCGATGGCCGCCCCGCGCATCTGAATGTCCGCTTGCCGCCACAAAAGGGGCTCGCCAGCCGCGATCCTGACCTGTTCCTTTACCAGGTCAATCCCCGTCACCAACTCCGTAACCGGATGCTCCACCTGCAAGCGAGTATTCATTTCCAGAAAATAGAAATTCCCTTGCGGGTCGAGAAGGAACTCCACCGTTCCGGCGTTCCAATATCCCGCCAGCTTGCCGATGCGCACGGCGGTTTCGCCCATGCGCCGGCGCAAATCGTCGCTCACGGCGGGGGAGGGGCATTCCTCCATCACTTTCTGGTGGCGACGTTGCAGCGAGCATTCGCGCTCGCCCAGGTAAATCAGGTTGCCATGACGGTCGCCGAGAATCTGGATTTCCACGTGGCGGGGGTGCTCGAGGTATTTTTCCAGGTAGACCGCCGAATCGTTGAAGGCGTTCTGCGCCTCTGAGCGCGCGGTGCGGTAGGCGGATTCCAGTTCCGATTCCACCCGCACCATGCGCAACCCCTTGCCCCCACCGCCGGCGGAAGCTTTCAGCATGACGGGGTAGCCGATCTCACCCGCGATGCGCTCGACTTCTTCCCAGCTTTCGAGGTCGCGGTCGGCCCCGGGGACCACCGGCAAGCCCGTCTGGAGCAGCGCGCGGCGGGAAGCGGTCTTCGACCCCATTAACTCCATGGCGCTTGCCGGGGGACCGATAAAAGCTATTCCCGCATCTTCGCAGGCGCGCGCAAAATCAGGGTTCTCCGCCAGAAATCCGTAACCGGGGTGAATCGCCTCTGCGCCGCTGCGGCGCGCGGCGTCAACGATGCGGTCAATGCGCAGGTAGCTTTCCGTGGAAGGGGCAGGGCCAATCGGATAAGCTTCATCGGCGTAGCGCACGTGCAGCGATTTGCGGTCGACATCCGAAAACACCGCCACGGTGCGGATATTCATCTCGCGGCACGCGCGCATCACGCGTACGGCAATCTCTCCGCGATTGGCGATCAGGATTTTGCGGAACACGGTTTCTCCTTGCCTGGAAATGCTTTGCGCTGCCGGTCGTTGCTGCTGATTATACCTGCTTCGCAGGCTGGCGAGACCGGGCATCTGTTTGCTCACAGGTATTGGGGTTCGGATATGGGACCCTTACGCCGCCCGCCTGCGGGAAAGGGGGCTAACCCGGACTTCTCACCACGGCTGGACGCTGCCGGAAGGGCGGGACTTCACAGGCTGCGGAAAAACCCTGTGGTGCTTGGCGCTAGCACTGTCAGCACCACCCCGGCGTTCGGCGCGCCACCCCTCCTCATCTGAGGAGGGGAGCGTTTTCGACAACTCCCCTCCTGATTCAGGAGGGGTGGCGCCTCGGGCGCCGGGGTGGTCGTGCGCCGAGGACAGTTTTTCCGCAGCGTGTAAAGCCCCGCCCTTCCAGAGTCGGGGTGAGAAATCCGGGCTAAACCCACCCCCTGAATCCGCTCCAAACGGCCCATCTGACTACCTTCCAGCGTTTTTGGTCGCGGGTGCAACGTCTATCTCCTTTCCTTTCATTAATTCATCCGGTTTTACGTTCAAGTGGTTTGTTTATCAGCAACATAGCCGAGCCCGGATTAGGTGGAGTCACAGTAATCTACCCAACTGGCCTATTTTCATTGGTTTATACGATAATCGCGTAACTCCTTTGTTTTCATCGAGTCATCCAGAGGGATCGAACAGGCTCCTTTGTTTTCAACGACCTTCCGGCTTCGAATGTAGAAATTTTTTTATTTTTGTGATTTCTCAGGGTGCGCGTGTCAAGGTGGGAGACTTTCGTGGCGGGTAAATCGGCGCCAAACCTTCATCGCCTCTCTAGCTTATACTTCTTGCCTCGGTTTGTCAAGTGACAAGAACTCCGCTCACACTTGGATTGCGCCCAAAGTTTTGAGAGGCCCCGGTTCCCGCCGGGGCTTTTTTGCTTGTGCTACAATCCAGCCACTCTATCTAAACCTTTGTCAACTCGGAGGGTCTCTATGAAATATATAAACCGTGAGATGACGACTCAGGATCGTCCCTGCACAATTAGGTTTGTCTTGAACGCTGAAAAGGTAAATACTATTCGTTACGATTCTGAGCCCTACGAGACGGCTCAAGGTAGCAGTCGGCAGTTTAACCTCTATATGCCCCGTGAAGTATTTTGGGATACCCATGTCCCACATGAGATTACCGTTCAATTTGCGGTTGATCTTAAATAGGGAAATTTCCCATCAACACCCCCGCAACGTTACCGATCACGAGAAATTTACCTCGAAAGGAGACATGCAATGCCAAGCATATCTGAGTTTTGGAAGATGTCATGGGAAGATCTGGAAAGATACAGCGAAGTCGGGCCGGATGCGAGCGCACGAGAGACTGCTGCTCGAATGCTTGATAGGAGAATCGCAAAGCAAATATCGTGCGCGTCAAGGGATACTGCCATCTATACTAGGGACCTAGCGAGATATACCAAGGCCATCGGCGGTGGCACGATAGCTCTGTTCATTGTGACCGGCCTCTCCTTAATGGTTCAATTGATTTTGGCTTTTATTAGGAAATAAGACATCGGTCTCAATATGCGGATAGTAAGAAGCCACAAAATTGAGTATTACCAAATAGCCGCAAGGTTGGCATAAAATACAAAAGCCCGATTTACGCTCGGGCTTTTGAAACTTAATGGGCATGGACACATAAATCTTATGGTGAGGTCCGCCCAAAATGCAACAGGGAATTTTGGAAAAGGCAAGAGACATACGGCCAACGCGAATTGAATTGCGCAGCTTGTACGATATTCAGCGAACGGCTACGCTCAACATAGAATATTATGGGGCACGGGCCGCTAAATTTGAGCGGTGGAATCTTGGGTGCCAAGTTGTGGCGTCAATTGGTTCGCTTAGTGCCGTGGGCGGGTTTCTGGCGCTTGGGGGTACAGAATGGGGAAAGTGGCTTGCTGGTGTCGTTGGACTGTTTTCCGCTGTTTCAGCCGCACTGCCGCCGACATTGGAATTCTCAAATAAAATTAACAGATTTGAAAGGCTCCATTTCAGCTATTGTCAATTGCTTCACATGGCAAAAGCGCTTGCTTTGGATATAAAGCGCTCAGCATTAGTAACCGAGCAACAGATCGGAGCTTCAAAGGAAATAAGCGACCTCTATTCGAGGCTAGGACAACTCGATGAAACTGACCCCAAGTCTAAACTCATCAAGCAATTTGAGCAGGAAGTCAGGGTTGCGTTCCCTCAGGAATCTCTCTGGTATCCAAAGCCGATCAATGTGCAAGAAGGAACCGGAACCGCAACCGCAACCCAAGCCGGAACCGAAGCCAGAACCTCCACGGAAATTCCCGAGGGAAGACAGAGATGATTCGGTAGGGCTTGACGAAGAACGGATAATAAAGAGGCAAATCGAGCCATTCGAGCCGTGGGACAAAGATACCGGGGATGACTAGAGTATTTTCACCCGCAATCCCCACGCCAAACTTCCCAGCCTAGATTCACACTGTACCACTACCCAACTCCTGCAGAAAAGTGGGGTAGCCACGGTCAGCGACCTTCTGACCGTGGGCTTTCCTCATGTGTGATGCCCAAGGGGCAACCGCACATCATCATTCTCAATGAGGCACGTGGCTACTGTTGTCTTGCCCATCACGAAATTATTTCAGCTGAACCACTGCCAATCTTCTAACTCTTCACCTGCACTCCCCGCACCAGATTGATATAAGGATACTCCAGCAGGGGTAGTGTCCTATTTTGAATGTAGCGCCGCCCTTTGGGGCGGCACATGCCGGGCTAAAGCCCGGCGCTACGTCGCAAATTAGGACACTACCCCTGCAGGCGTTGATTTCGCGATCAAGGGAAGCGCCCGCGGACAGAAAGACACTGTCCGTGGCTACCCTTTCGCCGGCTGGCGCAGACCCTGTTCTTTGGGGTCGGCGCTTTCCCGAACATGCCGGCGGAGAGTATACTCACGTAAAGCATTGCTGGTGGCGAGTCCCTTCGCGAGGTCGCAGACGCTAAAAAACAACCGTCTGCGCTAGCCCGCGAAGCAATTAGGTTTTACAAATGCCATTTCCCAACTGGGCGCACCCATCTTATAATGGGATTATGGTTAGCAAAGTCACCCTCGATAGGGCGGGCCGCGTCGTTATTCCCAAGACCCTCCGGGACGAGTTGCGCCTCTCCCCTGGCGACACTCTCGACCTCACGGTGAAGGGCGACGAGGTCACCTTACGGCCCCGGCGAGGCGCCACCCCCCTGCAAAAGGAACGCGGGGTCTGGGTGTTCCGCACCGGTGAACCGCTCACCGCCAGCGAAACGGAAGAAGCGCTCCGCAACCTCCGGGCCCGGCGCCATCACCCGAACGCCGGGGAGAGCCGGTGAAGGCTTTTCTCGACACCTCCGTGCTCGTCGCCACGTTTTATGCGGATCATGAGCACCATCCTCCCAGCATCGATCTCTTCCCGCGATTCGGCAAAAAAGAGGCGTGCTGCGGCGCGCACAGCCTCGCCGAGGTCTATGCCACCCTGACCGGGATGCCGAGCCGACGCCATGTCAGCGGCGATGAAGCGCTGCTGTTCCTCGCTGACATCCGGGAGCGGCTCACCGTGGTCGCTCTCAACGAGCAGGAGTATTTTCGAATGGCGGAAGCGTCCGCCGCGGCCAATCTTGCCGGCGGCGCGATTTACGACGCAATCCTCGGCCACTGCGCGCTCAAAGCCAAGGCCGAGGCCATCTACACATGGAACACCAAGGATTTTCTGCGCCTACCTCCGGCCATCGCCGGCCGCGTGAAGAACCCCAGTCATTCATAGTTGCCCGCGGAAGAGGGGCTTGGTCCTAACCTGGATTTTTCACTACGAGTCTGAAGGGCGGGGCTAATCAGGCTGCGGAAAAACCCTGTGGTGCTTGGCGCTAGCACTGTCAGCACCACCCCGGCGCTCGGCGCGCCACCCCTCCTCATCTGAGGAGGGGAGTGTTTTCAACAACTCCCCTCCTGATTCAGGAGGGGTGGCGCCTCGGGCGCCGGGGTGGTCGTACACCGAGGACAGTTTTTCCGCAGCCTGTAAAGCCCCGCCCTTCCAGCATCGTCCAACCGTGGTGAGAAGTCCGGGCTATAGCGGAATGTTTCCGTGCTTTTTCGGAGGCATGGTGTCGCGCTTGGTTGCGAGCATGCGCAGGGCGGCGATCAGTTTGGGGCGGGTGTCGTGGGGCTCGATGATGGCGTCCACCCAGCCGCGCTCGGCGGCGATGTAGGGATTGGCAAAGCGCTGGCGGAATTCTTCCACCTTCTCGTGGCGCAGTTTTTCAGGGTCTTCGGCTTTTTGCAGTTCGCGCCGGTAAACGATGTTCACCGCGCCCTCCGGCCCCATCACGGCAATTTCCGCCGTGGGGTAGGCCAGGTTTACGTCCGTGCGGAGGTGTTTGGAGGCCATCACGCAATAAGCCCCGCCGTAAGCCTTGCGGGTGATGATGGTGATTTTCGGCACCGTGGCTTCCGCGTAGGCGAAAAGCAGCTTCGCGCCGTGACGGATGATGCCGCCATACTCTTGCTGTGTGCCGGGCAGGAATCCCGGCACGTCTTCGAAGGTAATGAGTGGAATATTGAAGGCATCGCAGAAGCGCACGAAGCGCGCGCCTTTGACGGAGGCGTTGATATCCAGGCAGCCGGCCAGCACGGCAGGCTGGTTGGCCACGATGCCCACCGATTGCCCGGCGAGGCGCGCGAACCCCACCACGAGGTTCTTGGCAAAATGCTCCTGGACTTCCACAAAGTAGCCGTCGTCCACAACCCGCGTGAAGATTTCCTTGATGTCATAGGGCTTATCAGGCTCATTCGGTACGACCGTATCGAGGGCCTCGTCGCGACGGTCGGCGGGATCCCGGCACTCGACGCGGGGCGGGTCCTCCTGATTGTTTTGCGGCATGAAGCTGAGTAACTCGCGGATGAGAGCCAGGCCGTCCGCATCGTCGCGCGCAATGAAGTGGGCTACGCCGCTGATGGCGTTGTGGGTCATCGGGCCGCCCAGATCTTCCTTGCTCACATCCTCGTGCATGACGGTCTTGATGACGTCCGGCCCGGTCACAAACATGTAACTGGAGTTTTGGATCATCACGTTGAAGTCGGTAATGGCCGGTGAATAGACCGCTCCGCCCGCGCACGGTCCCATGATGGCGGAGATCTGGGGGATGACGCCGGAGGCCAGCGTGTTGCGCAGGAAAATGTCCGCGTAGCCCGCCAGTGACGCCACGCCTTCCTGGATGCGCGCGCCTCCGGAGTCGTTCAAGCCCACCACCGGCGCGCCAACCTTCATGGCCAAATCCATCACTTTGCAGATTTTGGCGGCGTTGGCCTCACTCAGCGAGCCCCCGAACACGGTGAAGTCCTGGGCAAAGGCGTAGGCCATGCGGCCGTTGATTCTTCCATAGCCGGTCACCACCCCATCGCCCGGAATGCGCTGCTCGGCCATGCCAAAGTCATGGCCACCGTGCTCGACGAACTGGTCAATTTCCTCGAAGCTTCCTTCATCGAAAAGCAGGATAATCCGCTCGTGCGCCGAGAGTTTCCCCTCTGCGTGCTGGCGGGCGCGCCGCTCCTCGCCACCCCCCGCCTCCGCTTCCGCCCGGCGCCGGCGAAGTTCTTCGAGTTTTTGTTCCCGCGTCATCCTGAACCTGAACCGCACTATAGTCGAGGTGGGTTATTGTGGGCAAGTGTTCGGTACCTGCTCTAACAATACCTCTACCCTCGTGACCTGCCACGTGATAATATCACGCCCCCATGCCCGACCTTGAAAACAAAGTATTTCCCCCGGATTTTCTGCTTGCCCTGAAGACCCTAGTCAACGTCCATCATTCGATCTATCGCAATGTACCACCACAAGGTATTTACTTCGAAGCGTTGGTACTAGGTCTTTGACCGCATGCAAAGATTCTATAATATATTGTTTATGGAGAATCTTTGGGCCTATACTGGGGCATGTCACGACGCCCCCTTGAGGTGAAAGTATCAGCTGAAGATCTGAAGCAGCTTCGGCAAATTTTGCGAG
>JBEKQO010000079.1:0-47445 GCA_049519635.1 Terriglobia bacterium | reverse complement strand
TTGGCCGCGCGGCTGATCGGCGCCGGGCGTAATGCCAACATGCCCTTCAAGAAGGGTGGTTGCTGCCTGATCACCTTCAGCGAATTCCCTCCGAAATCGCCGGGCCGGCTCGTGTGGTGGCTTCCACCCCGTGTCATGAAGAAGCTGGCTTAAGTGCCACACTGTTTACTTATGCCTTTTCAGGCAGAGGGTTCCCTATTCGACCGAATGCCCTCCTCATATTCGGCCCCTCCGGGTGCAGTCATTCGAAAGAGATCGCATTCCTAGCCCGCAGTTCAGACCACGCTGGAATCGGGCTGCCGGAGGGGCGCGGGACACAAGAAAAATCAGAAAGGGCTTGTGACGGCGGGGCTAAACAGGCTGCGGAAAAACTCGTCGGCATTGTCATTCTGAGCATTGACAGCCTTGTGACTGCCCAGATAGGCGGAAATTCGGGCCGAGGAAGGGTAGCGCGGACCTGTTTTTTAGGTCCGCGGCTTTTCCTTGTCGATCGGGGACGAGCCGCGGACCTTAAAAACAGGTTCGCGCTACACCTTCTGAGTTCCAAGGACTTACGCGTCGAGTTTCTGCAGAGGAGCAGCGGCGACGAAGAATCTCGCATTGCCTTAAAAATGCTCAGAGCGAGATCCTTCGCGTAGTTTACCCTGAGCGGGCAGTGCGAGATTCTTCGCTGCGCTCTCTGCAGAAACTCGACGCGTAAGTCTTTTCGATTCACCGTTGCTCAAACTGTCATTCTGAGCCCGCCTTTTGGGCGAAGAACCCCCGTAGTTTGCCCGGTTCATGAAACCCAGCAGACTACCGGGGTCCTTCGCTGCTGCTCAGGGTGACAGGTTGGGTGATGGGTTCTTCCCGTCAAGCTTCTGGCTATTATGGGCAGCCGCAAGTCTGTCGATGCTCAGAATGACAGCATTATAGGGTTTTCCGTAGCCTGTAAAGCCTCCGTCGCGGATGATTTGCGGCGCTTTTGGGGTGGGCTTGGCGCCCGCCCGCGGCCAGAGAATTAGGGAGTTAGACATTAAGACCTTAGACGCCCTCCGCGGAACCACTTTCGTGTTAAACTTGGGCCCGCGGTTGCCGCGATGGGCGTGGGTGATTGCTGGAGTGCCGGCTTTCTCGCCGCGCTCGCGAGGGCGCGTACCTCCCTGCGGCCCCACACAGTGGAAATACCGGTGCCGCTTTCTGCCCTGAGGCTATAGGCGCCAGGTTCGACCGCTCCCCCTCGCAGTGTTCATGCCTTAAGATGTTGACCCATTCTCCCGGCGGAGTTTCTCTGATGACCCATCGTGAACGCATTATGACTACCCTCAAACACCAATCCCCAGACCGTGTGCCCATTGACCTGGGAGGTACGGGATCTACCACTATTTCTGTCCGAGCCCTCGAACGCTTGCGAGCATTTTTGAGAATTCCTGCGGACCCACCGCCGGTTCTTTACTCCAAGCGGAGCGCAACAACCCTTCCCGACGAAGTTATGATCGAGCGATTCGGGATCGACACACGGCCCGCCAAACCCGGAAGGCCGGATGCCGCCGCGGAGCGGGAAATCGACGCCAACACCTTCGTGGACGAGTGGGGCGTCACTTGGCGCCGGGCCCCGGGTGAAAATTTCATCAGTGTGGACGGCCCGTTCCAGCACCTTGCCGATCCCACACCCCGCGACCTGGAGGGGTTTAGCTGGCCTAACTCCTGCGATCCCGGGTACTGCCGCGGCTTCCGGGAGCGGGCGCGCAAGCTGCACGAGAACACAGATCGTGCTGTCATTTTGAATCTGCTCAATGGGCCCGTTCACCAGTCCCAGTTCATGCGTGGTTATGCCGAGTGGCTGGAAGACCTGCTCCTCCGCCCGAAGTTCGTTATCGCGTTGGCGGAGCGCATTACCGGCTTCTGGGTCGAAATGAATACTCGCATCCTCGAAGAAAGCAAGGATTACATCGATCTTGTGAGTTACGGAGACGATATCGGCACGCAGCACTCACCCCTGATGCGGCCGGAGCTGTATCGAACGCTGATTAAGCCTTACCATCAACTCATGGCAGCGGCCATCAAGCGGTTTGGTAAACCGATCATCTACCATTCATGCGGCGCGGTTTTCAGTCTCATCCCCGATCTTCTTGACGTGGGCATCGATGCCCTCAACCCCGTTCAGGTGGCCGCCGACGGCATGGATACCAAACGCCTCAAGCAGGAGTATGGCCGCGACCTCACCTTCTGGGGGGGAATCGACACTCAGCACGTTTTACCGCTCGGGACGCCCACCGAAGTTCGAGAAGAGGTGAGGCGCCGGATTGAGGACCTCGGCGAGGGCGGTGGCTATGTCTTGTCTCCCGTCCACAACGTTCAACCCGAGGTCCCGCCCGAAAACCTGGTCGCTATGTTCGAAGCGGCGGTCGAGTACGGAGGGCTGTGAAATTGCCCTTTTGCCGCAATAGGAACTTCTCACTTTGCTGCGAACGTGATACGCCCAACGTGATACGCCAAGTTGACAGAGTCTGGCGGCTGGTGAGAGAATCCGCCCGAAGGAAAGGACCCCATGGCCGAGCCCACAACGAAGATTGCTGGCTTTCTCAACGAAACCCGCCGGCTGATCGGTGAACTTGACCATGGCGCGATTGACGCGGCCAGACAAATTCTGCTGGATTGCTACCGGCGGGGCGGCCGCGTTTTTGCCTTGGGCAACGGCGGTTCAGCTTCCACCGCCCAGCACTTCGCTTGCGATTTAGCCAAATACATAATCCCCGAAGGCGCGCGGCCCTTCGATGCCCGTTGTCTTACGGACAACGCGGCGCTTTACACAGCTTGGGCGAACGATGCGGCGCGCGAAGATGTGTTCGTAAACCTGCTGCGCGGCCTGCTTGCCGTGAACGATGTGGTTATCACCATTTCCGTACATGGCGGGAGCGGCTTCTCAACGGATTTGGTGCGCGCGGTTCGTTTCGCCAACGGCGTGGGGGCCGCCACCATTTCGCTCGTGGGTTTTGAGGGTGGATTCCTCCACCGTGAGTCCACTTGTTCCATTCTCGTGCCCATCGACTCTACGCCCCAGACCGAAGCCATTCATCTGGTGATCGAACATCTGCTGATGTACATGCTGAAGGAGGACCTGGCCGCCTATGTCGGTGCGCAATCTTGAGGTTCTCGCCATCGGCACGGCGGCTTATGACTTCAGCCTCTTCATCGAGGAGTTTCCAGGGGAGAATAGCAAGTCCGAAATCCACGATATGCTTGAGGCCGGAGGCGGCCCGGCGGCCAACGCCGCCTATCTGCTCTCTCTTTGGGGAGCGCGTTGCGGTTTTGCCGGCCTCCTGGGCGATGACTACTATGGAGATCGAATTCGTAGCGAATTCGAATCCGTAGGCACGGATCTATCGCTCACCGAAACGCGCGTCAACCATCCGACGCCCATCTCATTTGTTCTGGTTAATACCCGCACCGGCAGCCGCACGATCGTGAACCGCAAAGCCCCACAGGGCGCGCTGGTATTGCGGCCCTCGCAGTTGGCGGACTTGTCGCCGCGAGTGCTTCTGGTTGACGGCCATGAATTGGAGGCTTGCCGGACCGCGCGCGAGTCCTTTCCGCAAGCGGCATCGATTCTTGATGCCGGTTCACTTCGCCCCGGCACGCGTGCGATGGCAGGCATGGTTGACTACCTGGTGGCGTCGGAGCGTTTCGCTCTCCAGGCAACCGGCCTTGCGGACTTGGCCAGCGCCGACCAGTGGCAGGATTGCCTGCAGCGCTTGCGGACCGTTGCGCGGCCGGACGCAACGATCGTCGTGACGCTGGGAGAACGCGGACTGATCTTCGAAGGCGCGGGGTTATGCCACCATTTACCTGCTTATCCTGTGCGCGCGGTTGATACCACCGGCGCAGGTGATGTCTTTCATGGCGCCTTTGCCTATGCCATCCTCCGGGGCCTTCCTTTGGAATTAACTTTGAGGGTCGCCTCCCTGGCGGCGGCGCTGTCAGTCCGGGAGCGCGGTGGACGCCGCTCCATTCCCTCGCTGGACGCCGTGCGAAAGGAATTCAAGCATGTTGACGGAAGAAATCTTCCCGACTGCTAACCTTTGCGTCGTGGGAAATATCAATCGCGATGTCAGACTTGCTCCGCTCGAGGCGGGTGATAATCTTTTTCAGGACGGCGAAACGACAGTGGAATGGACCACCGAAACCGTGGGCGGGGGAGGCGCGAACAGCGCCTGCGCAGCGGCGGCGCTCGGCGCGCGCGTGGGACTCCTGGCCAAGATGGGGGCAGACAGCCTTGGCCGGCGGCTGGAAGAAACTCTGGTTCGTCACGGCGTCCATGCCCACCTGACCAAATCTGCGGCGTGCGCCACGGGAACCTCCGTGAACGTGAGTTTCACCAACGGCCATCGCCACTTTATCAGCTCGCTACCCAACAACGAATCGCTGGCTTTTGAAGACCTCCCGCTGGCGGCATTGGAGGAATACACCCATCTGTTTCGCGCCGACGTTTGGTTCTCCACGCCCATGCTCGCGGGCGGCAACGAACGGCTGTTTCAGCACGCGCGGGCGCGAGGCATGAGAGTATCCCTGGACCTCAATTGGGACCCTCATTGGGGCGTGTCCAGCCCGGCGGAAGTCCATGAACGGAAGCTCGCGGTGCGCCGGCTTCTGCCTTGCGTTAGCCTGGCGCACGGCAACACACGCGAGTTGAGGGAATTCGCCGAGGCCGACAATCTTGATGCAAGCCTGCGCCGGCTGGAGGAGTGGGGCGTGGAGGGCATCGTCGTCCACCTGGGATCTGAGGGGGCAGGCTATTATCAAAACGGCAGGCTCGTTACCGTGAAGCCCGTTGCTGCCGCACGACAAGTGAATACCACTGGGACCGGCGACGTGCTCAGCGTTTGCATGATGCTGCTCGACCACCGCAAGGATATCTCCGCGCCCGACAAACTGCTTCTCGCCAACCATATCGTTGCCGAGTTCATAGAGGACAAACGGAAGCTCATCCCAATGCTTTCCTGAAAAAATGAGGAGGACTCATTCGATGCTGAAGAGACTTCATCTTTATTTTTCCATCACAACGATCCTTGTTATTCTTTTTTGCCCACCCATGCGTGCCGCGTGGCAGGAAGTCGGGCCGATGACTCCCGGTCCCGCCGAAAACAATCAAATCATATTTCACAGTTCGGGGGCGACTGCCATCGTCACCGTGTTGGCTCCCGACCTGGTCCGCATCAGGTTGGGGCAGGGAACAACGCTGGGTCCCGACTACTCGTGGGCGGTCGTCAAGACAGACTGGCCTCAGGCGCACCCGCAAATCGGCGGCGACAAGGCGATGTACAAAATCCGCACCTCGGAAATAGAAGTGCGAATTCAGATGAATCCGTTTCGCGCCGCCTTTTACGACCTCGCGGGCCGGCTGATTTCTAAGGATGCAGATACTCTTGGCGCAGCGTGGAATGGTTCGAAGGTACGCTCCTGGAAATGGATGCCTCCGGACGAGCATTACTTTGGCCTGGGGGAGAAGGCCGGCTCGCTCGACAAACGCGGCCACTCCTACGTGATGTGGAACACCGATCCCGCCGGCTACGATTCCCTGACCGACCCCATGTACCAAACCGTTCCATTTTTTGTGGGGATACGGCAGGGAAAAGCCTACGGCATTTTCTTTGACAATACTTACCGCTCGTTTTTTGACATGGGAGCGGAGTCCTCCGACACCTACTCTTTTGGGGCCGAGGGCGGAGAAATGAACTACTATTTTTTCTACGGCCCGGACCCCAAAACGGTCGTCACACGGTTTACGGAACTCGTGGGGCGGACGGCGCTGCCGCCGCGCTGGTCCCTCGGTTACTTGCAGAGCAGCGATCGCTATTATCCCGACAGCGCCTATTACTCTGTCGCCTACAACTTCCGCCAGCGCCATATTCCTTGTGACGGCATCTTCTTCGACACTGCGTACATGGATGCCAACCGCGATTTTACCTGGGACAAGGCGGGTTTTCCTGATCCTTCCAAGCTGCTCAGCGACCTTCGCCAAAAGGGCATTCACAGTTTTGCCATTATTGACCCCGGCGTGAAGGTGCAACCCGGCTACTCTGTCTACGACCAGGGGGTCGCAGGGGGGCATTTTCTGAAGAGAAAGAACGGGGAGGTTTACACGGGAGAAATGTGGCCGGGCACGACAGCTTTTCCCGACTTCACCTCGGAAAAAACACGCGCGTGGTGGGCCACGGTTTCAGGGAATTTCGCGAAGGCGGGACTTTCCGGCTACCTCACGGACATGAACGAACCCACGGTGGACGCCGTCCCGGTCTCGCAGGAGTGGATCCCGAAGCCGCTGGATCCCGATGTTGTTCACTACGACCACGGCCTCCATTCGCCCGATGCCAAGAACCACAACATTTACGGAATGCTGATGTCGGAGGCCACTCGCGACGGCTTGTTGCAGTCCCAGCCCCATGAGCGGCCCTTCGTGATTACCCGGGCCACCTATGCCGGCGGACAGCGCTTCGCAGCGCAATGGACGGGCGACAATCTGGCCACGTGGGAAGATTTGCACGCGAGCGTGCGGATGATCCAGTCGATGGGAATGTCGGGATTTGTATTCGTCGGCTCCGATTCCGGCGGTTTTATTCAGGTGCCCAGCTCTGAACTCTACACCCGATGGCTGGAGGCCGGCGTCTTCCATCCTTTCTTTTGGACGCACTCGGGCGCGAGGGTTCACCCGGTTGATCCGTGGTCGTTCGGACCGCAGATGGAGGATGTGAACCGCCGCACGATCGAACTTCGCTATCGTCTGCTGCCTTACCTCTACACGGCGTTTTACCAATCCACCCAGACGGGACTTCCCATCATCCGCCCCTTGGTGCTCGAATATCCTGACGACCCGAGGGTCTTTGACGAGACCCCGGCCAACGAACTTGACGAATTTCTATTCGGTGAGGATTTGTTGGTGGCTCCGGTGGTCCGGTCGGAGGAGACCAACCGAAAGGTTTATCTGCCGCGCGGAACCTGGTTCGATTTCGAGAGGGATCACGCCTACACCGGTCCCCTAACCCTTACGGTGGATACCCCGCTCGAGGCGATTCCAATATTTGTGCGCGGTGGCGCCATCCTTCCCATGCAGCAGGTGGTGGAATTCTCCAATCAGGCTCCGATCAACTCCCTGACGTTCGAAGTTTATCCCGAGGGGTCTTCCTCGCGTGAATACTACGAGGATGACGGTATCAGTCTGGATTATCAGCGCGGCGGCTATCTGCACGAACGCATGACGTCCATGGATGATGGTAATAGTATTAAGATCCGGGCAACGGATTTGAGCGGAAAATACATACCACCGCCGCGATCGGTACTGTTGAAAGTCCATGCGCAGCCGGTTCCCGCCAAGGCAGTGAGATTGAACGGTCAAGCGCTCGAGTCAATGGCGAGCGCGGCCGAGCTGGAGAAGGCAAATTCCGGCGCCGCGTATGACAGCGAAAGCCGCGTGCTCTACATTAAGTTCCCCGACGCGAATTCACCCTTTGAAGTGCAGGTTGATAAATAGCCGTCTGATTTTTCGCCCGGAGCAGGAGTAGCGCGGGCCAGCTTGGCAGGGCGCTACGCTTGCCGTTCAGATAAGAGGTTTGAGGAAATCGAATTCTTTCCAGCAGACCCCCTCACCCACGCTTTGCCGGTCGTGGGGGTGAGGGGGTCGCCCAGGAACCCATTGCCAATTGATGTCCTGAAACCCATTCGCCCCCTAATGAAAAGGAAAAGCCGCGCTACACTTGCTTCTCCCCGAAGTGCCGCCAGTGCTGTTCAATCGATTCCAGGCTTCGGCCTTTGGTCTCCGGGACAAAGGCGTAGCAAAATATGAACGCCAGCACGCAGATGCAGGCGTAGAGCCAGAAGGTTCCCGCGGGGCCCGCGGCGTGGAGCAGCGACAGAAAAGTTCCCGCCACCACCCAGTTCGATCCCCAAACGGACAAGGTGGCGAGAGACATCGCCTTGCCGCGGATTTTGGTGGGGTAAATCTCTGAGATCAGCAGCCACATGACGGGGCCCAAGCCGATGTTGAAAGAAACCATGTAGGCGACGACCGCGCCAAAGACCTCGACTCCGCTCGCATGCCGGTAAAAGTCCCCGCCCACCAATCCCAGAGCCACGGTCATCCCCGCCGTGCTCAGCAAAAGCAGGAACCGCCGCCCAAGACGATCGACCAAAGCAATCGCCACCACCGTGATGACGACGTTCATCACCCCAATGACCGCGGCGGCGAGAATGGCTGCCTTGGCGGAGGGGAAACCCGCCATGCGCAAGATCGCCGGCGAATAATAGACTATGGTATTAACGCCAGTAATCTGCTGAAAGATGGCCAGACCGATCCCCACGAAAACCGCCACGCGAAACCCCGGCTGAAACAGGCTGCCGAATCCTTCTTGCTCCTCCTGCAGAGCGCCTTCCACCTCCGCCAGCTCCATTTCGGCTTCGTCGCCGCGACCCAGCCGCCGAAAGTTCTCCAGCGCTCGAGCCCGAAAGCCTTTGCGTGCCAGCCAGCGCGGACTTTCCGGCAGAAAGATCGCGCCGATGAGCAGAATGAGGGCGGGGAACACCGCGCTCGCGAACATCCACCGCCAGCTTTGAGAGGAGGCAAGGGCATAATCGACGAAGTACGCTACCCCGACGCCCACGGCAATGGCGAGCTGGTTGAGCGAAACCAGCGCGCCGCGAATGCGCGCCGGTGACATTTCCGAGATATAGAGCGGAACCACCAGGGAAGCGATTCCGATGCAGACGCCCACGAAGAAGCGCGCCACCGAAAATGAAACCAGGCCGACGGCCAGCCCGGTCAAGACTGAGAATGCGCCGAAGCCCACCGCCGTCACCAGCAGCATCGAGCGGCGGCCCCAACGATCCGTGCTGTAACCGGCCAGTGCCGATCCCACAAGTGCTCCCCCCAGCGCTACACCTACGGCGAACTCCAATTGCACGTCCGTGAGATGGAAGTCCGTTTTGAGAAAAAGCATCGCGCCGGAGATGACGCTGGTGTCGAAGCCGAAGAGCAAGCCCCCGAGAGCAGCCACAGCCGCGGTGAGGATGACGGTGGCGCGACCAGCAGCAGAACCTTGCGTTGATGATGACCTGGATAGAGCGCCAGGGGACGAGTTTTGATCTTGATTCATGGAATTCCTTGAAGGTCTTCAAGTCTGGACTTCTCACCACGCGTCTGGAAGGACGGGGCTTGTCAAGTTTGTCGGCACTGTCCATCCCTGATCCCCGCAGGGGATCTATCAACAGGTCCGCACCACCAGCCTTTCACTTACTAAGATTCAGTTCCCTGGGGAGGCCTGTACTGAACCATTCGACATCGCGCCACGCTTCGGTTTGGCCGCCATCCCACGTCAGAGTAGCTTTCACCCGCAGCGTGTGGCTGCCGCGTTCTGGAGGGAAGGGAACTCGAATGCCAAATTGGTAGTACCCTTCCGGCCCCGATGAACGGCTCGTCATAATCCAACCGGGCAGCCCCGTATCCGGAAGTTCGATCTCGTATTCGACCTTGGCCGGCCCAATTGCGTCAACATCATAGAGCAGTTTGGCGATAAGGGTGGGGGAGGGCGTTCCCCACGCTTTCGCCAGGACCTCACACCCGAGAAGGGTAAGGGTCATGTTGCGAATTTCCCAAGGCTCGAACCCAGCATCAGCAATTAACTTGGTTGCCTCCTGTACGCTGCGGTCCGGCGCTGGGATTGTTCTCTGGGATTCGAAGGGCTGATCCACAAACGCCTTGAGCACCTGGGTGGTCATGCCGCGGAAGTCCGGCGGGCTCTGGGCAATCCCTTTTGGATTCGCCACCAAGTTGTCCAGCGCGGCTTCCACCTTCTCGGTTTCGCGGATGACCCGTGGTGGCTTGCTGTGCTCTTTTTCATTAAGCAGGATCGCATACTTCAGCTTCTCCTCAATCTTCACCCGGCGTAACCGCTCGCGGTAATCGAGTACCCTTTGGAGCATCAGCGCGTCTGCAAATGTCCCCGAGCCTTCCAGCACGATCGCCGTCTTGTCTCCCACCCGGATCGGTTCGGTCAGGCGAATCGCCGTGATCCTCGCGCTGCTATCCCATGTCCAGCCCCCACATCCCGCGCCACATTCCTTAGCTTGCCTCTCCTCCAGTCCTTGACCATTTACCTTTACAGCATCGGGTTTCAGCAACCCATGGACCCGCACCTCATAGCGGCGGCTGGTCACCTGCCCGGTGTACTGTCCTTTGCCAGGACCGATCTCGATCTTGTGGGAGCCACCAGCATTCGGAATGTAACTTAGCGGCGTCCACGCCGAGGCGCCGGTGCGAAAATCCAGCGAAGTACCATCGTCTTCATAAAGCTGGAAGGAAGCCTCCTTGCCTGCGTACACATCCACTGTGAGCGGATCGACCGGTCTCTGCTCACTATAATCCATGTTCGGAGCCATAGGCAGTATCGAGCCAGCGCGGACGAATAGTGGCATTCGGTCCAATGGACATGCGTAGTTGACCACCTGCCCTCCCTTATAAATCTTCCCCGTAAAATAGTCGAACCAATCGTCCCCGGCGGGCAAATAGATGTCTTTCAGAACCGGCTTTCCGTAACCCGGCTCGCTGATCGGGGCAACCAGCAGTTCCTGACCGAATAGGTACTGGTGACGGTAGCTGTAGGCGCGCTCCTGCAGCGGGTAGTCCAAGTACATCCCCCGCACCAGGGAAATGCCCGTATCGTGGGCCAAGCGGGAGTAAGTGTAAAGATAGGGAAGCAACCGGTAGCGCAACTCAAAGAACTTGTGGGCGGCTTCAACGCCTTGTGGGCCATATTCCCACGGCAGACGGAGGCCCCACATTCCGTGCGGCCAGTATATAGGGCTGAACGAACTGAATTGCATCCAGCGCTGGTAGATTTCCGGATCGACCGTCTCCTGGAATACACCCGCCATGAGGTTGTTGACGTAGCCCACCAGCATGTTCGCAGCCTGCACGTCAAAGGGGATCAGCAGATCCAGGGTGGACCAGTAGGGGGCCAAGTCCCCGGTGAAGAAGGTGCCGTAACGATGAACCCCCCAAGATGGCGGGTGAACGGCGCTGGGATATTCCCGCCAAGGAGGAGTGCCAAGCCGGGAGAATACGAATGCCCGCTTTCTCGTGATCCGTTCCGATCCCTCATACTCAATGTGCCGGGTCCACAAGGTAGAATCCAGTCCCGCCATGTCCGCGTCGGCATTGCCATCCTGCCACCAGAACGCCAGCCCTGCGTCAAGCGCAGGCTTGTGCATAAGGTCCATGAACACCTCGGCGTATTTCTTGTCCGCCAGGTTGTGAGGGATTTCCTTGGTCTCCTCCGGGAGTCCCATCAATTGGCGGACTGTTTCAAATTCGCTGAAGTTTTCACGCGTAATAGGTCCGTAATGCTCGTTCAAGGTAACGTGCAGCCCGCGCTGGCTCATCCAGTTGAAAAATTCTTTGGGGTTGGGCATCTGTTCGTAATCCCAGTTATAGCCCGACCAGACGACTTTGGATGCTGACAGGGAATCGAGCACCAGCACATCGAGAGGTATCGACTCCTCCCGGAAGCGATTGGCGATCATCTTCCATTCGTCGGCCGAATAGGCGGCGCGGGAACCGAACCATGTGCCCAACACATATCGGGGAACCATGGGGATGGGGCCGACCAGTTGGGCTAACTCGCCAAGCATCCCCTTGAAGTCGTGTCCGTAGACGAAGAAGTACCAGTCCTGACTGTTTTTCTCGGGCCGAGGTTTAACCCACTGGCTCACCGTATCCCATATGGCCGTGACGCTGTCGTCGAGCCAATAGTAGCCGTTGCGGCTGAGGGGTCCGGTCTCCTTGCCGGGAACGACGCGCTCCGCGATATCCCCTGGTACGCCTCCCAAGTTCTTGTCGTCCTTGTCGCCAGGCTTCCAGTCATGCTCGCCTTGATCGTCCCTCCACCGCACTTGGAGGTTATCCGTCTTAAACGGTCCCGATCCGAGGCGATAACGAACCGCCATCCCGCCCGTGTCGATTTCCAGCCAGCCATTGACTTCGCGGTTTTGAAACGGTACCGGAGGCCAATCGCGCTTGACCACGCTTACGCTCGGGGCGTCAATAAACCTCTTGGCGGGCGAGAATTCCATCCTTATCAGATTCGGCGCCAACACCTGGAAACGCGCTTGGCCTCGAATAAGAGAAATGGGTGCGTGTGATTCCATTCCGCCCGCCCGGTTGACTTGCGCGCAGATATTCACGTTCCACCAAAAGAGCATAATAATTGCCGCAGACATCTGGAGTCTTCTTCGCACGTCTATTCAACCTCCTTGCCGGTATTCAAGCGCACCCAAACATCGGGCTTACCTCAACGCAGGTCACTTAAGAGCTTTGGAAAAATTATTCTTACTTGAGGTTCCCCCGCTTCCCCAAGGGGGCGAGGGTTGAAAATTCAAATCAACACCGCCCTTTCCACGAGGGGGGAACGAGTAACAATTTGAAATTGCCGCCCCCCTCGCCCCTCACAACTTGTGGGGGACGGAGAGCAGTCTTGGAGCGTGGCAGCCTGCTGCCATTTTGTCACCAGCCAGCTTGCAGGCGGAAAATTGCGCTCCCGACGGAAATCCTCACGAGCCAGCTCGCGGGGAGGAAAGCGGTAGCAAGCTGCCGCACTCCAATGCTTCGCACAATATGCCAGGAGGGAAGCGTTTATCCACAACCTCCGAAGCACTGCCCCACAGATAAGTGGTGAGAAATCCGGGTTGGCACCGCTCTTAATACCGGCTGATCGCGTGATTGCGTGATTGGCGATTGAATCCAAGACGCAAACTCGCTTCCCCGCTTGCAGGCAGGTAATGTCGGGAACTGACTTCATACATTTAGAATTCATAACTTTCTCGCCCTATCTCCTTACTTTTCAATGATTCAACCACAATACGTGATAACTCGTTTGTTTTCACCACACCATCCAGAGCACTTATTTTCCCCCTTTGTTTTCAATAACTAATCCAGACCTATCTTCATTTTTAACATCTTTAGGGGTCAGCGCTCCATTCCCGGTTCTCGTCATCATAACTACCGTATTTTCAGTTACTTGATTTATTGCTGCGGCCATTGGATATCTCCCATCATTCGCTAACTTCCTTCTTTTCATCAACTCATCCGGATTGCGAGGGGCTTTCCCCTATTTCCTCCTCGCAGTCCGAGCCCAGAGCCGTGCGAAATTGGGGCCAGCCTGGTGCGATTTTACCTTGACCCCTGCCTTTCAATCTGTAGCCTAGCACGTTGCGGGCCATTCTCCCGGCCGTAATTTACAGATTTCCTGCCGGTGGGAAAAAAACCAGGGTAAAGCACCATTCCTCGGCCCGAATTTCCGCCTATCATGGGTAGCCGAGCGGCTGTCAATACTCAGGATGACAGCCTTGGGGCGTTTTCCCGCAGCCTGCTTAGCCCCGCCCTTCGGGGAGCCGGCAAAAGCATCCAAGCGTGGTGAGAAATCCGGGCTAAAGGTCGGCGCTTCAGAGGCATTGTGCGCTCGGTTGAAATTCCTGCGAGCAAATTCGCGGGGAGGAAAGCGGCAGCAAGCTGCCCCACTCCAAGCTTCGGGTCGTATTCCAGCTGGGAAGCACTCTCCCGCCTGCGTTTGGCTTTTACTTGCGGTTGCGCTTTCTGCCTTCCGCCTACTGCCTTCGTTCCTTCCGAGCGACGGCTATTGCACGATATGCACCGTCAAAGCGCCTCCGCGGTCAGGCGTCTTCAACCACACCACGCCAGCGTCCTCATCGTAGGCCCATCCCTCGCTCGCTCCTTGGAGGGCCTTCACCGATGCTTGTCCGGCAAGTTCCCCTCCTGCCGTGGTGATCTGCCGGGGTTGACCTTTCTGGCCGTGGACCCTGATGACCAACGATCGCTTGGGCGGCGTGAAGGAGCCTTCGCGCGCGGAAATCTCCACGCTCGTGCCGTGGGCCTCTTGCATGGCGGTCAGGTGCTGAAGCAACGAAACCCCATGCTGGTAGTCGAAGCTGATTCCGTCGTCTTCGTAATACGGGCGCGAGGAAGTCCCGTCGGGGTAGACATCGAAGGTTAACGGGTCAATGGGAGCTTGATCCGTGTACTGCACATCTTGCTGGCTTGGAATAATGGCGCCGCCGCGGACGAACAGGGGCATGCGCTCCATGGGGGCGGCCACCTCGATCTCCGCGGGTCCGGTGTACCGGTGGTCCGTCCAGAAATCGTACCAGACTCCTCGCGGCAGGTAGACGCGCCGACTCGTGTCGTCATCCTTGGTGATCGGCGCCACCAGCAGGTCGTTGCCAAAGAAATATTCATCGTTCTGATCGACGGCCGTCAAATCGTCGGGATACTCAAGCATCAGGGGACGCATGATGGGAACACCCGTCTGCGCTGCCTCCCAGAAGGCAGTGTAAATGTAGGGAAGCAGGTGGTAGCGCAGCTTGATGGAATTGCGGTTGACCTCTTCCAGGCGGTTCCCGAACGCCCAGGGTTCAAGGTTGCCCGGGCCGCCCGAATGCGTCCAGCAAAAGGGTGTAAGAACCCCGGACTGCAACCAGCGGGCGTAAAGTTCGGGGCTGGGAACGGGCCAAATCCCGCCGATATCGGCGCCGGAGAACTGGAACCCGGAAAGCCCCATACCATTGAGCATGGGCATGCTGAGGCGCAGATGGTCCCAGGTGCCCCAGTTATCACCACTCCACTCCGCCGCATAACGTTGCCCGCCGGCGAAGGTAGCGCGGGTGATAATCAGAGGCCGCTCATTGGGATGCACGCGCAGCATGCCCTCGCGGGTCGCGACGGTCTCCAGCATCCCGTATACGTTGTGGATTTCGGCGTGAGTTTTGGGTCCGAAATCCGTCGCATGCATGATGTCCAGATCAAGAGTCTTGCCCGGGCCTCGATCCGTGAGGGTTGTCGGCTCGTTCATATCCGTGAGGATGCCGGATATCCCCTGCTCCAACTGTTCCTTGTAAAGCCCGGCCCACCAGTCGCGCACCTTCTGCGAGGCATAGTCAGGAAACGCACTGGCGCCGGGCCAACCTCTTCCGGTGAAGATCGTCCCGTCCGGCTTTTTCAAGAAATAACCATTGGCGATTCCCTGTTGGTAGACCCAGAAATTGGGATCAACCTTTACATAGGGGTCGACAATGGCGATGAAGTGGAACCCCTGCTTCTTCAGGTCGGTCATCATGCTTTGGGGATCGGGGAAACGGGACTTATCCCAGGTGAAAACCCGGAAGCCATCCATGTAGTCGATATCCAGGAAAATGGCGTCGCAGGGGATCCCACGATGGCGGAAGTTCTCCGCGATGAAGCGGACGGTGCTCTGGGGATAGTAGCTGTAGCGGCTCTGGATGTATCCGATTGCCCAGCGCGGGGGCAGGGGAGAACGACCTACCAATTCCGTAAAACGGGAAACCACTTTCTTGGGAGTAGGGCCGGCAAAGAAGTAATAGTTCAGCTCTCCGCCCTCGGCGCCAAAGGAATAGAGGTCCCGATCCAGCGTGCCCATGTCGAAGGAAGAGCGGAAAGTGTTATCAAGGAAGAGGCCGTAGGCGCGCCCCTGACGCAGACCGATGAAGAAGGGCACCGATTGGTAAAGAGGTTCCGTGGAAGCGTCAAAGCCTGCCGGGTCCTGGTTCCACTCCACATAGGAACGGCCGCGCTTGTCGAGGGGTGTACTCTTCTCACCCAGGCCATAATAATGTTCGTCCTCCGGCATCAACTTCCAGCACCGGATGGACCGCCCGTCCCAGTTTATCCCCCGCGTGTCCGCGTCCTTGGAGATCAATTTCCCATCCCGATCGTAAAAAGCCAGGCGGAAGGGCGACAGGTGGGCGCGCACTTCCAATTCCGTCGTGCGGATGATGCGTGTCTGGTTGTCTCCGGCAAATTCGACGGGGACCTTCGTCCAATCCGTCTTGGCGACGGCATAGGAATGGTCAGGCGACAGCGAGGTTCCGGGAACCATCCGTACCCGGACCAGATCGGGGGCCAAAACGGTCACAACTACAGTGGCTTGCCGACTGCTGAAGGTTATCTGGCTTCCCTGAGGCGGTGCGGCGGTCAGGCTGCCGATGTCTTGCCACTCCGCAATACTGCCGGATGCGCGCCACCCTCTCCCCCAAAGGGGCGAGGGTAATAAAATCCATCCTCCCCTCGCTGGCCGTGGCGACCGAGGGGCCCGGGGGTGAGGGGGTCATTGCAACATGCCATTGTCAAACCTTATCCGGGACACCACACTAACTTTTCCATACTGCCTGCCACGAGGGTGACTCGGGCTGGACGATCACCTTGGCGCCCGCGATGCGGAACGTTGCTCCTTTTACGTCCGCCAACTGGAACTTCGATCCAAGTATCGCCGGCAAGCTAACCGTCCCGGGATTGGGCCCCGTACCTCTGTCAAAGCTCAGGCGCCAGGCGGAGGTGCCACTGGCGGGCTCCAAATTCAACGACAAGCGGCCGAAGCGTGTGGGCGATTCTGTAATCCGGTGTGGTATTCGGTGCGCAAGTTCGAAATCGCCGATGCCTTCGAGCAACCTGAGCGAGGGGCCGTCCTCGAGAGCCAGCATGTGCCGGAGGAAGATGATGCACTCTGCGCTGGCCCAATTGTGGGGCATGTCGCCGACGTAGTCACTCACCAGCGACCCGCGCAAGGGTTGCTCCTCACGCCAACAATAGAGCGGGCTGGCGTGGTTGAGGAATCCGACGAAGGTCTGACGCGCCCAATCCGCCAGGCCGGCCCATAAGTAAACGTGCGCGACGAAGGGAGCGTTGTAGGTCCAAAGGCCCTGGTGTGGGATCCACCCCGTCTCGACGGGGACTTCCTCCTGCGTGCAGGATTGCATCAGCGCAATGTGGCCCTTCACGATAGCATCGTCTTTTTCGAAAACGAGGCCGGGATAAATGGCGTGAGAAAGCGCCCACTGGGCAGCCTGCGGACGAGGCCGGTCCCACTCGTCCGGGGCCGACCATTGGGCGTCCTCTTTCATCAGCATGGGCAGGTAGGAGAAGCCGCCAGGGTGCTGCCGCATTTCCTGCTGCGCCGCCACAAAGAACGCTGAGCGGAGTTCTCCATAGAACTTCCTGGTATCCTCAAACCCCGACAGGCCGAGCCGGTCAGCCGCCTCGCTGACAGCCTTCAGCCCCGCCAGCACCCAGACCGTGTTGGTGAATTCGGGGCGGAGGCCTGCCAACCCCCCGTCACCAAAACCACGGGGAAGAAGGCCGTACCCCCCCATCACACCGCCCTCGCTTCTGGCCTTGTCACGCAGGTCAACCAGGAACTTAACGGCTCGCAGAACATTCGGCTGCATCTTGCGGAAGTAGCTCCAGTCCTGGCTGAGTTCAGCCTGCCGAACCAAACTGAACATGGCAATGCCCGTGTCCTTCCAATGCTCCGACTGAACCGCCGCGAAGACCCCACCGTCACCTCTTTGCCTGGCCCAAGTTGCTTCCAGGCCTTGCTGGGCTTCGGCATCGTAACCCAGGTAGCGGGCTGCTTCCAAAAGGAAGTGCCCGTCAACGACCCAGAGACCGCGATAAACCGTGGGGCCTACTTGAAAGTTCAATCTGCCGTTTTTCACTTCCCGGGCCTGGAGGATATTGCGCGCGCAGGCCACCAGAAATTCACCGTATCGCTCGGGCTGGCTCCAGGTGACCTTTCCGCCGAGGGGGTTCCAACCTTCCCAATACTCCCGGGCCGCCGCCAACAGTCGGTCGGGGTGGCTGAGGTTGGCTTTCAGCTTCTCAACATCCTGCCCCTCCTGCGGGAGCCGGAAGAGATGGCGCAAGGGAGCTTGCGAGGTCGCGGCTCCCGCCGGGAGGCGATACATCTTTTGATGGCCATAATCCTCAACCGTCAAAAGAGCATCGGAGAGAAGAAAGAGCCGTGACCCCGCCTTGTAAATCGCCGAAGTGCCACCCGATTCTTCCAGGGTCAAAGGATGTTCTGACTTGAGGATAACTTGCGGGACCGCATGCATTTCCCTTTCGGTCCCAGGAGCGACCTCGATGATGACGTTATCGACACGCCCTTCCTCCGGCAGGTTAGTGGCGAAAGTTGTGACTTCCAGGAAACCTTTGGGCCGATCGATGCGGGTGTGAACGATGGGAACGCCGGGGCTCTCCACACGTTGGTATTGCACTTGGTCATGCTCCATACCCAGGACGGAAAATCCCACGACCTCAGCAAACCAATGCAACCCCTTGCTGTCGGCGCCCGGGTGCCCGCAGCGCAACTCACCGCGCTCGCCTACCAGGCTCTTGTGAGGGTCATCCGGAAAGCAAAACGCCGTCTGCCAGGCGAGGGGTGAATACCGAAAATCGATGGCGGAATCCAAGTCCTGGGCGGTTGCCGCTGCCTTCTCTCCCGCCTCCGCTGGGGCGACCCCGATGCGCGCGCCAACGGAATCAGAACCACCCAGGGCCGTCATTCCCGCGGTCACTCCAACAGTCTTTAGGAATTTCCTACGATCGGGTTTCATGATATCTCCCTTCCAAATGGCGAGGAACGGACGCGGCCTCCCTTGACTGAGGAGTCCTGGGCATGGCGAGAATCAGAAATACAGCAAATCGTTCAATGAAGGCCGCGTTGGCGAAATGCTCCGCGAATCGACGTTACAGGATATGGCCGTTGCGCGGCCAACTAGGGAACGTGCTCGCCCCCTTAAGAACACTGCCTCCCAGTATCAGGGGGTACGGTGTGCGAGGTAACTGCGGGTCAGGTCCGGCGTGGCGGATGGAACAACCACCGATCGAGAGTTCAGCCGATTCTAAAGATAATGACCACCGGGGAAGGTATTTTCTTTCCCTGGTCGTCTTCCACTTGCTGTCGTGCAACAGTAACCTAAATTGGCCGCCTCTGTCACCACCACTTGTATATCCCGGAGTCCAAACGTCGCATTGGGAAGTCGGGCAAGCTGGACGTCATAAGACCGGGACAGGACTCTACAGTAGTAGTTTTCCAAGTGTCAAGTCCCATTAGAAAAGGGTAGTGGTGCAATTTGATTTTTATAACGGCGGTCCCGACCGCCGGCCTCGAATTCTCAGGAAATTCCGGCGCTCGGAGGGCGCCGCTACAGCAAACTGCACCACTACCCTTTTCCTAATTGCACATTTTCTGTTCCCAGCCCAGGCTGAACATATTCAGTTTGGCGTTGGGGTCTTCGGGATGGGCGGCGATCACCGACTCATCCACCTCCACACCCCAACCCGGCCCGGTCGGCAATTCATAATAGCCATCTTTGACACGCGGCGCGTTCGGCGTGAGATCGCACCGCCAGGGCAGGTCATAGTCTTCAAACGTTTCCAGGATCAGGAAATTCGGGATGTTGGCGCAGAGGTGCACGCCGATCATGGTCTTGAGAGGGCCATCACAGTTGTGGGGTGCGACGCTCACGTAATACGTTTCCGCCATGGCGGCAATCTTCTTGGTTTCCAGGAACCCGCCGCTGTAGGTGATATCCGGCTGGATCACGTGCGCCGCCTTTTGCCGCAAGAGGTCGAGAAACCCAAAGCGGGCATAAGTGTGTTCACCCGTGGCAATACGCAGGGGTGAAGCCGCCACCACCTGCGCCATCGATTCATTGTTGTGCGCGGGGATGGGCTCCTCGCACCAGCCGGGATTGTACGGCACCATGGCGCGCACGGCCTCGAGCGCCATGATGGGACTGAATCGCCCGTGGAACTCCAGGAGGATATCAACGTTTTTGCCCACGGCTTTCCTGACTGCCTCCACTTGCGTGGCGGCCCGCCGCAATTCTTCGCGAGGCAAGTCGCGCCCTCCCGGGCCGAAGGGGTCAAATTTCAGGGCCTTATACCCACGCGCCACGACCGCGCGCGCACGATCCACCAACTCTTCCAGGTCGCCACCGTGGTGGTACCAACCGTTCGCATAGACCTTGACCTTCGATCGCACCTTACCGCCCACCAGGTTATAAACCGGCTGCCCGGTCGCCTTCCCGACAATGTCCCACAGGGCGGTTTCGATTCCCGCCATGGCCGCGTACATCACGGGGCCCGTGTTATGTTCAATCTGATAAAGCTTGAACCAGAGATCCTCAATGTCAAAGGGATTATGGCCCATGACGTATCGGCGACCGAAATCCGTGATCATCTCGCGGACGGCGGTCTCCTTCCAGCCCAGCGAGCCCTCACCCCAACCCACCAGCCCCGCGTCGGTGGTAAGCTTGACCATAATAAACTGGCGCCATTGGGCGCCCACCAGAAATACTTCCACCTTGTTGATCTTCACGTCTTCTCCCCAGTTTCTCGATTTGGTCTCGATCAGATTTCGCCCAATTGCTGGAGCAGCTTTTGGAGTTCCCCACGCAGCTCTGTGGAAAGCGGCCGCAGGGGCAAGCGCGATACGCCCACAGGGATTCCCCGCAACGCCGCGGCCTCGCGGCAGACGGCCAGCCAGTGCGGTTGCCCGGCGTCCGTCGTGAGCGCGCGATACTCAAACCTCACAAGCGGAAGCAAGCTGTTCCATATAGACTGTCCCGCTGCCAAGTCCCGCTGATCGTGGATGAAATCAAAGAGCCTTCGTGCCAGGCGCGGCACGATCATTGGCAGCCCAGAAATATAGCCGTCTGCCCCCACCGCCAGACCTTCCATGGCGATGAGGTCGATTCCCACGAAAACCCCGAAATCGGGCCCGCAGAGGAAGCGCGTATCATGAATCCGGGAAACCTCCACGTGCGACCACTTGACGGAATGAATAACATCTTCCTTGGCCAGCGCCTGGATTTCCTGCGGTGTGATTTCCACGCCGGCAAGAATCGGCACGTCGTAGATCATGATGGGAAGCGGTACCGCGGCGCGGATTCTGCGGAAGTGGTCGAGGATATCCTCCTTGGGAGGACGCAGAAGATAGGGTGGCATGATCAGGATGCCATTGGCCCCATTCTTCAGCGCATGCTGGCTTAGCTTGATGGTCGTGCGCGTGCTGTAGTGTCCCGTCCCGGCGTAGACGGGGACTTGGCCGTTGACTTCGTCAAGAATCCACTCCATCGCCTGCATGCGCTCCTCGTCCGTGAGGGCGAAAAATTCTCCGGCGCTTCCCATCGGAGCGAGGCCGTGCACGCCCGCATCGAGCAAATAACGAACGAAGGCTCGGGTGCCCTTTTCATTCAGGGACTCATCGGCGTTGAAAGCCGTGATGGTGGGCGCATAAATTCCCACCGGCTTGGGATACTCTGTCATGGTTGACCTCAGTCTGTCAGATTGAGTCGAGAGGGCTGTGCGAACAAAACCTCTCGGCATCCTTTTGCAACAAGTTCCAAAGGTTGGTCGTTAAAGTGCAGCCCTGCAATACCAGGCCGTAAAATCTTTTTTTAGCAAACACTTTAATGAGGGCGCATTGAAAGTCGGGTAGAAATCCCCTCATCCGGCCTCGACCCTCGGCCACCTTCTCCCCAGGCGAGAAGGCAAGGAACCGCGCTTGTTTCCTTGTTGCATAGGAAGAGTGGTCTGCCCTGCGCTCGCGGCTGAGGGGTTGTTTCACCCACCAACGAACATTGGTTGCGGTTCGGCAACCCTGCGCTATTGGGCGAGATAAC
The DNA here is from genome assembly GCA_049519635.1 of Terriglobia bacterium. Taxonomy (GTDB): domain Bacteria; phylum Acidobacteriota; class Terriglobia; order UBA7540; family UBA7540; genus Bog-366. The sequence continues at coordinate 25,920 of JBEKQO010000079.1, read as the reverse complement.
CGCCGTCGATGACCCAGTTCGCGCCGGTGACGCAGGCGCAAGCAGGGCTGCAAAGGAACAACACCAACTCGGCAATCTCCTCGCAAGTTGTGTAGCGCCTGATGAGGAACTTATCGAACCGGCTCCGGCTGTCGAAGCCTGCTTGCGCGGCCACCTTCTGGGCAAACGGCGTATCCACAGCTCCCGGACTGATGCTGGTCACCCGGATTCCTAGAGGAGCCATTTCCACCGCCATGGCGCGGGTCATCGCCGCCAGCGCGCCCTTGGTTCCGGCATAGGCAACAAGATTGGCATTGCCTGCCAGGGCATTTACGGACGCGATGTTGACCACGGCCGGATCTTTCACCGCCGCGGGTGACTTGCTGACGCAACGGAAGAATTCCTGGGTTAGAAGGAACGGCGCCCGCTGGTTCACCGCGACGAGCCGATCGAAATCGTCCAGCGTCGTTTCCAGAAGCGGCTTGTAAAGGCTCCACGCAGCATTGTTGATCAGGGTGTCCACGCTCCCCAGGTTCTCGAGAGCGTGCGCGAAGACCACCCGAGCGGCGTCCGGGTCTTTAAGGTCTTGGACCAGGGCGAAGCATTGACCCTGGGGCAGGCCCTCTCTTCCAACCTGCGGGAGCACCTTCGGGTCGCGGTCCACCAGAAGCACCCGGCTGCCTGCCGCAGCGAACCGGCGAGCAATCGCCAACCCCAAGCCTTGCGCCGACCCGGTGACAATCACCGAGCGCGATTGCAGGGGTTGCTGAGGAATTTGCATTACCTCCATCATGCCAATTGCATGGAGCGTTGCCGCACGGCTCCGTAGGGGAGAATACCCGTTGCTCCCCCCGCGGCCTCTATGCCGAAGGCAGCGCAAGCACATCCGATTTGCGCGGTGGCCCCAGGGTCTTTAACATAAGCAAGCGCCACGACGCAGAGATAAGGCCTTTAGTTATCAAATCTCTAAACCTTTGCGCGGCTGCGGTGAAAAAGGCCTCCGGGGGTTATTTCACAGCTTTTCGCGCCGTGGGACAAATTCTTTCGCCCCCTGCGCGGGCTGACTTCAGGAATCGGCTCCTGTGGGACAAAACGCGGTTAGGCAGCCAAAGGATCACTCAGCTTCGAGCCCATAGGACGATCAATCGTCGCCGGCTGCATCCCTAAGAGTTCCTGGGGCGTCTCGAAAAGAATGGCCCGGGCCGCCCGCATAGCTTCACTTCGCGTGTACTGACCCATCGTGATCTTATCGGAAAGAACAGAGGCCAACTGATTGCACACCATCTTCGCTTTGCCGTACGTCCATTCCAGGCAATAGGCATCAGAGAAAAAGCCCACCTGCTTGTTCAAGGGAAGCATGTCGAGCCTTTCTTCCATAACCTGCCGCATGACCGAAGGGAAGAAATTCAGCCACCAGTAGCCGCTCAGGGAGAAGTTAGGCAATTCGCGGCACAGCGTGCACAGCGCCTGGTTAGCGTGGCGGCTGGCCAGGAAGCACTGAAACCGGATCTTCGGGTGCCGGCTGACCATTTCTGCCAGTTGAGTGATGGTTCGTTGTGACAGGCGGCTGACTGTTTCGAACGGCAAAGGCTCGGCGCCGAGGCTGAACTGGAAAATGATTCTGGCGCCCCGTTCTTCCAGCGCATTCAGATAGGCCTCATTGATGTAAGAAGCGTATAGATCACGCTCTTGCCGACCGGCATTCGCTCGTCGAAGCAAAGCGGCGGCCATTTCGTCCTTGCTTACGACCTGCAAGTCGATGTCCGTGGAGATGTGCGTGGCGATGGACAAAAGCTGGTCGAAGGGTATGTTCTCGACGTAGTGGTTGAGGGCCGTGTGAACGTCATCCAAAGACCGGATGGTGCGCTCGGTGGAGGGACGCTTTCCTCCTCCAATAGGGCTTGGACTTTCTGGCGTCTTGCCCCAACATCGCTCCAGTTCGTAGAGTGCCGTGTCAAACTCACCCCATTGGCATCTCGTGAAGAACGCCCACTCCAGCGAATACTGGAGGATATCTTTGTCCTGGCCACTTTCGCGGCGCGCGTACTCTGTACAATAACGCTGGATATTGGCACGGCGCATGATCTCCCGTTGCCACGCTCGATCATCGGCGCGCTCCCGGATGATAGCGTCCAGCCGTTGCCAGTTATCTGCATTCAGCGGGTCTTTCCAGCCGTACAGATCCGCGAGGATCATGCGGATTCCCCAGAAGATGCTCGTACCCTCCACGAACTTCAGATACGGCAATGCTTCCCGGATGCGCTGGTGCGCCTCTGCGTCGGTGGGCCAGCCAGGGTATTGCGTAAGGCGCGCGCCGGATTGGCAACCTGCACCATAGAGATCGCTTACGGCCATATGATAGAGAAGAATGTCGTGCAAGCCCCGGGCCCCCAGCTTCCCGCCCACAAGGTGCGTGTGGGCGTCGAGCAGCGGAACGGATTGCATATCCTCGCAAAGCTCATGGTACAAATTGTCATTCATCATAGGGTCTCCACGCTTCCTAATTACGCGCATGCCCCGGCATTCGTCAAGGAGTAAATGCTTCGCCCGCAAGGGCAGGCTCCTTCTCGTAGCCGAGGCTCGGAGTCATTCTGTTCACTTGCAGTGACTCCTGCGATATCTCCCGCGCAATGGCGAGGATCGGCGGGAAGGTATTTGATGAGTCGCACAGCTCGGGAATATCTCGAGAAATCTGGTGCTCCCTACGCCCGGCCAGCCGCGCCCGTCAAGCGCAGCCATTTTTCCAGAACCGGGATCATGGCTTCGATAGCCGCGGCTTGGGCGATCGGCAGCCACGGGTTCTTGTTTTCTCCCCATTGCTCAAGGAGTGAACTACGTTGGGCCTTGACGAGTTCGCTCGCAACGTTCACTTTGGCGATTCCCAATGAAATGGCGCGCTGCAAATCCGCCGGGGGGGTGCCGGACCCCCCATGCAACACCAGCGGCAAGGAGACAGCCGCATGGATCCGCGCCAAACGATCAAAATCAAGCTTCGGAAGGGCTGTATAGATGCCATGAGCGTTGCCGATGGATACCGCCAGGGTATCGATTCCAGTAGCCTCAACAAAACGCGCCGCCACGTCCGGGTCGGTCAGGGTAGTAGACTTTCCTCCTTCCACGGTCGCCTGGTCCACCTGGCCGAGGGTGCCCAGTTCACCTTCAACCGTAGCCCCCCGAGGGTGAGCCTTCGCTACCACCCGCCGTAGAGCCTCCGCGTTTTCCTGGAAAGATCTGAGGGAATAGTCCAGCATCACCGAGGTATACCCTGCGTCCAGGCAAGCATCGACCATTTCCGGCGAGTCGCCGTGGTCCAGATGGAGTGCGGCCCGCACGTTGTATCGCCTGGCCACGGTGTAGGCAACGGCCCCCATCTGAGCCGGCGACAGGAGGCCGAACTCCCCCGGACCTGACATCATGATCACCGGCGCCTTCAGCGCCTGCGCGGTCCGCAGCACCGCTTCCATGGTCTCGGCATTCCACACACAAAAGGCGGGAACGCCATACCCCCCCGAGAGGGCCTCTTGCAACAATACCGACATGGGAATGAACTCCACTGTTTTTTCCTCCGGAAAAGCTTTAAGAATTCGAGCAATTAAATCAACATTGTCCTGCAATGAATCGAAAACGTTAGAACCGTATTGATGTTGTATCTGATGCCGTATCTATTGTGCCACCTCCACTTTCAACGCTGTGCCTTGGTCGGGGATTTTGATCCAAACCACGCCCGCGCCGTCATCGTAGGCCCATCCCTCGGTGGCTCCCTGAAGGGCTTTCACCGATGCCTGCCCGGCAGCTTCCCTTCCCGCCACAGTGATCTGCCGGGGTTGGGCTTTCTGGCCGTGGATCTTGATGACCAGCGATCGCTTGGGCGGCGTGAAGGACCCTTCGCGCGCGGTCATTTCCACGCTCGTACTATGGGCCTCCTGGGCAGCGGTCAGGTGCTGATGCAACGAGACTCCATGCTGGTAATCGAAGCTGATTCCGTCATCCTCATAGTATGGGCGCGAGGAAGTCCCGTCAGGGTAGACGTCGAATGTTAGCGGGTCGATGGGAGCTTGATCCGAATACTGCATGTCTTGCTGGCTCGGAATAATCGCGCCGCCGCGGACGAACAGGGGCATGCGCTCCATCGGGGCGGCCGCCTCGATCCTCATGGGCCCGGTATAGCGGTGGTCCGTCCAGAAATCATACCAAACGCCGCGAGGGAGGTAGACCGGCCGGCTCATTTCGTCGTCCTTGGTGACCGGAGCAACTAAAAGGTCGTTTCCAAAGAAATACTCATCGTTCCGATTGACCGCGAGCCAATCGTCGGGATACTCGAGCAGCAGAGGACGCATGATGGGGATTCCCGTCTCCGCGGCCTCCCAGAAGGCGGTGTAAATATAGGGAAGCAGGTGGTAGCGCAACCTGATGGAATTGCGGTTGATCTCTTCCAGTCGGTTCCCAAACCCCCACGGTTCAAGGTTGCCCGGGCCCTCGGAATGTGTCCAGCAAAAGGGCGTTAGAACCCCTGACTGCAACCAGCGGGAGTAAAGTTCGGGGCTGGGAACGGGCTGGAACCCGCCGATATCGGCCCCAGAAAACTGGAAGCCGGAAAGGCCCATGGAATTGAGCATGGGCATGCTGAGGCGCAGATGATCCCAGGTTCCCCAGTCATCACCACTCCACTCCGCCGCATAGCGTTGGCCGCCCGCGAAGGTAGCGCGGGTGATAATCAGAGGGCGCTCGTTGGCATGCACTCGCAGCATGCCGTCGCGGTTGGCCATGGTCTCCAGCATTCCGTAAACGTTATGGATCTCAGCGTGGGGCCTGGGCCCGTGGTCGGTCGCATGGATGAGGTCCAGGTCAAACGTCCTGTTGGGCAGCCCTGGATCGGCCACAATCGTCGGCTCATTCATATCGTCGAGAAAGCCGGAGACTCCCTGTTCCAACTGTTCCTTATATAGCGAAGCCCACCAGTCGCGTACCTTCTCCGAGGCGTAGTCAGGAAACGCGCTCTCCCCTGGCCAGCCCCTGCCCGTGAAGAGAGTCCCATCCGCCTTTTTCATGAAGTAACCATTCCGGACGCCTTGTTGGTAAATCCAGTAGTGGGAATCGACTTTAACGTAGGGGTCAACGATAGTAATGATGCGGATGCCTTGCTGGCGCAGATCCGACAGCATTTTCTTGGGATCGGGAAAGTAGGATTTATTCCAAGTGAAAATCCGGTACCCGTCCATGTAGTCGATATCCAGAAAAAGCGCGTCACAGGGGATCCCCCGATGGCGGAAGTTCTCCACGATGAAGCGGACGGTGCTCTCCGGATAGTAGCTGGCCCGGCTCTGAATGTACCCGATCGACCAGCGTGGCGGCAGGGGAGAACGACCGACCAATTCCGTAAAGCGCGAAACCACGCTCTTGGGAGCTGGGCCGGCGAAGAAGTAATAGTTCATTTCTCCGTCCTCGGCGCCGAAGGAATAGACGTCATGCTCTTCCACACCAAAGTCGAACGAAGAGTGGTAGGTGTTGTCGAAGAAGAGGCCGTAAGCCCGCCCTTGGCGAAGGCCGATGAAAAACGGGACGGACTGGTAAAGAGGGTCTGTGGCAGCATCAAACCCATCCGGGTCGGTATTCCACATGACGTAGGAGCGGCCACGTTTGTCGAGAAGGTTACTCTTCTCACCCAGGCCATAATAGTGTTCGTCCTCCGGCATTGACTTCCAACAGCGAACGCGTGTTCCCTCCCAACTCATTCCCCGGGAATCTTCGTCCTTGGAGATCAATTTTCCATTCCGATCGTAGAAAGCCAGGCGGAAGGGTGACAGGTGGGCGCGCACTTCCAATTCCGGCGTGCGGATGATGCTCGTATCGGTGTCTCCGGCAAATTCGATCGGGACCTGCGACCAATCTGTCTTGACGACGGCATAGGAGTGGTCAGACGGCAGGGTGGTCCCGGGAACCATTCGTACACGGATCAGATCGGGAGCCAGGACCGTCAGAATCACCGTGGCCTGACGGCTTCTGAAGATTACTTGGTTTCCTTTGGGTTCCGGGGTGGTCAGACTCCCGATGCTATGCCAATCTGCCGAACCGGTCGGCGCCAGGAGAAGTAAGAAGCAAATAAGCTGGAATGTACGAAATAAGATACGGTTCAAATTTACCTCCTGAGCAGGAGGAGAAATTAACGCCGAACGAAGGATATGTCCAGATGATTTCGAGCGGAATTGGCGGGGGCGTCCGGTCCTCTTTCAGTTGAGTGATGCATCGCAGGAATATTTCTTCTCCTCGTCATCATTGCGGACTTGCACCGCTATTGCGGTTCGTTGGGGGCAATCGTCTGGTGCAACAAGGCTCCCCCCTGAACCTGTTGAAACAATGCGCGTATCGATAAACGGGAGTCGCGCAGCTTTCTAAAAATCGCAAACTCGTGCTCTGAATCCTCCGTCCGGCCCAGCTTACGATAGGCCTGGGCCAGACGATAATGGGCGGCCTCGTTCTGCGGGTCCAGACGAACAGCCTCGGACTGCTGCTGGAGCGCCTCTTCGGGGCGACCGAGAGAAGTCAAAACCTTTCCCAGGGCGATGCGGGCGTCTACAAAATCCGGCCCCAGCCGTACGGCCTCCTTGTAATGTTCCAATGCCTGATCGGGTTTGGCTCGCAGCCACGCAATCTCTCCTAGCATATACTGGCTGTTGGCGTCGGTGGGGTCGTCGCCCAAGGCTAGGAGGAATTCCTTTTCTGCCCCCCGGCGGGCGGGTTCATCGGTGGAGTTCGCCAGAATCGTCTGTCCGAGTTCAAAATGCAGGCCCGGCAGCCCAGGGCTGATTTCAAGCGCTTTGCGATATTGCGCGACGGCGCCCGCGAAATCGTCCTGGTTCGCCGCGGTCTGCGCGAGGATGCGATGAATCTCCGCCGAATCGGGAGCAACCTGGGATAGTGTAACCAGCGTAAGCGCCGCCAGTTCTGTATAAGTCCGGTACGCAGTGTACAGGAGGCTGGGATCGTGGGGATTGGCGCGCTCAAGCGCCTGGAGGATTTCCAGGGCACGGGCGAGTTCGTGGTCTCGATAATAGAGGGATATCAGGTCCATTCCCGCCTGGGACTGCAATTTTGCGTCCTGCAAGTGCCGGAACGACTCCTCCATGAACGCCTTGGCCTGTTGGGACTGGCCGAGCCGGAGTTCGCTCATCCCCAAGAAGGCTTCCGCATTCCAAAGGGAGGGGCGCAACTTCAGGGCGGCCCGGAATTCCTCCGCGGCCCGGGTATAGTCTTTTCCCGTATACGCAATCACGCCCAGATTGGCGTGGGCCTCAGCGTTATGAGGATCGAGCCGGAGGACCTCGCGGAATTCCTGCACGGCGATATCAGTCTGTCCGGCCTTCTCCGCTTCGGTTGCACGCCTGTAATGCTTCTGGATCTCTTGCCCATTGGGCGCCTGGCCCACGACGCGGCCCGAGAATAATACCGAGAAAATAAGTATCGACCATCCCCTAAACCCATTTCTCATCGAGCATCCCTTCCATCAGAACTCCCGAGCCCTGGCGGCTTCCGCGGTCGGCAAAATGGGGAAGCCCTCCGGTCCGCGAAGCTCTCTAGCGCCACTCAGCCGCCACCCCATCCTCCTCTAGGCTGACCCGGAGGAGCTGGCGAGAAGATTATCGCGTGATTGCACAGAGACAGCGAAGAATTCTTTTCTCGCGAAAGTGTCTGGAGGCAGGCGCCAGAGCCTGGCTCTTTCGAACGTCTAAGTTCCATTGCTGCCGACTCTCCAGCGCTGCATAGTGGGGATCAGAGATGCCGGGAATATGGGCCAGATGCCAGCAAATGGTATGTCTCAGCGGCGTCCGCCAAATTGCTTATTCTGCGTTTCCAACCTACGGAAACCCGGAGAAATTCCAAAAAACGTATACAGATTTCGGGAGTATCGGCCGTCTCGCCAACTCCTAAACAGCTAACTATATGTATTATGGAGGCTTACACTAGAGAAATGGTTGGCAGATAACTTGCTCGTGACGCGGTCGGTAGTACAATTTTTTTTCATCGGCATAATCTGCTGTTTAATCGCTAGCATAAGACGTATGAGGAGTCACCGGGGCGAAAGCAAACCTGCGGTTCTTTATGTTGAGTGGCAAGGTACGTCGAATTTGGCATATTTAAGATCGACCATTCCGCGTTGGCTATTTGAAGAAGGGGAGGGATTTGGACTATGTCGTCGAATTACGTACGGATTGGACTTTTCCGACTGATCCACCGATTCGAGCGCTTCCGAGCGCACGCCACGATCCCGGCAGTTATGCCCATGTTCTTGGGAATCGTTCTGTGCACGTGCTTCTTTGCTGGGTCGCTTCGCGGCCAAGCTGTGTGGAGCACAATACTTGGTTATGTGACAGACCCATCGGGAGCGGCCATGCCCGAAGCTACGGTGACGGTCACCAACGTGCAAACGGGAGTCGCAAGTAAAACTACAACGGATGCAGGGGGCAGCTTTAACATTACGCACCTTGACCCCGGAACATACGATCTGGCCATCGAAGCGAAGGGTGGGTTCAGGCGCTTTGCTCAGACGGGAATACAATTGGCAGTCGGCGCCAGCGTGCGGATGGACGCTAAACTGGAATTGGGTCCAGTCACGCAGGAAATCACCGTGGCGGCACAAACAGCCCAATTGGAAACAGAGAGCACACAGGTATCTCGAGATTTCACCTCCGCAGAAGTGGCAACCCTGCCCATCCTTGGACGAAATGTCTCGCAGCTCTTGAATGTGGTGCCTGGAGCTTCTCGGGATACTATCGCCATGGGTCCGGGCGAAAATCCCACGGAAAACAGCCGAGTGTGGGTGAACGGCACATGGTCAGGCGGCCAAACCTACGTGCTTGACGGCATCAACGATGTCGATTCCGGGTTTTCGGGATTGCAGGTCATTGTGCCCCTTCAGGACTCTGTTCAGGAAATGAAGCTTACCACGGCGGACTACGATGCCGAGTTTGGTCAGTCGTCAGGGTTGGTGGCGCAATACATTACCAAGTCCGGCACCAATCAACTGCATGGGTCCTTGAACTATTTTAACCGTAACAAGGATACCTTTGCCGCCGATCCGATTACGGAAAAGGTTGCCGGAACGGGACCCTCAGGCAAGGGTATTGGAGTTCCCCCCTTTAACTTTAACCAGGGTGGGTTCAGCCTCGGTGGTCCCATAAAGAAAGACAAGTTGTTTGCATTTGGGGGCTTCCAGTTTAACCGACTCGTGGAGCAGACGGGTCAGATTACCACGGTGCCGAATGCCGCTTTTTCACAAGGCGATTTCAGTGCTGCTGGCCTTCCCGCGATTTACGATCCCGCCTCAACTGAGAATACCGACGGCACGGGGAGAACACAGTTTTCCTACGGGGGCGTGGCCAACATTATCCCCCCAAGCAGAATCGACCCAGTAGCCAAAAATCTTTTAGGTCTTCTGCCAACGACAGGGTTCATCAATACCGGCACCGACAATAACTGGGCTGGTACAGTGCCGACGACCTTCAACACCTACCAATTTGACAGCAGAGTCGACTACAACATATCAGACAAAAACAAAATATTCGTGAGTTACAGTTTCTTTCAGGATCTTTTCATCAACGGTTCGATATTGGGGACCGTGGCTGGGGGGGCGGCAGCGGCTGCTGGTGCTGCTGAGACCGGCCACACAAGAGAGCAACACAACGCGATCAATTGGACGCACACGTTTAGTCCCAATCTGCTTACGGAAGCTCGTTTAGGGTTTAACCGTTTTCGTTTGGACGCCTACCAGGCAGACTCTGGACTGGAGACGGACAACAAAGTGGGCATACCCAATATCAATACCGGGTCGCCGACCACTGGCGGTTTGGCGGGGATCACTGTCGCCGGCCCTTATGGGTCATTTTCAATGGGGACTGTTTCCGGGACCGGTATTCCTCGCTTCGAAGGAACGACGAACCTGGAGGGAGTCAACAACTGGACCTGGATGCATGGTGCGCATGAGCTCCGCTTCGGTGTGGACCTACTCCGCCAGGAGTTTAATTTCCTGTCGGTTAACGCCAGCACGCGTGGCAACTTTAATTTTTCTCAGGACATTACGGCCTCCGCCGATGATCCGACTTCTGGGCTCGGCATGGCGACCTTCCTCCTTGGGATCCCCAGTGAATTTGACCGCGCGGTATTCACGATCTTCCCCGGTGAACGCCAGACGCGGGCGGGGTCTTTCATATCGGACGTTTGGCGAGTTAATCGCAAGCTGACGGTGACTTTGGGACTGCGGTGGGACAAGTTCACCGCGATTACCGCCCATTTCCCCGGTGGACTCGCCAATTTCAATCCTGATACTGGCGACATCATGCTCTCGAACCTCGGAAGTGTCAATAAAAGTGCCGGCGTTTATTCACCGAACGACGACTTCTCACCTCGCGTTGGACTTGCCTACCGGCTGACATCAAAGAATGTTATCCGTGCCGGTTACGGGAGAAGCTACTTTGAATCCGGTTATGACGCCACCTTCTACCACTTGACCAGCTTTTACCCGATCGTGGCTCAGCAGAACATCGTTCAACCGGGTACCTATCAACCCAGTGCTCTCTTCCCTCTGATTGACGATGGGCCACCTCCCTCTACGCCCCCTGCACTTCCGTCTAACGGCCTGCTTCCGGCCCCCAATGGGACTACGCTCAAAACTCGCCCGTTTGACTGGAAGACCGAAAACATGGATTCGTACAATGTAACGGTAGAGAGGCAGTTGACTCCCAGCATGATCCTTGACGTGGCATACGTGGGCGCCAAGGGGACGCACCTGGCTTGGCAATACAACTATAATTCTGCTGGTCCGGGGCCTGGAAGCCTCGATTCCAAGCGCCCGTTGTATGCCAAATATGGCATTGAATCGGCAGACAACTTGATGTGCAACTGCTCGGATTCGAACTTCAATTCCTTGCAAATCCAAATACGCAAGGCCTACTCCAAGGATCTGACCTTTACCTCCAACTTGGTTTGGGAAAAGAACATGAGTTACGATGGCAGCACCACCCCCCAATTTAGAGCCGATGACTATGGTCCAGGGGCCGGAAGTAACGCGTATAGTGGAAGTTGGTCTATTGGCACCATGGATCGCGCGCTAACCTGGAATTTCACGCATACCTACGTGCTCCCATTCGGACCAGGGCAACATTGGGGTTCGGATGCCAGTGGAATTAAGAAAGCTGCTCTGGCCGGTTGGCAGTTCAGTGGTGTCACTTCACTCGCTTCGGGGCTGGGATTTACCCCCGAGTGGAGCAACGGCTCTGAGCTTAACGCCGATTTTGGCCAAAGGGCTAATACGGTTCCGGGCTGCAACTGGCGGAGCGTTCCTGGAGGACAAAACCGGAACCAATGGTATAACGAATCGTGTTTCTCCGATCCCGGCACAGTCTTCGGCGATGCTGGGGTTGGCTCGCTGAGGGGTCCGGGAGCAGTGAATTCGGACCTTTCAATTTGGAAGGTGTTCGATTTATCCACGCCTCTGAATCATGAGAAGACAGAGATTCAGATCCGCGCGTCAGCCTACAACGCTTTTAACCTTACTAACCTGTCGAATCCAGGTTGGAACGTAGACCAGCCCAGCAACACTCAGATCACTCAGCTAATGCCGTCTTACACCATGCGCCGTTTCGAGTTCGGGGTGCATGTCGCTTGGTAAACTAGTGTATCGTCAGGCTTAGGGTTTTCGGATTGACAGGGGGTGGCGCATCCAGAGAATTCAATGGATGCGCCACCCCTGGCAATTTACGCTGCTGTAAGGAATGAGCCGGGACAACACCAGGGTCTTATCACGGAACCAGTATCCAAACACTCGCCATCTGCCTTCCTTTTAATTCCAGCATTCCGATCCCGCTTAATGCGCTGGGAGCGCCTTTCAGACGCAAGAGGATGGTGCTAGAATCTCGCGGTAGGATTGGAAGTGCTACCCAGTATTTCACCGGGTCACCATGCGGGTCGAATGCCAATTCGTCAGGTCGTGCGTCCGTTACCTCCCGGGAATAATCCTGCTTCTCTCCATCAGTTGGATCCAGGCAGGTGATACGCAGACTGGGACAATTGTCGGCGGGGTGCGAGACTCCGCGGGAGCAGCGCTCGAAGGCGTCAAGGTAACACTCAGCGACGAAAGTGGTTTTCTGCTCGCTACCGCTACAACCTCGTCCACAGGGGTTTATACCTTTGACGGAATAAAGGCGGGTAAGTATGAAATAAGGGCTGAGCGCAAAGGCTTCCACCCGGCCATTCCGGTAATCATTGATCTGAGGGTTCAGCAGAAGGCGAGGGTTGACTTGGCATTGCAACCTTTGCCAGATCCCACTGCCGGGCATACCGGGGAGACGGATGACCAGGGACAAACAAACAATACGGTTGGCTACTATCAGACTTCATCCCTGAAAGCTGACGAGGTGGTGGGTGCGGTTGATCCTGCGGGATATTCCTCGCCCGCCGATGCTGACACAACCATACGCCTGCTTGAGGGGGCAACCGCCCTTCGCCAAGACTCCTCTGCCCGCCCCGACAGCAAGGCGGAAGAAGTGGCGGACGCCGCTAACCCTTCTCACGGCCTCATCGAAGCTGAGCGGAAGAGCGCGGCCGCAAAGAACCCGCAAGATTTCGGCGCCATTCATGACTTGGGCAAGTTTTATCTGGGGAACGGCCAACCTGAGAAAGCAATTCTCTATTTGGCAGAAGCCTACCGGATCAACCCGTCAGATCAGCCCAATGCCTACGCCCTCGCGGTGGCCAACTTGCGAACCGGCAACCTCTCCGCGGCGCGACAGCAGGTTCAAGCTCTCCTCAATGGAAGCGACAATGCCGAATTTCATACACTTTTCGCGGAGATCGAGGATAAAGCCGCCAACTTCGAGGGAGCGGTCCGGGAGCATCAGCATGCCGCGCAAATTGAGCCCAGCGAGCAGAATATCTTCGCCTGGGGATCTGAACTCCTAACGCAGCGCAACATCGCGGCCGCACTTGATGTCTTTAAATCCGGCATGGAACGATACCCGAAGTCACCTGACATGTTGATTGGCCATGGTATCGCCCTTTACCTGCGCGGTGACATTGACGACGCCGTTCGATCGCTTACGCAAGCGACAGATCTAAATCCCACGGCGTATCGTCCCTATGTTTTCCTTGCCGACGTCTCAAACGCCTCCCAGAAGGAGTCCGCCGCAGTCGCTGAAAGACTAAAGCGTTTCGCCGAAATTCATCCCCAGGACGCACGGGCGGTCTTTTACTATGCGATGAGCCTATGGAGAGGATCGCGGGGATCGCAGGAAGGCCTGGAGGAAGTGGCGGCGCTGCTGAAGAAATCCAGTGCCCTAGATCCCAAGTTTCCAGACGCCCACCTGCAACTGGGAAATCTTTATGCCAGCCAAAATGATTATCCTGAGGCTATAGATCAATACCAGCAAGCCATCGAGTTCGACCCTGAATCGGCCGCCATCCACTATAAGCTGGGGCAAGCATTCGCACGTACCGGACACCACGAGCAAGCCGGACAGGAGTTCGAGCTTTATGAACGCCTTCACCACCAGTCTGGGGCGGCGCGCGCAAATGACCAGGGAAAAGAGCAGCAGCTCATCAATCTGGTGAAAGAGAATGCCAACCCGGCGCCCTAAGCCCAGCGCGGCGAATTCATCCGAATTGTCCACAGTCCACGCCAGGCGCCAACCTTCTAGCTGAGGTAACTGCATGATGACCCCAAGGGAGCGTGTACGAAAGGCTCTCAACAGAGAAGAGCCGGACCGGGTTCCCGTAGATTTTGGACAGGATTTTCATAATGGCATTAATGAAGTGGCCTATCAGAATCTGAGGGCTTATCTGCAGATGGACACTTCCGCCCCGATCCGTATTTATGACTTGATGCAACGCCTGGCAGTGGTGGACGAGCGCATTCTGGAACGGTTTCATGTTGACACGCGCTACATCATGGCGAATCCCAATGAGAATTGGACCCAAGAAATAGAAGCCGACGGTAGCTTTGAGGATGAATGGGGCGTCTATCGGAAGCGGTGCGGGTATTATTGTGAAAATGTTCGTTCGCCGCTAGCAGGTAAAAGCCTGGAGGAAATCTCGCGGTTTCCTTTTCCTGATCCCGCGGAAAAATCCAGGTTTCGTGGGTTGCGGGAAAAAGCCCAGCGACTGTATGAAACAACGCCCTACGCTCTAATGGCAGGTCAAGCTGCCTCGCTCTACTATTTCTCGGCCGAACTGCGAGGGTTCGAAGAGTATATGGGCGACCTCGTGCAAGAGCCCCGGCTCATTTCCCTGCTCCTGGATCGAGTGCTGGAATGGATGATGGAGTTCACGTCCCACTACCTGGATGCGATCGGTGATTATATCGAAGGCTGGTGGATGGGCGACGACTGGGGAATGCAGACAGGACCCATCATGAGTCCCCATACCTTCCGCGCCGTTTTCAAGCCGCGCTACCAACGCTTGATTGACCTTGTAAAGTCCAAAACCAAGGCCAAGGTTTGTCTGCACACCTGCGGAGCGACCTTTTGGATTCTCCAGGACCTTGTGGATGTGGGAGTGGATGTTGTCCACCCATTACAGCCTACGGCGCTGGGAAATGAGGATCCGGCCCGCATCAAGCAGGCATTTGGCGACCGCCTTGCTTTTTACTCGAACGTGGCAAACACCACGATCCTGCCGAATGGAACGCCACAGGATGTCGTCGCAGAAGTACAGCGCAAGATTGCGGCGCTGGCTCCGGGCGGGGGGTACATTTTCTCAGGGGGACACAACATTCAAGCCGACGTTCCACCCGCCAATATTGTGGCTTTGTTCGATACTGCCTATGAGGCCGGACGGTACCCGCTGGCTGATCGAGCCTGACAATTCAGTGGTGGCGCGCACTAACCGGGATTTCTCACCACGCATGGACACTCTTAGCGGCGACTGGAAGGGTGGGGCTAAAGTCCCGCCTTTCCAGACCCGGGCTAACTCCAGATCATGCCTTGCTCACCGCGAGCCCAGTCGTGGCCTTGGGCGCCACCCAGACGTTCAGGCGCTCCCGACAATGCCATGCGCGCGCATTCCCTTTAAATCGAACTTGTCAGAATGCTAGAATCGGACTCCGTTCGATGAAAGGCAACGGTCGTCTCCATGGATTCCTGTCGATGGTCTGCCCACTTAGCCTCTCTCTCTCGCCGCGATTTCGTCCGCTGGTGTGGCACACCGCTGCTTGCGGGAATGGCCGCGCGATTGCGCCCGGACCTCCTGCGCGCTTCGCCTGAACAAGGTCCGCCCGGAGGCTGCCCCGAGGTGTGGGCCGACTATCGTCTCACACCACACTATCGCACCCAATCTGCCCTTGATCGATTCCTCAGCCAGATTCATCCCGGCCATGACGCCTACATTTCGGAGCTGTACGCAGAGGAGGTGGCCGCGGCTCTGTCGAGATGGAGTGTGGCCTTGTGCCAAGCCCCACCGTCACTCGGCCCTATTGTTAAAATGCTGTCTCCGGGGCTTGCTGCAACTTCCCTGCGGCCGGAGGAAGAGACGCACCTGCGAAACAGGGCTGGATTGCAAGTCTGGCGGGGGCGATTCCCTGCCGAGTCAACCCTCCCACGGGCAGCCTTTGTGCAGGATTTAGGCGCCTTCTTTGCCAGCACGGAGCGACTTCGGACCGCGGAGTTTGAAGTGGCGGGTATTACGGTAAAGCAAGAATCTCCCCTCCTTTTTGCCACCCGTATTCGCTATGACCTTGTGGGATCAACGTCCGAGGAGGACAGCGACGAACGGATGGGATACTGGGACCTGGAATGGGAAAGGGAGACCCCTGGGAATCTTGCCATCCGCGCATGGCGGGCCGTGGAAGAAACTCATAGTCGCATAGCAGGGCGCGCCTTTGAGGACATTACTGCGTGGGCTCTGGGTGGGAATGCATCGTACACCCAACAGATGCTGCGGGGGACGGAGTATTGGCGAACCGTGTTGGACGCGGCGTGTGGAATTGATGTTTACGGCAACAACGGAGTCGCCTGCGGCGACATCGATAACGACGGATTCGATGAAATTTACGTCTGCCAACCCGCCGGCCTTCCCAACCGGCTTTACCGCAACCGTGGAGACGGGAGATTCGAAGACATTACCGAAACGGCAGGTGTGGGCGTTCTCGACCCCACCTCCAGCGCTGTTTTTGCGGATGTTGATAATAATGGTAACCAGGACTTGATCGTGGTGCGGACAAGCGGCCCCCTGCTCTTTCGTAACCTCGGGGGGGGAAAGTTTCAGCTCCAGCCGGAGGCGTTCCGCTTTGCCCAGCCACCGCAGGGCAGCTTTACCGGGGCTGCCCTGGCCGATTATGACTGCGACGGCTGGCTCGACATTTACTTTTGTCTGTATAGTTATTATGAAGGCATAGACCAATACCGATATCCTGCGCCCTATTACGATGCCCGGAACGGCCCGCCCAATTTCTTCCTCCGGAACAATCGGGATGGGACGTTCCGCGACGTGACGGCCCACGCCGGTCTCAACCAGAACAATAACCGCTTCAGTTTCGATTGTGGATGGTGCGACTACAACAGCGACGGATGGCCTGACCTTTACGTGGTGAACGACTTCGGGAGGAAAAACCTTTACCGCAATAACGGCAACGGGACTTTTACGGATGTGGCGGAAGAGGCTGGCGTGGTCGATGTGGGGCCGGGGATGAGCTCCTGCTGGTTTGACTACGACAATGATGGGAACCAGGACCTCTATGTTTGCGACATGTGGGAGCCCGCCGGCACGCGCGTCAGCATGCAGCCGGCCTTCATGGATGGAGCGCCGGAAAGTGTGCGCGCTCTCTATCGCCGGCACGCCATGGGGAACTCGCTCTTCCGCAATCAGGGCAATGGTAGCTTTGCGGCCCGCGGTGCTGCCGCCGGCGTGGAAAAGGCGGGGTGGTCGTGGTCGTGCGCAGCGTGGGACTTTGACCACGATGGCCACTCTGACCTTTATGTCGCCACGGGGATGATTTCCGGGCCCGATCGCTACGACCTACAAGGGTTCTTCTGGCGCCAAGTAGTGTCCCAGTCCCCTCCCACAGCAACTCAATCGCGGCCTTACGAGGAAGGCTGGAATGCCATCAACGAACTCATCCGTTCAGATGGCACTTGGGATGGTTACCAAAGGAATGTCTTTTTCGCGAACAATGGCGACGGGACATTCGCTCATGTCGCGGGGGTATTGGGTTTAGATTTTGTCGATGATAGCCGGGCCTTTGCCCTGGCCGATTTGGATCATGATGGCAGTCTGGAGGTGGTGCTCAAGAATCGCACTGGGCCGCAGCTCCGAATCCTCCGCAATGTGATGGAGGATCGAGGCGATTCAATCTGCTTCCGGCTGCGCGGCCACCAGAGTAACCGGGACGCCATCGGAGCGATCATCAGCCTCGAGAGCGCAGCGGGCCGGCAAGTTAAGTTTCTCCAGGCGGGCTCAGGTTTCTTCTCTCAGCATACCAAGGAATTGCTTTTTGGCCTTGGCCGGTACAAGGGCACGGTTCAAGCCACCGTCCACTGGCCCAGCGGGCTGCTTCAAAGTTTTGAAGGCCTGCCTGCCAATCACCGCGTCCAACTTGAAGAGGGCTCGGGCGAGTTCCATGCGGAACCCTTTGCTTCGCCCATCACTATTCCGAAAAGCGCATTGGTCGAACAAAAACCGGAGGCGCCTCCTGCGTGCGGGGAAACTTGGCTGCTTGATCCGCTTCCAGCGGCGGAATTCACGCTTCGCGACCTCGAGGGCCGTTCCTATACCCTTTCCAGTTTTCGTGGCCGTAAAGTGTTGCTCAACTTCTGGGACACGATGACCCCTTGCTGCCAGGCGGAGTTGGAACTGTTCCAGCGCCGTTTTTCGAACTGGCTGGGGCAGGGCCTTCAACTGCTGGCTGTCAATGTGAATGCCGCGAGCCAGACGGAGATCGTGCGGGAGTTCGCGAGAAAGAAGGGACTGACGTTTCCTGTTCTCTTCGCTTCAGAGGATATGCTGAACATCTGCAATCTCCTCTACCATTACCTCTTCGATCGCCGGCGGAACCTTGGCATTCCCACCTCGTTTCTTATCGATGAGAAAGGTCTGATCGTGAAGGTTTATCAGGGCCCGCTCAATCCGTCGAGCCTGGAGGAAGACCTGGGTCGAATCCCTCAGAACCGGAAAGAAAGGGAGAGTCGGGCCTTGCCATTTCCGGGGAAATTCTATGCCGGAGAATTCCATCGTTTCCTCTTCGCGTACGGTGTGGCCTTCTTTCGAGCGGGTTACTACGACGAAGCGATCTCGTGGTTCCAACAGGTCGTGAGCAAATACCCGGAATACGCCGCCGCCTATTACAATCTGGGAACGCTTTATCTGAACAAGGGATTGCTTCCGCAAGCCGAAGAGAATCTGCGGCGAGCCGCCGAGCTTCGTCCCCTGGATGCGAGCGCTTGGAACAATTTGGGAATGGTCGCTGCCCAGGAAGGCCGCCAAGAGGAAGCCATCAAATTTTTCCAGGAGGCGATCCGCCAGAATCCCCAGCACGTCATTGCGCTCGAAAACCTGGGAAAGCTTTACCATGACAGTGGGCAGGTCCAGGAGGCGAGGAAAAGCTTCGAGAGCGCGCTGAGTATTGACCCTCAGAACCCTGAAGTTAACTACCACCTGGGAATGCTCTTCGCCCAACAAGGCGACACAGGACAGGCGCGCGCGTATTTGCTGAAGGCAATCCGACTCCGTCCCATTTATCCTGACGCCCTGAACAATCTGGGCGTACTCAATATTCGAACGGGAAAGCTTTCCGATGCCCTGATCTCTCTGGAAGAGTGTATTCGCGTGGCCCCGACCTTCGACGTAGCTTACTTGAACCTTGCCAATGCTTACGTTGCGATGGGGAAGCCCGATAAAGCTCGCGACATCCTTCACCAGCTCCTCGAAATTCAGCCCGGACACCATGCCGCACAACAGGCCCTTCAGGATCTGGGGCACTAATCTTCGGCTGTGATGACCGCCTGCCACATGGTTGCGTAACGCGAATCTCGACTGATAGCGGCGGAATAGCGGTCAGAAGGGTGGTCGCCACGCAGAAGGAGTTTTCGCGTGCGCCGTCTCCTCAAATGCAGAGGCATGACTCCACCAACATCGCATGCCAGTGGTGCGGCCAGCCCTCGCTGGGGTTGGCCCAATTGTATACCGGCCTTGCCTTTTTCTTTATGAACGGGGCAGCAAGGAACTTCTCACCAGGTTTGGACGATGCTGGAAGGGCGGGGCTTCAGCCCCGCCGAAATCGCGTCTCCCGCCCTCTATTCGTCCCGCACCCCGCGCAGCTTGCGGCCGCAAGCTGCGCGGGGTGCGGGACTTGGAAATAATCAGGACGGCCTTGCAACGGCGGGGCTAAAGCCCCGCCCTTCCAGAGTCGTGGTGAGAAATCCGGGCTAAGGAGCCGATTCCGGTGAGAACTCCCGGCGCAGCGTCCGAGGACCAAAGCCCATGATCCGTTGGAATTGGCGGTTGAAATGAGAATAATTTTGAGACCAACGCGGAAAGCGATCTCCAGGGGGCTGGCGGTGACGGGCTCTGGCCAAGTGGCGCCGAAGCTTCTTTTCCTCCCAGTTTCGGATATACGAGAAACACCGCTATATCATGAGCCGCGCGCATGCACACCACCGGAGTTTCTGCACCCGCCTGCACTGTCAGACTGTTGGCCGAAGTGAGTACCATCGAAGGAGATCTGTCCGTCACCCTCAGTTGGAATTCGGAGAGCACCATCGAGGTGGATCTGCAACCCGAGGCAGGCGAACTGCCAACCAAGGGGCCACAGACCGGGATTGCACAGAGATCAACCGTTTATGCCCTGACGGTCACCGGTCCGGGTGGAACCAATGACAGCACAATTATAAGACTATTCCTCGAGGAAGATCTCGATGTGCCTCGGCGGCTCGGTGCTTGGTGTATGTTTCGCCTTAGGAACAGATACCAGTGGAACGGCCAACAGGCCGAGGGAAAACTCGATAAAAGACAGGCAGGTCAGAACTAAATTTTCGGCTTGGAAGCGTACATGATTGATAATAAAAATTGATATGCCGAAGAGAGGACTCGAACCTCCACTCCCTGACGGGAACTACACCCTGAATGTAGCGCGTCTGCCAATTCCGCCACTTCGGCACAGGTGTTGTCGATTGCTTAATTGCGGTCGGGCGCGCACAGTTGGCAGAGTCGCGCCCAACGCAAGTTTTCATCTTGCCATCCAGCCCCGCCCCTGTCAAGCACACCCGTAGGGCTATGTCAGTTTCCGGATGCCCAGGGTGTCACCAGCCGCTATACTTGGCACATGCTCCTCTGCCCTGTCCGCGACTGCCACCTGGCGCTGGTGCGCGAGGGGCAGCGAGTGCTCTGTGCGCGTGGACATTCGTTCGACGTGGCACGCAGCGGGTACATCAACCTGCTTCAGCCGCAGGAGCGGAGGTCCCGGCAGCCGGGAGACACGACGACGGCGGTGGCGGGGCGGCGGCGATTGCACGATTGCGGAGTGACGGCGCCGTTGCTGCGCGCCATTGGGGAGATCCTCGCTGCCTCGCCCCGCGAAAGCGTCCTCGACGCCGGCTGCGGCGACGGCTTCTACCTCGGTTCCCTGGCTCGCGCGACCGGCTTCGACGCGCACGGCATCGACATCTCGATCCCCGCTATTGACGCCGCGGCGCGGCGCCACCCCGGTTGCGAGTGGGTGGTGGCCAATGCCGACCGCCGCGTGCCGTATTCCGAACGCTCGTTTTCGGCCATCCTATCGATCACGGCGCGAACGAATGCGGGCGAATTCCGGCGTGTCCTGCGCCCCGACGGTAGACTTCTCGTGGCCATTCCCGCCCCTGAGGATCTGCTCGAACTGCGCGGGAAAGGACGTGATCGCGTTCCTCGAACGGTCCAGACCTTCGCGCCCCACTTTATACTCGCCGACCGGCGCCACGTCTCGACCGCAGCCGATCTTGACGCTCCCGCCGTTAAAGACCTCCTGCATTCGATTTATCGGCCCATGCGATCCCAGCCCGTCCAAGCCATGCGTGTCACATTCAGTCTTGATCTGCTGCTTTTTCGACCCGCTTAGCCATTAGCGGGCGATGCGCCCCCTCTGGAATGCTTAGGGGCGGTTCGCGAATCGCCCCTGCTTGTCATCACCCCAGGGCGTTGCCCAACCCTCGTGACAGCGCCGCCGTGGCCGTGTCCGTGAAGCGCAGTACGTCCGCAGATCCTGATAGCGGAAGCCGTCCGCTGATGGCGAGCTTGGCCACTCCGTGGACCATCGACCATGCCAACAGGGCGAAGGGTCTCGCGTCTCCCGGCGGCAGAACTCCCGCTGCCTGGCACTCTTCGACGTAGGCGACCAGGGTTCCGAAAGCGCGCTCGCCCGCCGCCTGCGTTTGCGGATATAGCTCGATCTGGCAGGAAACCTCAAACATCACGGCGAAATGCTGAGGGTAGCGGAGGGCAAACTCCACGTAGCCGCGCCCGCAAGAACGAAAGCGTTCCAAGGCGCTTGACGCGGGCTCCGCCGCCTTGTTCATCGCGGCGGTCAGGCGATCAAATCCCTCCGCCGCCAACACGGCCAGCAGTTCCTCCTTATCGCGAAAATGCCGGTACGGCGCATTGTGCGACACCCCCGCCCGCCTTGCCACCTCGCGCAATGTGAACGCGCCGGCGCCCGACTTGCGGATGAGGTCGAGGGAAGCCTTCAGCAGGGCCTGCTTCAGGTTTCCGTGGTGGTAGGACCGGGGTGTCCGCATGGCTTCTCATTTATAACAAAAACATGTTGACACGCGCAACATTTCGGGAGAACAATGTGGGCAGCGTCCACATCAGGGACACACCCACGAGGAGGTGAGAGGCCATGGCAGGTGTCACCGTAGGGAGCTCTTACAAGCAAAACCCGATCGCCGACCACTGGGACGCCATCGTTATCGGCTCCGGCATCGGCGGGTTGTCCGCTGCGGCGCTGCTGGCGAAGCACGGCGGCAAGCGCGTGCTGGTCCTGGAGCGGCACTACGTGGCGGGCGGATTCACCCATGCGTTTCACCGCCCCGGCTACGAGTGGGACGTGGGCGTGCACTACATCGGCCAGGTGCAGGACCCTGCTTCGCCTTTGCGGCGGATTTTCGACCATCTCACCGGCGGGCGCCTGAAGTGGAGCCCTATGCCCGAGGTTTACGACCGCATCCGCATCGCCGGGCTTGAGTACGAGTTCCCGGCCGGACTGGAACGGTTTCGCGACCGTCTGAAGTCCTATTTTCCCAATGAAACCGCTGGCATTGAGTGCTACATTCGGGCGGTGCAGTCCTGCGCCGGCAGAACTTCGATGTACTTTGCCGAGAAGGCCCTGCCGCGTCTGATCGCGCGCCTGGCGGCCCCGCTGATGCGGGCGCCCTTCCTGCGCTGGGCGCGGCGCACCACGGCGGACGTCCTCGCGGAGGTCACCACCAACCGCGAATTGGCCGGGGTCCTGGCGGGGCAGTGGGGCGATTACGGCTTGCCACCGGCGCAGAGCAGCTTTGCCGTGCATGCCATTATCGCGGCGCACTATTTCGAGGGCGCCAGCTTTCCCGTGGGCGGAGCATCCAGCCTGGCTGCCAGCATTGCGCCCGTCATCGAATCTGCCGGCGGCCGGATTGCCTTCAGCGCCGACGTTCGCGAGATCCTGATCGACCGCTCCCAGCGCGCCGTGGGAGTGCGAATGCAGGATGGCCGCGAGCTTCGCGCCGGCACGGTGATCAGCGATGCGGGGGCCTGGAATACTTTCGCTTCGCTCCTTCCGCCCGAAGCCCACGGGGTGGGGACGGCTCTCGCCGAGTTGCGCACCCTTCCCGCCTCGATGGCCTACCTGTGCCTCTATGCGGGCGTCAAGCAAAGCGCGGCGGAGTTGGGGTTGACTGGAACCAATCTGTGGATTCATCCTACACCCGACCACGATGCGAACCTGGCGCGCTTCTTGAGCGATCCCTCCGCACCTTTGCCTTTGATGTTCATATCGTTTCCCTCAGCCAAGGACCCCGATTTCGAGCGGCGGCATCCGGGCCGCGCCACCCTGGAAGTGATCTGCCCATCGCCCTTCGACTGGTTCGCGCGCTGGGAGGATACTCGCTGGAAGCGGCGGGGACAGGACTACGACGCCTTCAAGCAGGGGCTGACGGAGCGCCTGCAAAGCGGGCTGGAAGAGCATGTGCCCGCCGTCCGTGGGAAACTTGACATCGCTGAACTCTCCACGCCGCTCTCCACTCGCCACTTTATGAATTACCAGCACGGGGAAGCGTACGGAGTCAGCGCCACCCCCGCGCGTTTCCGCCTTGGCTGCCTTACCCCCCAAACCTCCGTGCGCAATCTTTACCTTACCGGCCAGGACGTTTGTACATTGGGCGTAGCCGGAGCGCTGATGGGTGGAGTACTGACGGCCTCCGCCGTACTGGGCCGAAATTTGGCGTCCGTAGCCTCCAAGCCGGACCGGCGCAGCCAGATGGCGGCGTAAACTTGAATTTGCCATCACCCGGAGTCTTGAGAAAAAGGGCGCTGTTGACTGGAGTTTACTAACCCTACCCTTTTTGGGGAGAGTGGACGGTGTTGATTTGAATTTACCCCCCCCTTGCGGGCATAGGCGCTAGAATAAGCCACCCGATGATTCGCCGCCTTCCTTGCCCGCGGAGCGGGACACCGTGCGTAGCCGTAGGTGGAACCTACGGAAACCGAAGGCGACAAAGGAATTCGGCCCTGAAGGGGCGGGCCTTTCCCACAGTCAACCCCGTTGGGGTTGAAGGGGCCATGGGGTTCTGCGAGGCGCAGGTTAAAACCTGCGGGTACCCACGGTTGGCCCCCTCGGGGCCGGACCGGAAATTGCTTAGTCTAGCGCCTATGCCCCTTGGTGGTGAGGGTGGCGCGAGAGCGCCGGGTGAAGGATCACTTCAGCACCGAACCCAAGATCCCACCTCCAGCATCTAGCACCTTCATTAAGCCCTTACTTTTCATCAACATCTTGGAGAGGAAGGCATAACTTATTTGTTTTCATCAACATCTTGGAGAGGCGAAAAACGGACATTTTTTCTCCATTTGTTTTCATTAACTTAGCATGGCTTTGCTTCATTTTTCACCCCCCTTTTTTTCTGACTGTGCCTAACGATAATAGACTAACTGTTTTAGTTTCAATAATATAGATTTTTGCAAGAACCTCGCTATTCATCGTTAACTCCTTTTGTTTCTAGTACATCTTGGAGAGCTGCGGCAACCGCTCCTGGGATGAGCGGCAATTTGTTGCGCTTCAAAGCATGGGGCCGGGGCTCGCATAAGGCGCTGCCTACCTACTACCTTCGTTTGCCGTTTCCTGCCTTCCGGCTCCTCACCCCTCAATCCCGCCTCTTTCACATCGCAGCAACACCGCCTTAGTTTACCACCCTACGCTATTTATGTAAAGAACAATGTGTATGCTATAGAGCCTACACTCCCGCGCTGGGGAAGCAAATGTGGCGCCGGCCGGTTTTGCCGGACCGCGCACTTTGGCGCCCTCTGCCATCTTGCGGTGTCGCGCGGGCCCGCGCGCCAGGCGGAAGCTCGCAGCCCCGGGCGCAAACTGGGGGAATATCGGCTCCTACGGCGCCCAGCCCCGGCGGGATGGAAAGGAGCCACGGCCAAAGATACCGGCGATGTTGTATTTTCGTGAAGCAAATGTAGCGCAAGGCTCGCTCTCCAGCCTTGCGGCTTCTCCGCCGGGCTGTGGTCCGGCGGGCGCGGCGCAAACGGGTTCGGAGTTTCTATCTTGCGGCGTGGGAGAAGCGCGCGCCACTGGAAGAACCGCAGGGCCGGAGTGCGGGCACTGCGCTCTCATGGAGGTAATTTTGCGCGACTATTTTGGCCGCATCTAACGCCCGCGCATGGCGGGTCGAAGGAAATCGGGTATCAGCAATCCCAGAACTGAGCCGGGCTTACCAGATGGCCGCAGAAGCCGGAATTATCGCAGAGCGCGTGGCCGGCGACGCGCAACCGACCGGTGATTTCAAGCATCTTCTGATGACGTATGCAACACAGTCGCTCATGTCGCTTAGCGACACCCCGAGGCATGAAAATGGCCCTTCCCCCGCCCTCCTTCGTCGGGTATCCGCTCCCCTGGGGAGAGGGTGGCGAGCGGAGCGAGCCAGGTGAGGGGTCCTGTCTGGAATTTTCGGAGCAGGATGGAAATAAATTGTAGCGGCGCTCTGCTGGCGGTGGCCGGCAGCGCTCGCCAAGGCGGGGGACGCCGACCCCCTCAACTGTATAGCGCGCAAGATTCGTGGGGCTCTGAATGCAAGCGCAATGCCGTGTGGGGCGGAGATGAAAATCAAAGGAGAAGCAATGATTATGAAGCGGCGATGCGGTTCGGTTCTGGTATTGAGTGCATTGTTGACATGCCTTGTGGGTGCGGGTCAGGCCGCCGGACAGGCGCCCTCATCAGGCTTCCACGAATTCACCATGACCGCGAAAAATTATGAGTTTGATCCCGGCGTGATCACGGTGAAGAAAGGTGAAAAGGTGCGGCTGTTCATCACCGCCACCGACCGTGACCACGGGATCAAGATCGATGGTTACGACATAAATCAAGTACTCAAGAAGGGCGCGACCGAAACCATCGAGTTCACCGCCGACAAGGCCGGAACGTTTGAATTTAAGTGCTCCGTCTACTGCGGCATGGGCCACCGGAAAATGAAGGGTAAGCTGGTGGTGGAAGAATAGTGACGGGCGAGCGGCAGATTCCGCTGCCTTAGACGGGATTTCTCACGACGCGTTTGGAAGGGAGGGGCTGAACAAGCTGCGGAAAAACTCGGCGGCACTTGGCGCTAGCACCGTCAGCACCACCCCGGCGCTCGGCGCGCCACCCCTCCTCATCTGAGGAGGGGAGCGTTTTCAACAACTCCCCTCCTGATTCAGGAGGGGTGGCGCCTTGGGCGCCGGGGTGGTTGTACGCCG
>JBEKQO010000078.1:0-29039 GCA_049519635.1 Terriglobia bacterium | reverse complement strand
GGGCCTTTAGGCCCTGAAGCCAGCTCGCTTCAGGGGCTAAAGCCCCTAAACCCCTCCCGAGTTCTACGGCGGGGCTGAAGCCCCGCCCTTCCATCCGCCGACTTGAAATAGCGCTAATTTCGGCAACTAAGTACTAGATGACTCGCAAGAAACCTGGCATTTCCTGTTCGGTGATCCAAATTTCAACTACCTTTCCTCACGCGGACCAAGTGCCAGCGCCAATTCCCACCGATAGAGCGCCCAAGAGGTTCGCGGGGAAACTTGTGCATCCTCAAGTCGCGTTCAATCGTAATTTCGATCAGATTTTCACAATAATTCGTTTCTTGTACATCAGCGCCAATATTCCCAGCCACAGTGTCATCCAGAGAGCAGCGTAAAGCTCCGATCCGTTCGTGGGGCCGATCCAGGTCGCGAAAAACCTGGCGATCACCTCGGGCAACGGAACCCGCGTGCCGTCCGCCAGATGGACCTTGATCAACTCCAAGTTCGTCAAGGAATCGGTGGTGCCAGCCACTACCCAGAGGAAAAGTGAATTGACCCCGACAATGATAAAGGGCTTCGTCCACCAGGTGATTTTCCGCACGTCCGCCACAAAGTAGCAGCAACCCAGGATGACCAAAGCCATCCCGCACATGAAAACCACCATGGAACTGGTCCAGAGGTTTTGGTTGATGGGAATCCACACACTCCAAATCAAACCCAGAAGAAGTCCTGCATTCCCCACCACGAGGAAGGTCCGGACTTTTTCCATCGCGGAGCGAGCCGAGCGCAGAAACAATCCGGCCAGGACGCCAATCAACATGTTGGCCACGGCCGGAAGCGTCCCCAACCAGCCCTTGGGTTCCCAGATGTCGCTCCTCATGCCGAGATGGTAGGGCGTTATATGGAGATCGACATAACTCACCCAGTTACCGGCTTTCGCCAAGGTTGCTACTCCCAAGCCGGGGACAGGAACGAACTTCAGCAGGATAAAATAAAGCACCAGGATGGTCGCGGAAATAATCGCCAACCTCCGCGGTTTAACCTTCAGGTAAAGAATCGCGGCAAAGAAATAGCATAGGCCAATTCTTTGCAGCGCGCCGAAAAGGCGTATATCCGACAGATGGTACCGGGTAAGCCCATCCATGTAATTGTAATACCAGGTCATAAAGACCCCGACGGCGAAAAGCGTCGCGGCTCGCTGCAGAATATGAGCCAAGAGCTTCCCCTGTGAATCCCCACGCGCCAACCGCCCGGAAAACGAATACGGCATCGCCACACCGACGATGAAAATGAAGAACGGGAAGATCAGGTCCGCGATCGACCAGCCGTCCCATTTGACGTGGGAAATTGGCGCATAGGTGAAGCGCTCGTCACCGGGCATGTTCACCAGGACCATGGCGATAAGGGTCATGCCGCGAAAAATGTCCAGCGAAAGCAACCGTTCCTTGGGTTTCGCGAGTGGGAGTGGCGCCGGTTCAGTGCTGACCACGGGTGCGGGTATGGTTACGCTGCTCATTTTTCACCCCTTTTGATGTGAGTCGCGATAGGGTAACTCTCTTCGACCCAAGAAATAACTACTCTTCGATGTGCCACCCCTTGCTTCTTAGTCCGGACTTCTCACCACATTTGGACGATGCTGGAAGGGCAGGGCTTCAGCCCCGCCGAAATCGCGGCTCTCGCCCTCTAATCGTCCCGCACCCCGCGCAACTCGCGGTAGCAATCTGCGCGGGGTGCGGGACTTGGGAATAATCAGGACGGCCTTGCAACGGCGGGGCTAAACAGGCTACGGAAAAACGCTCAAATGCTGTCATCCTGAGCGTAGCGAAGGATCTCGCTCTGAGCATTTTCAAGGCAATGCGAGAATCTTCGTCGCCGCTGCTCCTCAGAATGACAGCGCTTTCGAGTTTTTCCGCAGCCTGTAAAGCCCCGCCCTTCCAGAGTCGTGGCGAGAAATCCAGGTTGGTCCCTTGGGACCCCGTCCGTTGTAAACTGGTTATCCCTCTATCGTTGGCCGTGGGCAGCACGGTCTATTTCAGCACGGTTAACACTCGTGGTCTGGGGGGTTAAGCGCGGTGGCTCCACGCCGCACCGTGATCAGCGTGGTGAAGGCCTTGCCAGTGGGTAGCTTGGCGGATTCCCGAAAAGATACTTCCCTTTCCGCCGTGCAAGTAGTGGTTGCGACTAGAGGCCGCGTTTGCTCGACCTTCACTTTTGTAAATGCTTTCGCCACGCCTAGCCTAAACTCGGGCGTAATTCCCTCAGAAGTAAAGTCCCAGAACCGGGGGTCGAGTTAGTCCCGAACCCTCACCCCTCTTAATCTCTCAGTTTTTTGACCGTGAAGCTACGGACCCCTTCAGCGAGACGAATTATAGCTTAAACTTCGCCGTAATTCTTGGTCAAGATATTTGTCAAGCCGGGATTATTCCACAGCCTGTCGCGCGCCGGGTTTGCCCGCACTCGGTGCGGCACTGCGAAAAGCCCGCTCAAAACGCGGCGACCACTGGGCATCGGCGCGGCGAATCCAATCCTGCGCGAGCTGCAGGTACTGGGTGTACCGGTCTTTGTCCATCAGCGGATAATCACCGGCCGCCACCACCGACGCGGATCCGAACATCCCAATCAAGCGCGCCGCAAAAGGTTCCACATCCGCGTGGGGGAAAGGCTCGGCCGAGAAATGGGCTATGGCGGAGATGCCCACCACCATGCCGGGAATTTCTGCCAGCTCGGAAACCGCCGCTTCCCATTCCGGGTCTTCGACCTTATCCTGCGTAGGCCATCCGAGATGAGGCAGGTAAATCTGCAAGCCTGGCGTGCGCTGAGCGAGAGCGAGCAATTCCTTCTTCAGGGGGCCAATGCCGTTTTCGGCGTGGGGTATAAGCCACTTCCCCAGGGTTTGGAGCCACGCTGCCACATCATGCAATTGGGCCATGTCCTCCGTTCTCACCCGCAGACCTATGACGGACCGGTTCTCGAGGATGCCCGGGAATTGTTGATCTAGAACCGGCCGGAAGCACAGTGCGACGCGAAACTGCGGCGAGGGTTCGGCCATCATCTGACGGAGCCATGAAAGGTTGTCAGCTTTCCAGGTTTCAACTGCCAGCGCGCCTTCGATTCCGGCGGCGGCCATCCGCGCTTTCATGTCCGCAATCGGATCGGCGCAGGTAAGGTCAAGGTGGGTGTAGGCATCAATCATGTGGTTTGCCTCGGGATAGCATGTAAGATACTGAAAAAGGCAAGCGCGGACGAACAAACCCAGCAGGATGTTGGCCCGGACAGTCCCGCCGTGGCCGATAAATCCAAGGAGATTCCCGCTGCGAAGCTGAACCCACAAGCTGCTTTCAAATCGGGCGTGCTAATGTGGCATCCCCTGAATTTTTTCGCCATCAAACGACGGGCGGCTCCTATTCGGGAAACATGGACACATGGCCGTGCACTCCTACAACGCCAAGGGTCCCGCGCGGCCCGTGCACCGGATTAGCAGGAACGGCACTAGCGCGTGCCCTCCTCCGTGATACGGGGCCGGGCGAGGGCTTGCTCGTTAAGTTCGAAGCCGAAGCCCGAACCGCAGGGCACGGAGATCTGGCCGTTTTCCATGCGGGCAGGTTCCTTCAGGAACTCCCCGGCGATCTTATCATCGGCCTCGGAGCCAACGGTTTCCAGGATAAAGTAATTGGGAACCATGGCCGCATAGTGGAGGTTGATCATGGTGGCGATCGGCCCGTTGGGATTGTGCGGCGCCATGCCAATGTAATGGGACTCGGCCAGGGCCGCGATTTTCTTCATTCCCGTGATCCCGCCGCAATTCACGACGTCACATTGCAGAAGGTCCACAGCATGCTTTTCCAAGAAGGGGCGCACTCCGTAAATGGTGGCCCATCTCTCTCCCGCGGCGATGGGGATGGCCGTTTCGCGCTGCACCATGCACAACTCCTCGATGCCTTCCGGCGGGACGGGTTCTTCCAGGAACAGCAGATTCAAATCTTCCAGTTCGCGGCATAGGCGAATAGCCTGTTTCGGGTTCAAGCGCCCGTGGCAGTCCACGGAGATACCGAAATCCGCGCCGCCCGCTTCCCGCGCCGCCAGCAGGAACTCGGTTTTGATGGCGCGGTAGCCCCGCGCCTTGCACGCTGATACGTTTTGGGCGAATACTTCGGGCGTTGCCCCTGCGGGGCAGTGGCAATAAACCGGCACCTCCCGGCGCGTCGGGCCTCCCAACAATTTGTACACCGGCAAGCCCACAGACTTGCCCAGAATATCCCACAACGCGCAATCCACAGCGCTGATCGAGGTGCAATGCATCGGCCCGCCCACCCAGAACGAGTCGCGATACATCCTCTCCCAATGGGTTTCAATTTCGGTGGGATCTTTCCCCACCAGGTAGCACTTCAATTCCAGGATCGATTGCTCGATGCTCAGCGACTTGCGCTTCATCAGAGCCTCGGAGACTCCCGTGATTCCCTTGTCCGTCTCCACCTGTACGATAACCGTGTTGCAATGGTTCAGCTTTACTACGTGCGTTTTGATATCGGTTACCTTCATCGCCCCCTCAGTCAGCGGATTGCCCAGATCCCCATGCAGTACACATGATCAAATTTGTAACCTTCTCGCGTTCAAGCCCGAGAGCGGCATGCGGTGATTGTAACAACAGCGCTCGACTCGCAAGCTGCAGTGTCTAACCCGTTGTTCCCCCCTCAGACTCGTGTGCCCGCTTCGCCAGGCGATGGCAAAAGTTTGCCAGCCAGTTACTGCCCTACGAAATGCTAAGGGCGGAGGAGAAAGGTGTCAAATACAATGATAAAATGGCCCCAATTCGGTTTTGATATCGGCCTATGGCGGCAGCGTTTACCAGACGACCACGTTACCTCCTTCTATCCCTTGACGCCCATCGGAAAAATGTCCGCCCACATGCCTAACGGGGCCGTAAATCAATCAAGTTTATTGTTCCTGGGTTTCCTTAAACAACCAGTTCAATTCAGAAGGTGATCGACTCTTCGTGGGTCTCAAAATTACCGCGGCCCGGAGCCTCGCCACATCACTGTTTTTCGAAGGAAGACCCAACGAATAGGGCGAAGAATGCCAGCCATGGCAGAACTCCAATGAGCGCTAAGGTAAGGAAGTTCTTGTGTAGATCTGCCAGCAGCCCGATATAGGGGCTGAGGAAACCATAGGCAAGATTACCCAGCCCGCCAAGCATCCCCGAGGTAACACCCACATGGGCAGGATCGAGGTCCTGCACCAGCGTCAGGTAAATAACCAGGAAGCCTGCAACACCTACTCCTGTAAGTGCCAGGAAACCAACGGCGAGAAAACGTGTGGGAGTAAGACCGGCTGCGACCGCGGAGAGCATGAGCAAACAGCTCAGGGAAAGGGTCCATTTCTTGGCGTTTTCAATGCTCAGACCTCCTGCCACAAGCCTGCGCACCCAAAAGCCGGATAAGAGGTTTCCCACTGCTGTTCCCGCATAAATCACAATCGTCAGGAGATTACCAATGGCAAAGCTGAATCCGCGTATGGTTTTGAGGTAAAGTGGAATCCAATCGGCAAGGTAATAATTGACACTGTTAATGATGATGGCCGAGACCGCGAGCATCCAGAAGCCTCGCATGCTGAGGATTCGGACCATCGTGTGGAACATTTCTGCCAATGGGAAAGGGCTTCCCTTGAGGCGCGAGGATTCTCCGCGGGTATACCCTATCCACACAACAACCCATACGGCTCCAATGACGCCGGTGGTCACGAAGGCGGCGCGCCAACTAAAAAAGACCGTGATGGTAGTCACAATAATCGGAGCCAGAAGGGCTCCTACAGGGGCGCCGGAGTTGAATATTCCATTTGCCAGGGGCCGATCTTTGGGCGGAAGAAGTTCTTGGGTAACCTTGAGTGCGCAGGGCCAATTAAATGCTTCACCAATGCCCAGCAGGAAGCGACACCCGGTGAGCATGCCAACCGTCGCCGCAAGACCTGTGAGCAACCCCGAGAGCGCCCACAGCCCACTGGCAGCAGGGAACACAATCATCGGACCGTGGGCATCGACGAGAAAACCACCAAGGATCTGAAAGATTCCGTAGGAAGTGCGGAAGGCGGCGATGACCCTTCCGAAACTTTCCTTGGTCAGCCCAAAATCAGCGATGATCTTCTCGGCTGTGAGGGCCATAACCTGTCTGTCGAGGTAGATGATCGCAGTCGCCAAGAACAGCAGGATGCAAATTCCCCAGGTTCTTGCCGAAACTTGCCCTTGGGTGTCAGCGTGGGGGCGCGTATCCATTGTCCTCCCGGACAATCCGGTTTGATTTTGGTTTCAATGATGCTGCCGGGCTTTGGAGACTGATCTCGCAATATCTCGAACCTGGATATTTACAATGCAGGATTGTGCGGAAGTTTGGGCTCTTGTTCAAAGGCTCTCCCCTTCAGTAGTTACCGTTCGATTTTGCCGCCATGTTGGCCCTAAAATACTTATTTAGACACTGAACATGATTGTCCTGCACAGCCTAAGTGAACATCGGCCGAGTGTCCAATACAAGGAGAATTCTATGCCCTATGCTTTGGAGCGCTTCCACGGGATATTTCCTGCCGCGCTCACGATGTTTGACCGCGACAACAATTTAGACGAAGAAGCGACAGCGCGTCACTGGGACTGGCTGATTGACCAACAAAAAGCCGACGGCTTGGTGATCACCGGTACGAGCGGCGAATTCATCGCACTGAGTGACGAAGAACGTATGCGGGTGTTCAAGCTGGCCCAGGGTGTTGTCCGGGGGCGGGTGCCGGTGATTTTCGGTTCCGGCCATTACAGTACCAAGCTTACGGTGAAGTTTTCCGAGGAGGCTCAGAAGTGCGGCGCGGACGCGCTGATCGTGATCCTCCCCTATTACCAGAAGCCTTCCAAACCGGCGGTCATCGAGCATTTCCGGCGTGTGCGAAAAGCCACGAGTGTCCCCATCATGCTGTACAACAATCCGCACAATTCAGCTTGCGTAGAACTTAACCCTCGTGAAATCGCCCAGCTTGTGGACGAGGATGTCTTGCACATGGTGAAGTCCACGTTTGGCACCGTTGAGCCTATCCACGATCTCAGCTATCTGGTGGGCGACCGGATGGCGATTTTTTACGGTTCATTTCTTGCGGCTTACGAAGGATTCTGTGCGGGCGCGCACGGATGGATCAGTGGGATTCTCAATGTTGTGACCAGCGCCGCAAAGGCCATGCGCCACGCGATTGTGGTCGAGAACGACGCGCAAAAAGGCTTCCGGATCTGGAAACGGATTTTGCCTATCGTTCATCTTTGGACTTATCAACAGATTGGTCCCGTCAGTGATTTGGCGATCTACCGATCGATGCTAAATTCCTGGGGACTTCACGGGGGATACTGCCGCGATCCCTTCTTCCCGCTCGATAGAGAGCAGGAAAGCAGGCTGCGCGGTTTTTTGGAGAAGTCGGGCTGGAGCGATCCCGAGCATATATTGGACGGCAGATAGCCTGCAAGTCTCGCGGCCAATGGCTCCGGCCTCAATCGGGGTAGAAAACAGTGATCGGGAGGATCAAACGTAATGGCGATTAGCGTGGCGATGATAGGGTATGGTGCGGTGGGATCCATTCACGCGGCAAAGTTACGGATGGAACCTGGCGTTCAACTGGTTTCGGTTTACGGGCCGAAAGGCGATAAAGCCTCTGCGTTCGCCGGGACACATGGCATCCCGCGCGCATGTGGCAGCATCGCGGAAGCGGTTTCGGGTGCCGACGTTGCGATGGTCTGCTCGCCCTCGACCGTTCACTTTGAGCAGGCCCGCGAATGCCTGGAACTCGGGGTCCACACTCTCGTGGAAATGCCCCCCTGCCAGAATGCGGCCGAGGCGGAAGAGTTGGCAAGTCTTGGCCGCCGGCGTGGTGTGAAGCTGGGATGTGCGCACACCAGCCGTTTTGTGTCTACCTTTGCCCGGGTGAAGAAAAGTATTGAATCGGGACTACTGGGGGAGATTCAGGAGATCAGCTACGCGCGTTACCACAAGCTTCGCGAGCGCAGTTGGACCGATAACGCCCTTCTGCACCACTCCGCTCACCCCATCGATCTGTTGTTCTACTGGTGCGGCGGGGTTGAACCCAAAGGATGTGTGGGTCTTCCCGACATTCGCTTGCCCCACACCGTCGCTGCCCTCGGACGACTTCCTTCAGGCGGGCCGGCAACCATCACGGTGACATACGTTTCACGTATCCATCATATCCGGATGATGATCGTGGGGGAAAAACACACTATCGAGACTGATGGCTTCAGCTATGCAAATTCCGATCTTCAGGAACTGGCTTTTCGTGGAGACGATCGTGAAACTTACGAAGAAGCCATTCATCTTCAAGACGCCGAATTTCTTTCTGCCTGTCAGGGTAAGGGCAATTTTGTGAGTTGGGACGAGACGATAAAGGTGCTTAAAGCGATTGATGGCTTCCGGTCGCTCGGTGAGTGAACGCACCGTGTTTTTCAACTTCCCGCCCCTTTTGATTCATCTTGGAAATAGTCCGAAATGGCGACAGCTATAAGCTACAATATTTCGATCGGTTTGAATTCCGGCGGTACGAGGTGGTAATGAGGCAGAGAATTCTGGTGAACGAATGCAAGCAGGAGATTTCGTCCTTTAATCCCGTCTTGGGACGCTACGAGGATTATATTGTAACCCTTGGCGAGGGAATACTTTCCTATCACCGGGGCATCGGAACGGAAACAGGCGGCGCGCTGAGCGTATTGGAGGCGCAGGAGGGAGTGGAAATCGTCCCGGGCTACAGTGCGCGCACCAGCACGTCCGCGGGCACTTTGGACGACTCTGGTTTCAGGCGCATTGCTGAGGGATTCCTTGATAGCGTACGCCGCGCGGGGCAGGTGGATGGCGTTTATTTTTCCCTGCATGGAGCGATGGCTTCTGTGAGCGTGCCGGATGTTGAAGGTTATCTCCTATCCGCGTCGCGCAAGATTCTGGGCGATAAGATCCCGATCGTGATTTCTCTCGATCTGCACGGTATCTTGACGGAACAAATGCTCCAGAACTGCAATGCGCTTACGCTCTATCACACCTACCCGCATGTGGACTTCTTTGAAACCGGACAGCGTGCGGCAAGCCTCCTCCTCCGGCTCCTCGCGGGCGAAATCCGTCCCGTCATGGCGCGAGTTTATATTCCCGCGTTGGTGCGCGGTGATGAATTGATTACGGCGACGGGGCTGTTCGGCAAAGTCGTTCGCGAGGCGCAGGCGGTGGAGCGGGGTCCGGGCGGCCTTTCTGCCGGAATGTTTATCGGCAATCCCTTCACGGACGTGCCGGAGCTGGGTACGAATAGTATCGTGATTGCGGACGGCGACGCCGGGCTCGCCGCTCGCGAGGCTCTCCGCCTGGCGAATGACTTTTGGAGTGTGCATGAGAAATTGCAATCCAAGCTCACCAGCATGGCAGAAACCGTTCGGCTGGCCTCGGCGGCCAAGGGCCGCGTGACTCTCACCGATGCTGCCGACGCCACCAGTTCCGGCGCTTCCGGAGATAGCAACGCGATTCTCCGGGCCCTGGTGGAAGCGGGCTTCCGCCGCCGAACCCTGCTTCCTCTGGTGGATGCTCCCGCGGTCAAAGCCGCATTCGATGCAGGGGTGGATGCCAAAATCCAAGTCAACGTAGGCGGCGCCCTTGACCCCGCGCGGTTCCGCCCGCTGCCTATCGAGGGCCGGGTGAAAATGCTATCTGACGGCCGGTTCCCCAGCGAATCCCACGGCCACATGTGGTATTCCGGCAAGACAGCGGTGCTCGAATCCGATAACTATACGATAGTTTTGACCAGCCGTTCCGTAAGTCTGTACGACCGTTCCCTGTTTCTGGCACACGGCCAGGATCCCGGGCAGTTTGATGCGGTGGTGGTAAAGTCGCCTCACTGCCAGCCGCGGTTCTTCAATGAGGGATCCGAGCTGGTCATCAACGTGGACGCTCCCGGGGCCACAAGCGCGAATCTCAAATCCTTAGGGCATAAGGTATGCCCGCGACCCATTTTCCCGTTGGATGAAAATGTGACATTCAAACCGGAAGCTCGAGTCTATCCGTCGGTGCGCGCCAAGGGGGCTTGAGGCGTAGACCCGCGATATCCGCGCTGCCTGGGACCGGGATGCGCCGGAAAATGCGCGGGGTTGAAGCATTCCCGGGATTAGGGCGTTCGAAAATCCTGATCGGCCATCATGAATAGAATCAGCCCAAAATGGCGCGTAGTGGTCTGCCTTTGGATCGCCTTTGCCTTGAACTACATTGATCGCCAGGCGGTCTTTTCGATTTTCCCCGTGCTGAGAAAAGAGCTTGGGTTTACCTCTTCCCAGCTCGGCTTGATCGGCACCCTTTTTAACTGGCTTTACGCGCTTTGCATGCCCCTGGCGGGTTACTTCGCGGACGGTCTGCGGCGTGATCGCCTGATCGTGGCCAGCCTGGTCTTATGGAGCGCCGCAACCCTGGGGACTGCCCTCAGTCACTCCCCGATTACTTTTCTGACCTGGCGAGCTGCCATGGGCTTGACCGAGTCGATGTATTTTCCCGCCGCTCTAGGCATCATCGCGGTCTGGCATCCCGGTTCCACGCGGTCGCGCGCCCTGGGAATTCACCAAGCCGCGCAGTTGGCCGGCATTATTACCGGAGGATGGTTCGGGGGCTGGGCTGCCTCCCATATCGGGTGGCGGGCGGGATTTGCGATTCTTGGCCTCACCGGTCTTCTCTACTCGCTGGGCCTTATGGGGGTCTTCCACGCTTTGCCGGCGCCGGTGGAGGAAAGCACGTCATCCCGCTCCAAGCGTTTCGAAAACCATTTGCCCCGAGTTCCACTTTACTGGATGTTGATGCTGGCATTTGCGTGCTATTGCGGGACCCTTTGGATTACCTACGCCTGGCTCCCGAACATGCTTTATGAGCGGTTTCACCTCTCGCTCGCTGCCAGTGGGCTCAACGCTACCGTCTTCATTCAAATCTGTTGCATGATCGGCGTGGTGGGTGGGGGATGGCTGGCCGACCGGATTGCCCCCTTCGTCCCGCTGGCTCGGCTTTACCTGACGGGCTGCGGCATGTTTTTGAGTGCGCCTTTTGCCTACCTCATGTTCGCTGCACCTTCGATTCCTCAATTCCGTGTGTATGCCGCATTTTTCGGGTTGCTGTCGGGCTTGAATTTCGCCAATATTTTTGCAGGGGCCTATGACATCATCCCCGATAAGAATTACAGTTTTGCCGGGGGACTGCTGAACATGGCGGGCGGCATTTCCGCGGGTGTGACGGTGGGCCTGGTCGGCTACTACAAAGACACTCTGGGGATTAATGCCGTCATGGCTGTTTCCGCCGGGTTGACCGTGTTCGCTGCCGCCGCGTTGCTCCTCGCTGCCTGGCGCAGCCTCCGCGGACGCGCCCGCCTGGCCGCCCACGCCTCACTTTGACCCCTGCGCAAGAAAGACGGTCCGGGGCTTTCTTAAGTATCGTGCGCATGCCGCAATCCCCTGCCGGCCGGCGAAGAGGGCTTGAGGATCGCAATCCAAAAACTATTGTGTCCATCCAGGATTCTGCTTGCGTCACGCGCCTTCATAGGCCTCGCGCACCAATGCTTTCAGGGTATCGAGATTTTGTTTGGCAGCCACCATCATCAGGTCCGCCTTGTCCCGAGAAACGGGGATGCCCTGGCTGTCAGACACTCCTGGGACCGTGTATTCCATGTGAAGGGAGATGGGGCCGTGGAAATCCACATCCGCAACCATGGGTAGGAATTGTTTGTACCGACACATCCCTTGGCCCAACGGACAGCCCGTTTCACGCCAATCCCCCGTCTCCGTTTTGAGCCAGAAGAAATCTTTCGCTGCCATCATCTTCATCCGCGGCATGACGAGGTTGGCGGCGATCCTCCAACCATTCATGCCACCTTCGATGGTAGCGTTTTCGAGATCGTAGTAGTATCCGGCCCACTTGGGGTCCAAGGTGTCCATCACGCGGGCGATATCCCACGTTTGCGCCCCGACGTCCGAGTCGTGATTGTGAAACCCCACCTGCACCCCGTAATTCGCCGCCAGCTCCACCAACCCGCGGAATCGATTGCTGGCCTCCTCGAGTTCTTTGCGGACATCAACGTATTTGTAGCGATAGTAGCCGGGCTTTAAAAAGGGAATGGAGAGCTTGCCGGCGGTGCTGAGGATTGGCACTGCCGTAGGATGGTCTGCGCTGGTGAGCTCTGTGGTAAGCATGGGAACTTCCAAGCCCTCCTCACGGATGGCAGCTACCGCTTTGGGCAGGTCTTCCGCCGCGCGCTCGGGCGCCACATGTCCTTTCCCCCGAACGGTTAAATCGATCCCCCCGAAGCCTGCGGCCTTGGCACTCTTGGCCAATTCCTGCCAGCTCATCTGAGGAGCCGCTTTCGAAAAAAAACAGAAGGTGCCGCGAAAGGGGCCGCGGGCAGCCCGAGCAGCAGAGTGTAGGGATAGGGGAGCCGTGGCGGACGCCCATGCCGCTGCGGATGATACCTGCAGAAACTCACGCCGGGATAACGATTCTTTCATGGGAACTCCTCATGTTCTACATAGTGCAAATCTCTCCGCCGGGCGCGAAGTTTTGTTCCCTATCGGGAACCCCGTTGAACTCATCCGCCACCATGGCCGGAGTCGCTTGCACACGCCCCACCGGCACGGGAACTGGCCCTTTGCCTGGATTTCTCACCACGGGTCTGGAAGGGCGGGGCTTTAGCCCCGCCCTTCCGGCAGCCTCCGACCGTGGTGAGAAGTTCGGGCTAGTCCCCCCACTACACATGATCGGGTATCACCCAAGGCTCGCGGTAAGTGCGCTTGAGGTAGCGATTTGCCTCCTCATCGTTCACAAAGGTTTCCGTCGCCGCATCGAAATTGAGTTTACGGTTCCCCAGCCGGTAGGAAATGTTCGCCATATGGCCGCAACTGGCGGAAACGTGGCCGTGCTCGATGTCCGCGTTCGGCTGCTTCCTGGTGCGAATGCATTCGATGTAATTCCCGATATGCCCGGCCTGCATTTTTCCATGCGTCTGTTTCTCCTGTTCGATCTTCTGGCCATTCTGGTCAAACAGTTGCCATCCGGCCCCATGCCGGCCGAGGATCATCATTCCCTGGGTGCCAAAGATTTCGACCTTCATGCCATTAAAGGGGTAGAAATCGGGATAGGCGGTCTCACTCTGCCTTATAGCCTCCGGGGTTTTGACCATATAGGGAGTCCACCAGGTCTGCTCCAAAACGATGGTCAGCGAATCGTACTGATACGTCGCCACCGTGGTGTCGGGAACCTCCGCGTCATCCTTAAACGAGAGACTGCCCCCCGCGTGGTGAACCGAATTGGGAAATTTCCTATCAATAACCATGCGGGCGAAATCAAATTGATGAACGCCGTCGTCAAAGAAGCCGCTGCCAAAATCCCAGAAGTAATACCAGTTTTTGCGGCACGCGGTGTTAAAGGGGCGCTGGGCCGCCGGGCCCAACCACATATCCCAATTCAGTCCGTCGGGAGGGGGAGTATCCGGCCCCTTCTGGAGCCGCTCACGGCCTAGCATGTTGTAAACCCTCACCAGGTGAATATCACCGAGGTTGCCCGAGCGGATATGTTCGCGCGCGGTGGCGCCATAGGTGCTGCTGCGGTTCTGCATTCCTACCTGCACAACCCGGTTATATTTGCGAGCGGCTTCCACTGCTTTCCGGCCTTCCCAAATGTTCTGGGTCGCTGGTTTTTCCACGTAAACGTCTTTGCCCGCCTGACACGCCATAACCGTCGCCGGAGCATGCCAGTGGTCCGGCGTGGCCACCACGACGCCATCCACATGGCGGTCGTCCAAGACTTGCCGAAGATCCTCCACGGCCTTGGGCTGCCGGCCGGAGTCGGCCTCAACCATCTTCACGCCCGCTTCGCGCCG
Source organism: Terriglobia bacterium (assembly GCA_049519635.1). Lineage (GTDB taxonomy): Bacteria > Acidobacteriota > Terriglobia > UBA7540 > UBA7540 > Bog-366. Next base: position 15,155 of record JBEKQO010000078.1, on the reverse strand, counting down.
TTCGCGAGCGACATCACAGATGTAGGCAATTTCAATGTCCGGCCTTTGGAGAAACAAGCTGAGCAAAAAGCTGCCACGGCCGCCCACTCCGATAAAACCTATAACCACCTTGTCGCTTGCGGCCGCCATCCTCCGTGGGGATACAAGCCCAGACATGGCAAGGGTCGCGCCAAGTCCACTTTGAATGCCTTGTTGCAGGAATTGTCTTCTTGCGGTTCTCGGCGCCATACTCTCCACCTCCAAAACCTATCCCATCTGTTCAGGTTCTTTGCCAAGGCCTGAATACCTGGAAACCCCAATTTCATCCCCTGCGCGCTGGAAATCGTACAATCACCGTCCGGTTAGAACAAGCTCAAATTGCTGAGGTCTCTCGATATCGTATCGCCAAAGCGGGATGAACAAGTATGGTGGTGGCCTGGCCCGTGGGGCAGTGAATCGTGTGCGTTGTCCGCTTCCCGATCTTTGATCGCTACACCGGCATCGACGACCCGAGGGTCCAGACGCCGATATCAAGCCAAAATGGGCTGCGTATCTGCAAGGCAGATAGGGCGTCGGTACCCGTTGAGTTACTGCGGTCCTAACCCGGACTTCTCACCCCGGTTGAACGCGGCCGGAAGGGCGGGGCTTCAGCCCCGCCGAAATCGCGCCTCCCACCCACTATTCGTCCCGCACCCCGCGCAGCTTGCGGCTGCAAGCTGCGCGGGGTGCGGAACTCGGAAATAATCAGGATGGCCTCGAAACGGCGGGGCCAAAGCCCCGCCCTTCCAGACTGCTGGTGAGAAATCCATGCTAAAACACAACGGCCGGCGCCAAATGGCGCCGGCCACGACTAATTCGAGTTGATGATGGAAACTACCTATGCCCACCACCGTGGAAACCGCCTCCGCCTCCGCGCGCGAATCCATGCGTGTCTCCACGGTTAAAGTGGCCTCCCGCGTCGCCATGTTTAACGTCACCGCGAAAGGCTGGGTGCCCGGAGAAGGCCGGCATGCGCCCGTAGTTGCCGCGCCCGGCAACTACAGGTCCCCGGTCAACGCCGCGTCCCGCGTAGAAGCCAGGATGGAAGCTATGACCGTGGAACCACGGCCCGGCGCCAATAAAGACTCCGCCCGAGAACCAGCTTGGTCCATAGTAGCCGTACGGTGCGCAGCCATAAGGGTAATAGTCGTAGTAACCGTACGCGCACGCCGGAGGCGGCCCCACATAGCGCGGACCAACTCCTATCTCGACGCCAATGCGTTGGGCATGGGCATACGGTGCAACCAGCAATCCTAGGCTCAGCAAAGCTAAAAGTCTCAGGGTTCGCATTTGATTCCTCCTCAAATCCTCAATCATTCTTGCCGAAATGCACCCTGACTTAAGGCAAGCGCCCTGCCAAACCCTAGCATGGTCCGAAACGTCGCGAATTCATGCAGTTCGGGGTACATCGGCCAAACCCCAGGGCGGCCCAACTACCCGAGCGGTGGTGGTTTCCGTGTAGGGTGGTGGTTTTCGGCTAGCCCGCATTTCTCAGCACGATTTTGGAAGGGCGGGGCTTTAGCCCCGCCGTTGCAAGGCTATCCTGATTGTTTCCAAGTCCCGCCCTTCCGGCAGCGTCCAACCATGGGGAGAAGTCCGGGCTGGAGCTAAAACGGGTACGGCAGGAGGTTTCCGAGTCGACGATGCGGGCTCGTCAACTCGACACATCACGGCAATCCTGACGGAACGGCTCCCGAAACGGATGGAGCGACGTTTCTGACATCAGTGCCCGGTTACGGGTTGATGCGGACCTTTTCCTTCTTTCATGATTCAACAGATGCTGATATCGCAAGGGCAGGCGACGCGTGACCACGCCATCATCCGCAATTAAGACCTCATGGCCGGGCCTCCAGGCTGCTCAAATTGACCATCGCCGATTTGAGACGCTTGACTTCTGTTTCCAATTCACCATAGGCCCGCTCAGTTTCGGATAGGCTGCCGTCTCTGCCCAGTGCTTCCAATTTCAAGGCCGCCTCAAAGGCTGGCTGTGCCGCGAAATTTCCCACGCAACCTTTGAGTTTGTGCGCGGCGCGCTCGATTGCGGTGGCATCTCCCGCCGTCACAGCCTCTCGGAGTTTTGTCAGCATCTCCGGAAGATCCTTCAGGAACAGCGCCACCATCTCCTTCAGCAGTTCAGCGTTCCCGCCCACGCACGCCAGAGCCGACACCGTATCAATCGGCTCCTGCTCCGGGCATCTTGCCGTAGTTGCCGTCTCGGCGACATTGGGAAACTGCACGAGGTTCTCGATGGTGTCTTTCAGATCTTTGGCATGGATGGGCTTGGCGATATAGCCATCCATGCCGGCAGCGAGGCAGCGCTCGCGATCGCCCTCCATGGCATGGGCGGTCATGGCGACGATCACGAGATGCTTTCCGGTAGACTCTTCCTCTTTGCGAATGGCCGCCGTGGCTTCGAACCCGTCCATCTCGGGCATCTGGATGTCCATAAAGATGAGGTCGAAGGTCTCCTTTTCGAGTCGCTCCAGTGCCGCCCGTCCGTTACCGACTGTGACCACGCGGTGACCCTGCTTCTCCAACAGGCGCGTAGCCAGAAGTTGGTTCACCGCGTTATCCTCGGCCAGCAGAATGCGCAATGACCTTCCTTCCTCCCGCAAGGAGTGGCGGGTCACTAACGCCGGCTTTACTTCGGGGCGCTTCGAGCCCGCCACCCGCAGAACAGCGTCCAGTAATGCCGATTGACTGACGGGCTTGGTAAGATAGCCTTCCAGCCCCATCTCGCGGCAGCGCGCCGCGTCGCCGCGCTTTCCGGCCGAGGTCAGCATCATGATCGTGGTGCCTGCGAGCCGCGGGTTCTTGCGGATCTCCTCGGCGAGCTGGAATCCGTCCATTATTGGCATGCTGGCATCGGTCAGGACCAGCGGGATTGGCCTGTTAGCCTCGGACGCCTGCGCCAGGGTGCGCAGCGCTTCCGTGCCCTCCACTGCGAGCGTCGGCTGCATGCCCCAGCCGGCAAGCAGACATTCGAGAATGCGGCGACTCGTCAGATTGTCATCCACGACCAGCACTCGCATTCCTTTCAGTTGGGCTTTCTCCAAAGGAATCGGAGACCCAGGGGCCTGGGAAATGCCGAAGTTGGCCGTGAAATGAAAGGTGCTCCCTTGGCCGGGCGCGCTTTCCACCCAGATACGCCCTCCCATCATTTGCACGAGCTGGCGGGAAATCGTCAATCCCAAACCCGTTCCCCCAAAGCGCCGGGTGGTTGAGCCATCTGCCTGGGTGAAGGCGTCGAAGATGCGGGCCTGCTTTTCCGCAGGGATGCCGATGCCCGTGTCGTGCACGCTGAATTGAAGGCGCGTGACCGCGCCGTCTCCAGACTCTCTTTGGACCGTGAGGTCGATCTCGCCTCTATCAGTGAATTTCAGCGAGTTACTCAGCAGATTGAGCAGAATTTGGCGCAGCCGGCTGGGGTCGCCAAGCAGAGCGTCGGGCACATCAGGATCGAACCGGCAATTCACCTCCAAGCCTTTCTGGTGGGCGCGTGGGGCCAGAGTCTTCAGGGCCGGCTCGATGCTGCCTCGCAGTTTGAAATCAATGGTTTCCAGTTCGAGCTTGCCGGCCTCAATCTTGGAGAAATCCAGAATGTCGTTGATGATGGCGAGCAGGGACTCGGCGGAGGCACTGACCATGCCGGTATATTCGCGCTGCTCGGAGTCCAATTCCGTCTCCAACAGGAGATCCGTCATTCCCAGGATGCCATTCATAGGGGTGCGAATCTCGTGACTCATGTTGGCCACGAACTCGCTCTTGGCGCGGTTGGCGGCTTCGGCAATCTCCTTAGCTTGGCGGATAATCGCCGTTTGCTGACGCACCCGCCGACCCAGGACAAATGCCCAGAGCAGCGCCGCCAGGAGAAATAAGCCCACCCATCCCAGCACCTCGAAGGCATGCTTCAGCGTCCACCAAGAAGGCTGGCTGATAGTGAGGATATCGTCGGACCCGTCGAAAAGGATGCTAAACGACAGGTTCCTTCCGTTTTCGTCCTTATCCTCCAAGCAGATCCCGGTCACCCGCAGGCGGCTGCCTGCACTCAGCGAGCCCAGCTCGGGGTAGAGCGCGTCGGCAGCCATGGTTGCGTTGAAAGTGAGGCCACCGTTCTGAAGGACCAGCGTTTGAGCCCCTGGGAGGTGAGATTCGCCCAGCAAGTCTGCCTCGATGGAAACCAGTTGCGAGTCGTAATCGCTTTCGAGCAATTGCTTCGCGGTCACAGGGACTGGAGCAGGCTCCGGGCCCCTGCCGATCAGGCGAAAGGTAGCATCTTCCAGGAGCGGCTTGAGGCCGGAGACCTCAGTAAACCCAAGCACATCCACTCGGTCGCCAGGGCGGAGCGCGGTGGACTGCCGAGTCTCGACGCGAAGCCCAATCGGCCCATCGGCGATGTAAAGCAAACTCCCCGGCTGCTGAAAGCTGACGACACCCCGCACGTGCACGCGGTGACCTGGCATGCTTCCGGAGGCGAACTGCTGAAGGCGGAGGATAGGCTGCGCAGCGACAGCGAACGGATCCGCCGGTGCGGGCTTGGTGAAATCCACTTCCTTCAGGCTCGGGACATACAGCAAGACGCCCACGAGCCTGTTTTTCTGGTCAAAGAGTGCGCCGCAAACGCCGCGAAGACGGACCTCCGCATCCACAAGTTGGCCGAGAATCGCCGGATCGTACTCGCGGATCCATACCCTGAGCCTGCTGCCGCCCATTGCCACACTTAGAACGAGGAATCCCCTCCACTCGTGGGCCGACCGCACAATGCCTTCCACTTCCACCCACTGGCTATCCTCCACGGTAGAGGCCATGCGCTCAAAAGTTGGATGGTGAGGGGTAGGCATCGGCGCCCGGCCGATCACCTTCCAGCGGGGCTTGCCGATCTGCGGGGAGAAGTCGGGCGCTTCGCTGACACCTTCGATTTCGATGAGTTCGCCTGCCTGGGCCTTCGGACCACCGGGGAGCGTGTTAACCCAAATGCCGGCTGTCGAATCCTGCACGAACATGTCGGGTGAGGGAGGGCCGCTGGAGCTTTCCAGGGCAAACACGTCCGGACCGTTGGGATCGTAGAAGGTGACCACGGCCCGCAGATGTATCGGATAGCCGCGGTTGGCTTGTTCCTGGGTGAGTAGCCGGATTTGCCCGGCTCGCGTGAGGGTGGGCAGGCCAGGAGCGGGGGGTGGGACCTGCTGGCCAAGGGCCTTTATCGGCGCAGCGAGAGCGAAACAGGCGAGGATGGCCGTGAGACGCAAGATCGATTTGCGGCCCGAAATCGGCATAATCGGCCAATTCTGCCGGAATCTCCATCGTCCACCTCCGGCTTGACTGATAACATACATCGGATCGGTGCTGGACGCAATTGCCAGACGGATGGGTAAGCCTCGCTCCGCTTGCATTTGTCAAAGAGTCGGAACATAATCGCTTCAGCGCTTAAGGTCTTATTATCTTTCGGGCCTTTCATTTGTGGCGCGCAAGACCACTGTCCTGCGGTTCAACATCTGCCCCCCCGACGGATATAAGAGGCGTGAGGCTTAACCTTGAGCTGGCGCTGAGTCGTGCAACCACACTGCTTCGCAAGGAGGTGAACCATGCCAAACCCCGCAGCAATGATGATGCGAGAAAGGAGCACGGAAAGTGAACCGGTGAAAACCGCCGCGACCATAGGCCCAACTGAAAGCGAAATCGCCACCGTTGCACATCAATTGTGGCAAGACAACGGCTGTTCCGTTGGATCGGATAAAAAGGATTGGTTCCGGGCAGAAGCGATGCTCAAAAACGCACTCGTCGCGAATGGCCAAGAACTGTCGGGACGTCTCTCGGGCCCCCGCGACGATAATCGCACCGAATTCGAAATGCTGGCCGAGTTCCGATGGGAGGGACATTGGGTAGTATGGGAAAGTGAATGGGGCGGTCCCCGCTGGATCTGGGATTTAGTCCACTCCAGGCGTTGAAGTTTCGACAGGTGTAAAATATTCCTCAGTCAAGAATCAAAACGGATATCCCGGCTTAACTGTTTGTCTCAGCTCAGGGGATAACCCTAGAGGGAGGTTATCAAGCCCCGACACAAGACCCAGCCCAATGTTGTCACGCCCAGCGGCAAAGGCAAACCCACGCTGACTGCAGGAAATGGGAAGACTGAGCCTGTCGATTGGGCGGCATTCCTCGGAGGAATCTCCCGCGGGAAAACCGCTCTGGAATACGGCGCGAACCGCACGATCTTCGCGCAGGGGGACCCTGCCGATTCCGTGTGGTATCTCCATCATGGCAGGGTGAAACTGGCGGTGACCTCCCAACAAAGCAAGGAAGCGATCGTCAGCGTTCCGGGCGACAACGAATTCTTCGGTTAGGGATGCATGGCCGGCCAGGCGTTGCGCATCTCCACGGCGACCGCGCTGAGCGATTGCACTCTTTACCGGATTGAAAAGGCGCTGATGGTGCGTCTGCTCCACGAACAGCACGGCATCTCGGAATTGTTCATTACGCACCTGCTTTCCCGCAACACGCGATTTGAAGAGGATCTGGTTGACCAGCTTTTTAACTCCAGTGAGAAGCGCCTGGCCGGAATTCTCTTATTGCTGGCGCATTTTGGCAAGGAGAGCAGAATCGAAACGGTCCATCCCGGAATCAATCAGGAACACCTGGCGCAAATGGTTGGCACCACCCGGTCGCGGGTCAGTCATTTCATGAACAAGTTCCGGACGATGGGCTTTATCGATTACTCGGGCAATGGCGGGTTGACGGTTAACAATGGCCTTCTGAGCGTGATCTTGGGCGAATAGCATACCCCAACAGCCGCAAACAGGTGGCCGTTCAGAAAGACCTTGGCGAAGTAATCGACGCCTTCGAACCGCAGCGTTGCCTGCCGGGCTTGGGCGGGCGTAGCAAATTCCAGCCGATACCACCAAGGCGCCTCGTTGAGGTACCTGAGTTCACGCCCGAAATAGGGCTGTGGCGCGAACAGCAGTTGAAGATGCGCAAGCCGCGGAATTGGCTCCCAGTCGGAGATGGCCGGCCCTCTTGCCAAAGTGTTAAAGTCTGGACGAAACAAACCCATCCGCTCGCCGCTATCATGCACGTCCGGAAGAACGCGCCAGCCTTGACTGAGATCGATGGCACCCCCCGCAGTCTTACTGTGGTTGGCTGCAAGGAGGGAAGGAAATGAGGTAAGCAGCAGGACAACAGTCAGGAAAAGAACATGTAGTCTTACGCGAGCTTGTGCTAGCCACACTCCCGCGCCTCTCGGAATATTCCAACTATTCTGTGGGGCACTCAGCCCCAGAATCGAGTTACTCCAGTCCATGACACGAAACCTCGTCGGGTACAACCGCCTGCCCAGGTTGAGCCGGCCGGCCCGGCCGTGAACATTCGCCGGCTTTGCCGCCGCAGGTCCGATTTACACGCTATGGCACGATCCCAGGGAACCACCGTATGGCGTTTTCGCGAAATACCTTGCGTAGCACCGATTGTGGCAACTTCAGGCCCGGGATCTTCTTGCCGCCGTAATCTACCGTCCGGTCGGTGGCAAAAAATGTCCAATCCTGGGCATAGGTCTTTTCCCATTCCTTAATGACTTCCTGAACGTTTTGCGTCGTGTGCGGCCCAAACTCATTGGCCAGCGTTAGATCGGTGCCATACATGATCCGGTCTTGATATTTAATCAGGAAGGCGCGCACCTGCTCGTGGGGGGCAGTCATCAGGTACTCCGTGCGGCCGCCAATGTCTACCGCGAAGTTTGGATAGCGGTCGAGATGCCTGGCAACATCGTTCATGTCCATCTCCATACTTCCCAGGTGAGCTCCCACCACGCGTAGTTTGGGATTTTCAGCAATTACGCGATCGCGTGCACTGAGAATCTTCGCCTTGGAGGGACGGTCAGGTTTGTCGCCCATATACCAGTAAGGGTGTTGCCGGTAATATTCGTCAGTAGCCTGCGGGTGGGCTGGGTCGAGCGGCGCCCAGCATGAGTCCGGCTCAGCCGTGTGCATCATCAGCGTTTTGCCGTGCTTGGCAATGTCCCTATAAATGGGCCCGAACTTGGGATCGTCGGGCATTACAAACGCTCCCTGCGTGTTCTTTAGCTCCATGCCAATATTCTTCCAAACCTTCACGGCAATTGCTCCCTCGGCGAAGTCCTGATCGAGCTGGCGGATGGCTTCCGTCGCGAAGTCGGGACGATTGAACTTATAGGCATCGAAGGTGGTGCAAAAGGCCAGGTGGCCACGGCTGGCGTGCACGGCTGCCAAGGCATCGCCACGCTGCGGCTCAAGCTGCTTGTGATATGGCGAGGTGCCGTCCACGACCAGGATGTCGAGCACGGTCAGATGCACTCGCTCGATGAAGGCCTGAAACGCCGGGTCGGGTTTGAAAATGTGCGTATGATCGTCGATGGGCCCAATGGCGCCAAAGGCCTTGAGTGCCTCTGTCATGCTATCTTCTTCCGCCGACAAGGGTTTAGCCAACACTCGACGGTACGGGCTCCAAGCGGCGCATAGAGTACTGATAACTATCCCTGCAATCAATATAATTCGCTTTAGGTTTTTCACGCGTTACCTCCTTCATGGTACGATGCCGGAGTTAGCCGGAAACATGCCATCCCTAGCGGTTCTACGAGCACATGAGTTCGGAGATACAAGTAATTCTCTTGCACTGTTGCTTGAGCCTTAAGCGGTACACCTTTCCCCTCAGGCGTCAGGTATTCGATTCGAGGTTCTCCTGCCAAGGGGCGCGCCATCTGGAAGCGGAGATGCGGCAGCGGGTCCACGCTAAGATTGGCAATTGCTATGAGTACCGTCTTCTCGCCATCGCGGCGGAAAGGGCAGACGGTTGGAACATCTTCGACAAACAAGGGCAGAGGACCTTTGTTGATCCATTCCAGCATCCCCTTGAGAACCTCCCGCCGTTTCCAGCCCCGAAAGAGTACACTATAAAGGTTACCGCGCGAGCCATTTTGAGGAATAAAGCCGATGCGCCCTCCGGACGCATTCTCGAATAGCATCTTCCCGGGCACAGAAAAGCTTCGTGCCGGGCCGAAAATCTCGCCAACAATAATGGCCTCTTCGGGGGGAGATAGATGGTAACGGTAAGCTTCGACGGTAGTTTCATCCCGGTTCAGGAATTTTCCCGCAAAATCCCGATTTGTCATTGAAGGTCCATGACTCCTTCCCAGGATCTGGGCGCCGGCAAGTCAGTCATCCGATTCCCCGTCGCCTTCCAATGCCTCGGGAAATGGTCATCCCACAGGACCTGCAAGCCGCGCTCCTTCCCACCTTCCGCCGCCCAAGTGGCAGCCCTACTGAAGCACTCAAAAGAATCTCGCAACAGGGCGTCAATGGATTAGTCCAATATAGACCGCGACAGTGAGTTTGCCATCGGTAGGAGTGGGCTCGCGGGCCAAGGTGCCCCACAGCCAGAAACCCACCAGATGACGGTTCCCTTCCGAGGTTCTCGGGTGTATGTTATCGGTCGAACGGAAATTGAAAACCGTAATTCCCCGTGGCTTCACGGTTGACACGTGGTGAGGAGTAACATTATGGACGTAAACGCCCGACAATCTCCTGCTGCTCAGGACCGTCTAACTTCACTCGATTTCTTCCGTGGGGTGACGATGTTCATGCTCATCGGGGAAGCTACCGGCCTCTTTGAATTGCTCAGGGAACCAGCATTAAATGGCACGCTTTTTAGCGCCATAGGCTGGCAGTTGGATCATCACCCCTGGCATGGCCTTCACTGCTGGGATCTGGTCCAGCCCTTTTTCATGTTTATTGTCGGCGTGGCCATGCCTTTCTCCATCGGCAAGCGCTGGCAGCGGGGGGACAGTTGGAGTAAGACCTTTCATCACGTCCTCATCCGATCATCGCTTCTCCTGTTTCTTGGCTGGGCCCTCTATTGCATCGGCCCCGGACATCTGACCTTTGAGCTTTGGAATGTGCTGGCGCAGCTCTCCTTCACCTACCTGGTCGCTTTCTTAATGATGCGCAAATCGACCCGTGTGCAGCTTGGTTTCACCTTCCTGCTGCTGATCGTCACCGAACTGCTCTACCGGCTGTGGCCGGTTGCAGGCTTTAACCAGCCCTTCGTGCCAGATCATCAATTTGGGTCTTGGGTGGACCTGCTGATCATGCACAAGCTTGAACCTGATCATTGGGTGGCGTTCAACGCGGTGCCCACCACGGCGCACACCATGTGGGGAGTGCTTGCCGGGCAAGTCCTAAAAAGCAGCCGCGCACCGCTAAAGAAGGTTCGGATTCTGGCCATCGCCGGCGCCATCGGCGTAGTGACCGGCTATGCCCTGGATCCCCTGACCCCTATCATTAAACGCATTTGTACCAGCTCATTTGTGATTGTGAGCGGCGGTTGGTGCCTGCTGGCCCTGGCATTTTCCTATTGGCTAATCGATGTGAAAGGATATAAGAAGTGGAGTATCTTCTTCAACATCGTGGGAACTAATGCACTCTTCATTTACCTGTTTACTAGCACGGGCGGGGCCATGTGGCTCCATAGGATCGCCAAACCTTTCACCATGGGGTTTTTCGCCTGGGGTGGTCATCTCACGGCGGAAATTGTTACCAGCCTCGCCGTCTGGGGAATGCTCTGGTACCTTTGTTTTTGCCTATACAAGAAGCGCATCTTTATAAAGATCTGAGTCTATGCCCACACACGGGATCCACCCTACGAAACAGTAGGAGTGAGAAATGTCCTTGATGCCCCGCCGGTGCGAGAAGTTGATCCTGCTCAGATTCATTCCCCATCACCACCTGCGGGCTCTGCCGTTGGCGCATGGATACTCTCGCTAAGCTGCTTGAACCGGGCAAAGTCTTGTTGAGCTTTGGCGGGCTCGTTCGTCTACTTGTAAATCCTCCCAAGCAGGCAATGAGCTTCTGCTAAGCCCTCGTCGAGTTAGACTGACGTGCGGAAATGTCCTTCACCGCTGTGATCATCGTCTCTTGCCAGCAGCAGCCTCCCCAAAATGAACTGGTGCCGTGACGACCGCGGGTTGATTTCGACAGCTTTTTTGATACATGGCAATGCTTGATCCGCTTGCCCCTGCTTGATCAGCATATCCGCGTGTTAGCAGCAGGTTAAAAGGGAGCCAATTTCGGCAGGTTGAAGGGAACCCGGGTTCTTCTGGCCTCATCGGCGGGGGACGCGGCAAAAACTCTACAGAAGAATCTAAATGCGAATCGAATCCGATTTGATTCATCTTTCGGCAGTATGTCGGTCCCGTAGCTGCCCTTACTGGCCACTAACCACTCACCACTAGCCACTGCCTTACTCATGCCTCAGCGCCACCATGGGATCGACCTTCGTCGCCCGCCGGGCGGGGAAATACGACGCCAGCAATGCCACGCCGATGGCCACGACAATGCTCGCCCCGTAACTCAGCGGGTCAGTTGGCCTCACACCGTAAATAAAACCCGACGCCAGACGGGAGGCGGCCAGGGCTCCCAGCAGGCCGATGCCTGCGCCTACGGCACTCAAGCGCAGCGCCTGCGCCATAACCAGCCTCAAAACCTCGGCCCGTCGTGCCCCCAGCGCCAGGCGAATGCCGATCTCATGCGTGCGCCGATTAACAAGGTAGGCCACCGTCGCGTAAAGGCCCACCGCCGCCAGGAACATTCCGAGGATGCTTAGGCTGGCGAGCAACACCGCCATCGAACGCTCCTCGTCCAGAACGCTTCGCATATAGTCCCCAAAGGTCACCGCACTGACGATGGGAAGGTGTTGGTCGACAGCCGCCGCTTCTTTCAATATCGTGCGGAGAACGGCGTGAGGATCACCGGCCGTTTCCACCAACAGCACGCACTCGAACGAGAAGTTCTGGGTGAATGGAAGGAACAGGTAGGGCTGGGCCGTTTCATGAAGGTCGACGTACCTTCCCGCTTCCACCACGCCTACAATCTGATAATTCTTCTTTTCAATTTGGATGGATTTTCCTACCGCGTCCCGGTCCGGCCAAAATCTGCGTGCCATGGCGTCATTGACAACGACGACAGGCATGTTCGATGGGGTATCGAGCGCGTTGAACTCTCGTCCTTTAATTATGTGCGCGCCGATCGTTTGGAAGAACTTCGGCGCAACAATGTTGTAGTTGATCTTGAAATGATCGGTTCCCGGGGGCGGCTCGATTTCAGGGACGATTACCGCCTGGATTTCTCCTCCTTCGGCATTCGTCAAGGGAGGCCGTCGGGCATAGCTGGCACTCACCACACCGGGTGTAGATTCCACGCGAGCCGCCAAGGCAGGATAGAGCGCGGCCGCTTGGCTCTGGTTGTAACCGTAGAGTGTGGGCGGCGCAACCGTGAGCATGAGTGCATTTCTCTTCGTGTCAAACCCGGGATTGATCCGCTGGCTATATAACAGACTGCGGAGTAACAACCCCGAACCTACCAGCAACACCACGCAGAGCGCAATTTCTCCGGTCACCAGCAAGTTGCGCAGCGGGAACCGGCCCGTGGCCCGTCCCCAATGGGGATCCTCACCCTTAAGGACTCGAACCAGGTCACACTGGGTAGCGCGCAGTCCCGGCGCCAATCCAAAGATAATGGCGGTCAGCAGCGACACGGCGACGCTAAACAAAAGCACCCGGCGGTCCAGAGTGAGGTCGGATGTGAACGGGAGCGAAACAAACGACGGCACGACCTTCATTAGCCCCGATGATAACAACACCCCGAGGCCGCCACCCGCCAGGGCAAGGAGCAGTCCTTCGGTGAGAAGCTGGCCGAACAACCTGCGCCGGCCGGCTCCCAACGCCAGGCGCATGGCGATTTCTCGCTGCCTCCTTTCCGCCTGCGCCAACAGCAGATTGGCAACATTGGCGCAGGAGATCAGGAGGACCAGGCCCACCATGGCCATCAGGTAGAATCCCATGGTGATACCTTCGTGGCGCACCTTGGATGCCGGGTAAACAGGAAAGTTGACGTCCTTGTTCGTGGCGGGCAAGGCGAGCGCAAGGCGCTTCGCGACCGTCTGGAGTTGCGCGCGGGCCTCAGGAAGTTGCGCGCCGGGGCGAAGACGGGCGGCCAACTCGAACCAGCGGTCGTCCCGCTCAGCATAGGATCGTTTTTCACCGGGAACCATGGTGTCCCAGCCCTCCGTGGTCACCCAAATACCCGAGAACGAACCTGGGCCCAGCCCATGAAATTCCTTGGGAGTGACGCCGATCACAGAGAATTCTTTTCCGTCAAGCAGGGTGGTCTTGCCAGGCAGAGAGGGATCGCCGCCGAAGTACCGCCGCCAGAGAGCGTAGCTCACCACCACGGAGCGGCCTTCGATCATGGCTTGATCCGGCTGCGGCGAAAATGTGCGGCCCAGCTCAGTATTCACGCCCAGTGCCGCGAAGTAGTTTTGCGATACCACTTGGACGGCCACAAACTCGCCCCGGCCTTCGCTGCTGACGAAGCCCCCGCGCCAGCCATAGGCTGCGACGTCGGAGAACGCGCTGACTTCGTTGCGGATGTCAAGGTAATCAGGATAAGACGAGGTGCGATCATCCGGCTCCTTAGCCCGGTTGGTAAAGACGACGGCGAGGCGCGCCGGGTCCTTCACGGGCCAGGGTCTCAGGAAAAGCTGGTCGACAATGCTGAAGACCGTGGTGTTCGCCCCAATACCGAGGGCGAGCGTTAGCACCGCCACGGCCGTGAAACCGGGACTACGCCGGAGCTGTCGCAGGCCGTAACGAACGTCCTGCCAGAACGTATCGAGCCAGCCAAGGCTGTTCATGTGATAGATCTCCTCGCGGATCAGCGTGATATTGCCGAGCTTGCGGTGCGCGGCATACCGAGCCTCTTCCGGTGCCATGCCCCGGGCGATGTTCTCATCGGTCTCGGCTTCGAGATACGCTTCCAGCTCGCGCGCTCGTTCCTGATCCCAATAGTGGCGGCGAAAGAATCGAGTCCAACTCATGGGAGTCCTCAATATTCAGTAGGGCAGCGGTTAGTGGCTAGTGGATAGTGGTTAGTGACAACCAAGGGCTGACTTGGGGTTGTCTGAGAACTGAAAGCCGACAACCGACAACTGGCAACGGACGACTGACAACTAAGCACTATCCACTAGCCACTAACCACTGCCGTTTCTAACCACTATCCACTGCCTTCTCCGGACGCAGCACGCGGTTGATGGCGCGCACCAGTTCATCCCAGCGGCTGGTTTGATGGGCCAATTGCTTGCGGCCGGCGGGCGTCAGACGGTAGTAGCGTGCCCGGCGATTGTTTTCCGAAGTTCCCCAGAACGAGGCGATCCAGCCGCGGTCTTCCAGACGGTGCAGGGCCGGATAGAGCGAGCCATGCTCGACTTGCAGGACATCTTCGGAGCGGTGTTCGATGGCGTAGGCGATGGTGTGCCCGTGCGCGGCACCCAATACCAGCGTTTGCAGAATCAGCAGGTCGAGCGTGCCCTGGAGCAGCTCGCCTTCCAGCGGAGGTGAACCCTTCTTAGGCATGCTGCCGTTATACTCCCATAGATCATCTACTACAAGAGGAAAAATACGAATTGACCCTATTCTTACAATCGGGCAAGATGTCGCCCATGCTGACGAGAATGGGAATTAGGGAAGATTAGCTATGGGCCGGCTGGCGCATGGCGAGCACAGCCATGCGCCTAGCCCGAATTTCTCACCACGATTTTGGAAGGGCGGGGCTTCAGTCCCGCCGCTAGAGGGCCTTTCTGAATTTTCTCGTGTCCCGCGCCCCTCGCAGCTTGCGGCTGCAAGCTGCGAGGGGCGCGGGACGGACAAGGGTTGGAGCCGCGATTTCGGCGGGGCTGAAGCCCCGCCCTTCCCGCGGCCCCCCAAGAGCGTTTCAGCCTGGTGAGAAATCCGGGCTAGTGATCATCGCCGCGTGCCTGGATTATTCATCTCGCTGATTTGTCTCGACGCGATGCCTACATTCTTTTCCTATTTGTAGCTTATTTTATGTAGCCTCATGCTGCTATTGACAAATGGCAGAGTCGCGTGTACACTAGCGTAGGAGGCTGGTGGCGGTAGGCGGCAGGTTGAACGCGGAGGGCGGAAGACCGATCGCTGACGGCTGAGCGCCTGAGGCTGAACCCGGCGAGCAGGCAAAATGCGATAATGCCTTGGAATTCGACTATATCGTTTAAAATACAGCTCGTTAGAGGTTTTCATCATGCCCCATCACAAAAAT
>JBEKQO010000077.1:0-25426 GCA_049519635.1 Terriglobia bacterium | reverse complement strand
CCCACTTGCGGTATCTCACGAAAAATTTCACCGATAGCCACCCCGGCGCTTGGCTGAGCTTCAACAGCATCTGCTCCCCCCGTGTCCAGCCGAAGATACAGTTAACGCATAGCTGAATCAGGAGGGTGCCCGCAGGGCGGGGTGGTCCCACAAGAAACCAGCCGAACCTGCTACTTCTTTTCTCCCTCCAAAACCGGTGGGAGAGTTCCCCTTCCCATCAGGGCGCTCAGCAACTCCACCGGAACTGGAAAGACCACCGTGGTATTTTTTTCCGTCCCAATCTCCACAAGCGTCTGGAGATATCGCAGGGTGATGGCAGTGGGTTCCTTGGCGATGACCGCAGCGGCTTCGGCGAGTTTGGCAGACGCCTGGTATTCGGCGTCGGCGTGGATGATTTTCGCCCGGCGTTCGCGCTCCGCTTCCGCCTGCGCGGCGATGGCGCGCTGCATTTCCTGTGGCAAGTCCACCTGGCGCACTTCCACCTTGGTCACCTTGATTCCCCAGGGCTCGGTGTGCTCGTCCAGGATGGATTGCAGCCGGCTGTTCAGCTTCTCGCGCTGGGAGAGCAGATCGTCCAACTCCACTTCGCCCAAAACTGAGCGCAGGGTGGTTTGCGCCAACTGTTCGACAGCGTAACGGTAATTCTCCAGCTCCACGAACGCCTGCTGCGCGCTGATGACGCGGAAATAAACAACGGCGTTGACCTTCAGTGAAACGTTGTCACGAGTAATGATGTCTTGCGGGGGCATATCCCACGCCACGACGCGCAGGGAAACCCGCACGAGCTTATCAATCGGCCAGAGGATGAAGATCAGCCCCGGCCCCTTGTCCGGCTTCTGGAGCCGCCCCAGGCGGAACACAACCGCCCGCTCATACTCCCTCAACACGTTCAAACAAGCTGATACCCAGAAGAAAATGATAACCACCGCGACGATCCAACCCATAACGCACCCCCTCTCCGCATTCCTGCGGGCCCGACAACTCACTTATCAATTCGAGAACTACCACGGCAGCTTGGGCCGTTGTACTCCTGTCACGCGCCTCACGGCGGAAGACTGATCGAGGGCATCCAAACGCTGCCCTCCCCCCTACTCCAAGCCGATCAGGAAGTCTACCGGGTTCCTGGCGCCGACTCAACCACCAAAGTCAGACCCTCAATCTCCCGCACGCGAACTCGCCCGCCCTGGGGAATTCGCTCGGCCGCGCGTGCCCTCCACAATTCACCCCTCACCAAAACTTCCCCCGCCGGGTCAAGGTCGGTATGCGCCACGCCCACCAAACCGACCATTCCCGCCTCGCCGGTAACCGCTTTGCGCCGTTTGGCCGCAAGGGCAAAACGCAACAGGATGATGGTGACGAACGCCATGGGTAGCGCCACGCTCAGAGCCGTGGGAAGGTGAATGCGCGCTTCCGGCCAGGGCGATTTAATCAGGATCATTGCCCCTAACACCATCGCCAGAATCCCGCCCGCCGCCAGCACGCCGTGCGAAGTCACTTTGGCCTCGAGCGCGAACAGCGCCAACGCGGTAAGGATCAGCAAGACCCCGGCGTAATTAATGGGCAAGAAATTAAAGGCATACAGCGCCAGGACCAGCGAGATCGCCCCAACCACTCCGGGCACCACCATGCCGGGGTGAGTGAATTCAATGTACAAGCAAACCAACCCGATCGCGCCCAGAAGGAAGGCGATGTTGGGATCCGCCACCCAGACCAGCAGCGATTCAATGCGCGTCATCGGGTAGGTCTCGACGTCAGCATCGGCCAGATGCAGGGTGGTGGTGGTGCCATTGAAGCGTTGGACCGGCTTGCCATCGTACCGTGCGAAAATATCGCGGGGCGAACTCGCCACGGCGTCAATCAGCTTGCCGTCAAGCGCTTCCTTGTCCGTGAAGGATGCGCTCTTGCGGACTGCGTCGTCCGCTAAAGTCACATTGCGCCCGCGTTTCTGGGCGATCGAGCGAATGTAGGAAGCCAAGTCGTTCTCGATCTTCTCGCTCATCGTCTTGTCCGTTTGCGCGCCCAGCAGGTCTACAGGATGGGAGGCGCCGGTGTTGGTGCCCGGGGCCATCACCGCCAGATCGCCGGCCAGCAAAACGAAGAAGCCCCCGGACGCCGCGCTGGCGCCACTTGGTGCGACATAGGTAATTACGGGAGCGCGTGACGCATAGATCGCCTGGACAACCTCCTGCGTGGAGGTTACCAGCCCGCCGGGGGTGTTCAACTCCAAAAGGATGGCGTCGGCATTCTGCTCATTGCCGTAACGGATTCCCCGCTCGACGTATTCCGCGCTCACCTGATGGATCATCATGTTGAGTTTAATCTCCACCACCCTCGGCTGGGGCTGGGCGGCGCGGAGGGGATTGAAGGGCATTGGAACGCTGAGAAGGACCATCAACAAGACTACAGGACGCAGGATTTTGGCACTCAAGGCGTCTTCCTTGCAGCCGGGGCACCGGCCTGGATTTGCTGCATGAATTGTTCCACCTGCTGGTTGCCGGGATCGAGATTTAACGCTGCCTGACCCTGCGAGCGAGCCAGTTCCGGTTGATTCAGGGAAAGATAAACGTGCGCCAGGGAAAGATGTGCTTCCGGCGTGTCTTTCAATTTGAGTGAAGTCTGAAGTTCCCCTGCGGCTTCATGGTGTTTACCTTCGGCCTGGAGCGCCTGGGCGAGCAGAATGTGCACCTGGGCGTCATCCGGAGACAAGGAGACAACCTCTGCCAATTCGCGCTCCGCTTCCCCAAATCGGCTGTCCGCAAGAAATTTCTTTCCTAGGGCGAGGTGCGCGTCAATGTGCTCCTGGGGAGGAGCATTCGCCAAGTGCGCTTCCAGGACGTTATGCAATGTCAACTCCAGCAGGCGGAAAGCGCGGCCATCATAATTCTTTTTAAGACGCGGCATGGGCAGCACGTCTCCCGGCTGGCCGGCAGCCGTCCCCACTTCGTGTTCCGCTAGCCAGTCCAATTCTTTTTGCTCCGCTGCCTCATTTCCCTGCTTGCCGAAGACCACCGCCAGCAATGTATGGGCTTCGGTATCATCGGGGTTGGCTTGGATCGCTGCCTGGAGAGATTCTGCCGCATCGGGATAGCGCTTCTCATACCAGAGAGCCACACCCCGGTTAAAGCAGAAGTCCGCATCTGAGGGATTGCTGAGGTAGGCGCGCTCGAAATTCGCCAAGGCTTCGGCGTAGCGGCCCCGACGGGCCTCCAATACTCCCAGGTTATTGGAGACTTCATCCAGGGGCAGAACCTTTGCCAGAGTTTCAAAATCCTTTTCCGCCACCTGCTCTCGCCCCAGGAAAAACTCATCGACAGCGCGCAGGAACAGGGACTCGCTATAATCCGAATCGGACTCCTCGATCTTCCCTAACCACTTGGCAGAGTTGGCATAGTCCTTCTGCTTAAAATAAAACCTTCCCAGGGCAAAGGCAGCCCGGTGATCGGATGGGTCAAGGCGCTCAGACTCCGTAAAAAAATGCAGATGGCTGGCGTCGTCGGTGGCTACCAGGCCGCGGATATAATTTTCGAAGGCGTCGAGACGGATATCGTGAAAACGCCGCAGGAAGTCTTCCTCATTACCCACAGTGAAGCCGGGGTCGTGCGTCGCCAGCAGCCGCCACGCCAACCGCGTCTGGAGATCCACCAACTCCGTCAAGTCTCCGGAAGCTTCCAGGGGTTGCGAAAGCCTCAGGAGTTTGACGTTGAGCAGTTGGGCGTGCGCGACCAGGCGATTGTCCGTAACATTGAAATTACCCAGAATGGCCCAATCCACGCCCAAGGTTTGCGCCACCTTGAATTCACTCGCCAGGGTCAGGGGCGCATCCACGGGCATTCCTAGTTGTGTATAGGCGGCGTTGCGTTCGTCACGGTCAAGAACATAGTTATCCGGTTGGGGCAGCCGCGAGGATAAGACTTGAGCGAAACTTTCCGAGATCCAATTCAAATCTCCACGGGGGCTCAGATTCTCAAAGGGAAAAACCAGTAGGGATCGCACCTCAGACGAGCCCAAAAGCTGCCAAGGGAAAGACAACAGAAGCAATAGAAGTCCGACCGTTCTTCGCATGAGAACTAAACCCGACCGATCCATTATAGCACTGCGCGGAATTCGGCCCGCCGCCACCCACACCACGCCCCACTGTCAATTCTTGATAGCGACCGGGGGGTTCCGCATGAGTTCGACAAAAGCCGGGTATTGGCTGATCTTCTTGAAGTCGGGATCCTCTTCAATACGCTTCGGGTCATGGAAACCATCCTCGAGAGCACGCCGGAGGTAGCGCACGGCTTCCTCCGCTTTCCCGACGGAAGCGAAGGCTTTGGCCATGTAGAAATAGAACTCCACCCCGGCCCCGCCGGCGTGAACAATTGTCCCCACGGGGGACTCCTGGGTCACAACGTTCGGATCAATGCCGAGAGCGGTGCGATACTCTTCCACGGCCTGGGGAAACTTTTTCAAGTGATAGTAGGATGTACCCAGATTCATGTGGAAAGGGGCATTGTTGCCCTCCAACTCGATCGCCCGCTGATAATACTTCACCGATCTTCCAAACTTCTTCTGCATGAAGAATACAGTGCCCAGGTTGTTCCAGGCCTCGGCGAAATTCTTGTTGAGGCGAGTTGCATCGGTGTAGGCTTTGCTGGCGCTGTGGAAATTGCTCTGCTGTTGAAATGCGATCCCCAGTTTGTTCCAGAGCACAGGGTCCTTTAATGAGGACTGCTTGAGCGCCTGGTAGTAATAATCAGCCGCTTCGGCATAATTCTTCCTCGCCATGAAAACGTCCGCCCGCTGTTCCAGGGTGATCTCCTTGGGCTGGGTCGTGCGGGCCGGCAATGATCCTGCCGCAGGGCCCGCTTGTTCAGGACTGATACCCGCCACCATCGCCGGTGTCGCCCGCCAAAAGGCCGCAGCCACCATCATCAGAGCGGCAGCCAATATTCCCACACGTCGCATCGAGGGTTTCATGGGTGGACCTCGGACTTTCGGGGCTGGGGATCAGAGAGTTGGCAGAATTCCGATTTCTAGAGCCCGTGGTCCGATCCCACGGAAGCATCGCAGGTCGGACCCAGATCCCGAGTCCCGGATGCCGGATTTCATCCCTCCGGCGGCGTTTTTTTCGAGGCATCCGGAGGGTTGACCGGCTTGGAGTTCTTTCCCCTGAAGATCGAAAGGAATTTCCTCAGCACACCGCCTTTCTTCTCCTGGGGTTGCCGAGAGGCATCGGAGCTGGGGGCCGCGTCACCCGTATAATCATTCCCCGGGGGGGAGGTGGTCGCCGCCACCGGCACGGTTGTGGCATTGCCCGAGTGGAACAATCGGCTCAGAATCCCACCGCTGCCCTGCCGGGGGATTGGCCCCTGAGGTTCCGTTCCTTCGATAAAGTACTCGTTGTGGACCACTATCGCGTCATTACCGCTGGGAAGGGTGGACGCTATCTGCACGGGAACCGCCACGATGCCCGGTGGTGCGTCGAAGGGCTTGGCGTCACGATAGGCGGGGTACTGGGTGGCCTGCTTCATGAACTCCGTCCAGATGGGGAGGCCGGAATCCGCTCCGGGGAGTTTCAATTCACGATCATCGTCGTATCCCATCCAGGCAACCGCCAGCAGATTGGAAGTGAAACCGGCAAACCATCCATCGTGCGAGGTCCCGGTCTTGCCGGCGGCGGGCAAGGTGAACCCACGCGACCGTGCACCCGCTCCCGTGCCATTGTTGATGACACTTTCCATCAAGTTGACCATCAGGTAGGCAACCCGCGGGTCCAGCACCTGGCGGGTGACTTCCGAACTTTGCCACAGCAGGCGTCCGGAAGCATCATTGACCGCCAGAATAAACCGCGGCTCCACATAGGTTCCGCCATTGGAAAAGATCGTATAAGCGCCGGCAACTTCCAGCGGCGTCGCCACATACGAGCCCAGCGCAATGGCGGGCGTGGCCAGCAAACCCTTGTTGAACCCGGCAGCCACCGCCAGATTGCGCACTTTTTCATATCCTACCATCTCGGCCAGGCTCACGGTGGCCACGTTCAGCGAATACATCAAGGCTTGCCGCAGCGTCACCACCCCGAAGTACTCCTGCTTGTAGTTTTCCGGTTCGTAAGTCAGGTCGCCAAACTGGAAAGTGGTGGGCTCATCGTTGAGCACGGTGGCAGGCGTAATGAGGGGTTGGGATCCGTCCACGCCGGAGTTCAGCGCCGCCGCATACACGAAAGGCTTGAACGAGGACCCCGGCTGGCGTTTAGCCAGCGCATGGTTGAGCTGGCTGCGGCCGTAATCGCGTCCCCCCACCAGGGCCTTCAGCCATCCGGTGTGAGGATCGAGCACCACCAGAGCCAATTGCGGCTGCAAAGGATCAGGCGGCGGGGCGTCTTTGGCAGGCTTGGACTTTTTCAATCGCTTGTCAACTTCGCTGGCCCCGGCAGTGCTGGCCGCTGAAGCCGCCTCTTGCACATCCAGGTCGAGGGTGGTGTAGATCCGGTAACTCTGCGAGAGCAGTTCGTGGTCCGAGAATTGGGAGAGCAACTGATCCTTCACCATGTCGACGAAGTAAGGGGCCTGCGTCCCCTCCACGTTGCGCAACACCACGCCCAAGGGCGCGCCGGAGGCCTTTTCTGTCTCCGGCGGCGTGAGCATGCCCTGATCCATCATGCTCCTTAACACAAAGTTGCGCCGATCCAATGCCCGTGAGGGGTACTTGTAAGGTGAATAGATGTTGGGCCCGCGAATGACCCCGGCCAGCAAAGCAGCTTCCGCTGCGGTCAGGCTGCCCACATCCTTGTTGAAATAGGCACTGGCCGCTTCCCCGAATCCATAAATGGAAAAACTTCCCCGCTGGCCCAGATAAATCTGATTCGCATACAACTCAAAAATCTGTTCCTTATTCAGGCGTTGTTCCAGCAAGAGAGCCAGGAAAATCTCGGTTATTTTGCGGCCAAATTTGCGTTGGGGGGTGAGCCCGAAGATGTTGCGGGCCAACTGCATGGTCAGCGTGCTGCCGCCCTGCATAATTTCGTCCGTCCGGAAGAAATCGTGCAAACCGGAAGCGAAAATGCGGTAAAAATTCACGCCGTGGTGAGAAAAGAAACTATGATCTTCCGCCGCCACTACGGCGTCGATGACGGTTTTGGGAAGATCCTGATAGCGCACCAGCCGCCGCTTGCTGCGGGAATTGTCAAACAGCGTGGTAATGACTTCCGGTTCAAGCTTGTAGCTCGCGAGCGGCGCCGTGTCGGAAAGCGAGGTGATAGAAGCAATGCGTCCGTTGGTAAACTCCAACGCCGCCGAGCCCTCCTGGAAAGAGTCGCTCTGAAAGAAGGACGCGGAACCGGGCCGGATCTCCAAGCGATTGCCGACCCGGCGGTAGGTACCGACATTTGACCCGCCCTCGTATTCGGCATAAAGGCCTTTGCGCAGGCGGGCGGCCACATCCTCCGGCGTTATCGCCTCACCGACGAACACCGGCGTGGGTGCGGCAAATACCAGGGAGGCGCTGTCAAAGACGTCGCCGCTGAGCCGGGCGTCGATGACCCGCGAGAAGCGCACATAATTATAGACGACAGCCCCCACCGCCGCCAGAAATACCAACAGGCCGGCGCCGAGCAGAAACTTCCTCCCCTTTCCCCAAGGGGATTTTCCCGGCCCCTTAAAGTTCCGACGGCCCCCTGCCCCGTGCGAGCCTCGCGATCCCGAAGATGGACGGACAGCCACGTTATTGTATCGCCGTGTTTGCAGAGGAGTGGGTAAAGTGGAGCGGCAGCGTATATACCTTCAAATCTACGGGGACATGGTAATCAATGTTGACAGTCACGCGGTTCGTGTTGGCATCCACCGTCACCTCCTCCGGCGCTAAGGGGAGACTCAGGTCTTGGGCCTTGGCCACGACGTTTTTTCGAATCCCGTCCGCCGAGGCATGCTCTGTCAGCCAGAAAGGTGTCTGGTTTTGAACGTAGTCGTCGAGTTGGTAGTCCTTCACGTAAACAGGAATGATTTTGTAACTGGCAAAGATCACCGCTGCGAGAAAAGCGAGAGAGAGGATGGCATTAAAAGTTATCCTCCCGGAATCAGATAACCGCATCGTGTCCCCCGTGGCAGGCAGTTCCCCCTTTTGTTATCCCCGGTGCTTCTCCCATAAGCTCGAGACAACCATCTCCAGTTTAACATCCTGTATTTGCTTTGTCGAGCGTTGGAAAATCTCCGCCAGCCCTTGCTCAAATTTGCGTTTGCCCAGGGTTACACGATAGGGCACCCCGATCAAATCGGCATCCTTGAACTTGACCCCCGGCCTTTCGGCGCGGTCGTCAAACAGCACGTCCAGGGAGCGCGCTTGCATCTCCTCATAAAGCTTTTCTGCGGCCGAGCGCAACCGCGCGTCATCCATGTTGGCCGCCGTCAGGACGACGTCGAAGGGCGCGATGGAGGCGGGCAGGAACATGCCATCACGGTCGTTGTTCTGTTCCACCGCCGCGCTCAGGATGCGCTCCACACCAATGCCGTAGGAACCCATCACCAGCGGAACCTCCCGGCCGTTTTCGTCGAGAACGCCGGCATGCATCGCCTGGGAATAGCGGCGCCCCAGCTTGAAAATGTGGCCCAACTCCACCGCCACGCTGATCCGTAGCGGGCGGCCGCACTTCGGGCAGAGATCACCGGCGGAAATCACTCGCAGATCGCGGTACTCGGCGGTGAAATCGCGCCCTGGCGATACGCCGCGCAAGTGGGTATCATCCTGGTTGGCGCCCGTGATCATCCCCCTGCGTCCTTCCAGGGCCTTGTCCGCGACAATCCTGACCCCTTTCAATCCCACCGGGCCCAGCGAACCCAGGTGCGCCCCGAGCAACGCCCGGGCTTCTTCCGGCGTGGACGGGCGGAACGCGTCCGTACCCAGCGTCGCGGCCAGTTTGGTTTCGCTAAGGGAGTGGTCCCCGCGCAGCAAGATCAGGATCGCTTGGCCCTCCACGACGAACACCAGCGTCTTGATCATCCGGTTGCCGCTCTCGCCCGTGAATTTCACCAAATTTTCGATGGTCTTCTGCCCCGGCGTCGAGAAGGGTTCCGGTGCGGCATCGCCCGGAGGGTCCTCGACGGGTGGCGCGTTCCCCTCCGCCTTTTCCAGATTCGCCGCGTAGCCGCAATCGCATAACGCGATCAAATCCTCGCCCGCATCCGTGGGCGCAGTGAACTCATGCGAGTGGGTACCGCCCATCGTCCCCGAGTATGCTTCCACAATCACGTACTTCAGCCCACAGCGGTCAAAGATGCGGCGATACGCGTCATAATGTTTGCGGTAGCTCACATCCAAGCCGGCTTCGTCGAGGTCGAACGAATAGCAGTCCTTCATCCAGAATTCCCGCAAGCGCAGTAGCCCCGACTTGGGGCGGGGCTCATCGCGAAACTTTTCCTGAATCTGGTACCACATTTGCGGAAGTTGCTTGTACGAGCGCAGTTCCCCACGCGCGATATTGGTCATTTCCTCTTCGTGGGTTACGCCCAGCACCATTTCATGGTCGTTCCGGTCCTTGAACTTGAAGAGAGTCTGGCCGTAGGCGGTGTAGCGGCCGGATTCCTTCCAAAGTTCCGCCGGGTTCAGCGCCGGCAGGTAGAATTCCTGCGCCCCAATGGCATTCATTTCCTCGCGAATAATCTGCATGATCTTTAAAAGCGATCTTTGCCCCAGCAGGAGATGAGCATAGACCCCCGCCGCAACCTGGCGGATGTATCCTGCCCGAAGTAACAGGCGGTGGCTGGGAACTTCTGCTTCCGCGGGATCTTCCCGCAAAGTGGGAATGAAAACCTGGCTCCAACGCATGAGTTCGACCTTTCGTTTTTTATGCCGGATCTGTCATCGCGGGTTTGGCAGGGCGGGGCTTTACAGGCTGCGAAAAACCCTGCAATGCTGTCATCCTGAGCCCGTTCGCTGTCATTCTGAGCGCAGCGAAGAATCTCGCTCTGCCCGCTCAGGGTAAACTACGCGAAGGATCCCGCTCTGAGCATTTTCAAGGCAATGCGAGATTCTTCTTCGCCGCTGCTCCTCAGAATGACAGCGCTTTCGAGTTTATCCGCAGCCTGTTTAGCCCCGCCCTTCCGTCCACCTTCACGCTCCCGGCTGATTACGGACGGCTGACTGCCCGCTCTTAGAACCCGCCATTGTTGAAGATGTTCCCACACATTGTCAAGGAATCCCCGTCGCTCCTCAGTGCCCCGTCATTGTCCGGGGTGCCGCGCACGTCCAGAGCTACGAATGCATCATCTGCGAATAGCCCCCTCACCCCCACTTCCTGCTAAGCGTGGGGCCCCACGCTTAGCAGGAAGTGGGGGTGAGGGGGGCCGGGGTCGAATTGGGAACAGGCTCCTGCACAAATCCTTAGGTGAATAGCATTGGGGCTAGCCCGCATTTCCCACCAAGACTCTGGAAGGGCGGGGCTTTAGCCCCGCCGTTACAAGGCCGTCCTGATTATTTCCAAGTCTCTCACCCCGCGCAGCTTGCAGCCGCAAGCTGCGCGGGGTGCGAGAAGGCTAGAGGGCGGGAGCCGCGATTTCGGCGGGGCTGAAGCCCCGCCCTTCCAGCATCGTCCAAACGTGGTGAGAAGTCCGGGCAAGACCAGGCGACCTTTTGCGGGCGTTTGCATCCAACTGACGAAGAAGGCCCAGGCGACCAGACCCCAGTTTTCCATTTCAGCCCCTGCCACACCACCCCGAAACCTCATATCTAAATAAGCTATAGCACACGGAAGTAAAACCTACTTAACACATGAAACTCTTCATACAACAGGTGCGTCTAATGGACCGTGAAGGGAAATGCAAGAAGCGGCGGAAGCTAGCATGGGCAGCGACCAGGGAATTGCCGGGAAGCAGCGGAAGCCGCATTGAAGACTCAGGGCAGATCATTTAGGAGGAGGACCATGCGAAACAAATTACCACTTTTGGCTCTATCCCTCGTGCTGGGGGCTGGATGGGTTTGGGCAGGACCGCCTACCACCGACTCGCAGGCGATCGAGAACATTCAATTGCGCCTTGACAAGGCGAAGGTGGATCAGCACGGCGATGTGCAGGTGACCTACGCTGGAGGCGTCGCGACGCTCACGGGAACAATGGATAATCTGGGGAGCAAACTCGACGCCGAGAAAGCCGCCCAGAAGGTCCGGGGAGTAACTCAGGTTGTTGACAATATTCAAGTGCGCGCCGAGGGCGTCGAGGACCAACAGATTCTGGAGCGGGCGCGCCACGAGATTGTGATGTACTACGCTTACGGGATATTCGATAACGTGGAACTTGCGGCCCATAACGGCACGCTGGCGGTCAGCGGGCAAGTCACCCAGCCCTTCAAAAAGACGGACATGGGGAATATCCTTGAGCGCGTGAAAGGAGTGGCGGCGCTCCAGAACGATCTGGAAGTTTTGCCCGTCTCGAACTTTGATGACCGCCTGCGGCAGCAAGTGGCGCGGGCCATCTACGGCGATCCGTTCTTCATCCGCTACGCCAATCAGGCGCTTCCCCCGATTCACATTATTGTGAAGAACGGGAATGTAACCCTGGAGGGCGTCGTGGCCTCCACTATGGATCGGACCAAGGCCGAGATGGCAGCCCTCCACGCCGGGCTCTCCTTCGCTGTCGTGGACAATCTTCAGATCGAGAAATCCTAACGGGTAGTTTGAACCATTCCCCGATGCCTGCGCTGCGAAAGGTCAGCGCAGGCATTTTTTTGCCGGAGCCTCGATTGCTCACCACGAGGATGGAAGGGCGGGGCTTTAGCCCCGCCGCTGCAAGGCCGTCCTGATTATTTCTAAGTCACGCGCAGCTTGCAGCCGCAAGCTGCGCGGGGTGCGGGACGAATAGAAGGCGGGAGGCGCGATTTCGGCGGGGCTGAAGCCCCGCCCTTCCAGCATTGTCCAAATGTGGGGAGAAGTCCGGGTTAGCCCTACCGGCTAAGTTCCGCATAACGAAAGCAGTTCACCAGGTGGTCGTTGACCATGCCTACCGCCTGCATGAAGGCGTAACAAATGGTGGAGCCCACAAATTTGAACCCTCGCCGCTTCAAGTCTTTGCTCATGGCGTCGGACTGCGGTGTATGCGCAGGTACCTGTCGCGGCGCACGCCAGGCGTTTTGCATGGGCTGCCCGCCCACAAACTGCCAGATGTAGGCATCGAAATTACCGAACTCCTTTTGCACCTGAAGAAAGGCCTGGGCGTTCAGGACGGCGGAACCAACCTTGAGCCGATTACGGACGATGCCGGAATTCCCAAGAAGTTCACGGATTTTCTCCCGGCCATAGCGGGAAACGACGAGCGGGTCAAAGTTATCAAACGCGGAGCGGTAATTCGTGCGCTTCTTCAGGATGGTGTCCCAACTCAGGCCCGCCTGGGCGCCTTCCAGAATGAGAAACTCGAAGAGCCGCCGGTCATCGTGCAGAGGCACCCCCCACTCCTCGTCATGGTAACGAATGGTGAGGTCGTTCGAGGCCCAGTGGCAGCGCCGGGCGGTATCGGTGGGAGACTTTCGAGTTGTCATCTCTTCTCACCCTTGCATATAAAGAGTTATTCCGCTGGCAAACCCCCGAGGGCGCAGCCTACTGCGCTTGCGACGCGTGTGTCAAGCGCTGGCCGGAAAGAATGTTTTACGGGTTTGAACGGAGTTCCGAGGACAGAACTAATTGGGGCAACCAGGCGCTAACAGGCAACAGGGGTAGGGGTTGCCGCTGTTTGCGCATCGTTACTGCGGGCATACAAGAATCCATGCGCACCCGACCGCATGGACTTAAAGATTGTCGTCCCGTCACCGCCCGCCTTCCGCCAGACGCTGCCCTGTCCTGCCGCCTCAATAAGCCCTGAGAACCTGGAAGTTTTGCCTAACATCCAACTGACACTGGGAAGATAGATGGCCTTCCCCTAATGTACAATATTTCCGCATATTAGCACCGGCGGCTGCGGGATCAAGGCCAGTTTTCCCGCCGGCCATTTGTCAAATGGATGGGGCAACTACACACATTTCGGACACCACCTCCGGCGAAATTGTTTTGCGCTTACCGATCCCTCCTAAGCAGTTGGTCTGAAGCATAGTTTCGTGGATCGTCCCTTCCGGGCTCGGCCGCGTAACAATCTGGAAACCCAGGCCGTTGGCCGGGGCTAAGTTGTCACGCCCCTTTGGGGCTTGAAAGCCCCACCGCCCAACGAGAACCGCCGAAACTAGTGAGAAATGCGGGTTAGGGGCTGCCGGAAGGGCGGGGCCTTACAGGCTGCGGAAAAACCCTGCAATGCTGTCATCCTGAGCCCAGCGAAGGATCTCGCTCTGAGTATTTTCAAGGCAATGCGAGATTCTTCGTTGCCGCTGCTCCTCTGCAGAAACTCGACGCGTAAGTCCTTGGAATTCAGCAGGCGTAGCGCGGACCTGTTTTTTAGGTCTCGGGCACGTCCCCGATGGACAAGGAAAAGCCGCGGACCTAAAAAACAGGTCCGCGCTACCCTTCCTCGGCCCGAGTTTCTGCCCATCCTGGGCAGCCGCAAGGCTGTCGATGCTCAGTATGACAGCGCTTTTGGGTTTTTCCGCAGCCTGTAAAACCCCGCCCTTCCCATCCTGCGGTGAGAAATCCGCGTTAGCCTTGTCCGGCGTGTTTGGCGCTCTGGCTGATTGCTGAGAGCTGGGGCCAGACAGCTCTACCTCTTCGTGCTTTTGTAACACCCCAGCACACGCTGGAAGTTGGTCACCTCGCTCAAGTGTGCTAGGGCCTTTTTGCAATGGTCCTCCTTCACGTTGCCGACAAAATCGACGTAGAAGAAGTATTCCCAAGGACGGCCGACCAGGGGCCGCGATTCCATTTTGGTCAAATCAATGTCGCGCAGGGCGAAAACGCTCAGGCACTTGTAGAGGGCGCCCGGCAGGTTGCGCGTGGAAAATACGATGGAGGTTTTATTGGCCTGGGGGGAGACGCGGACGGTCTGGGAGAGCAGAAGAAAGCGCGTGTAGTTTTCCCGGTGATCCTCCAAATGCGTTGCCAGGATGCGGGCGTGGTAGACCTCCGCCGCGATGCGGCTGGCGATGGCCGCCGCCCCGGGCGGACGACGCTCCGCCAGCATTTTGACGGAGCCCGCCGTGTCATAGAAGGTGATCCGTTCCACCTTCGGGTTCTTGGCGAAGAATCGGCTGCACTGGGCCAGCGCCACGGGATGGGAATAGACCTGGCGCACATCTTGGCGCTTCGTGCCGGGAAGCGCGATGAGGTTGTGGACAATGCGCAAGCGCACCTCACCCACAATGTGCAGGTGGTTGGAAAGCAACAGATCGAAGTTTTCGTAAATGGATCCGGCCAGGGTATTCTCAATCGGAACCAGGCAGTACTTCGCGCGCCCGTGGGTGACGCTTTCAAAGGTAGCAGTAAAAGTCTCGCAAGGCAGCACGCGAATCCCACGTCCCAATAGCTTGTACGCGGCTTCCTCGCTGAACGAGCCTCTTTCACCCTGAAAAGCGACCAATGATTTGGCCATGAATTGGGTTTCCCCCCATGGGAAGATGAATGGAGGATGCTACCACAAGAGAAGCCAGGAGTCAGGAGACAGGAGCCAGAAAAGAAATTTCATTTCTCCTGAATCCTGTCTCCTGGCT
The DNA here is from genome assembly GCA_049519635.1 of Terriglobia bacterium. Lineage (GTDB taxonomy): Bacteria > Acidobacteriota > Terriglobia > UBA7540 > UBA7540 > Bog-366. The sequence continues at coordinate 10,840 of JBEKQO010000077.1, read as the reverse complement.
CCGCTATTAAGTTGTTCCGAGGAGTCCGCGAAAGAAGAAGTCGGTGTAGACTTGGGCGAGTTCATCCTGCTTGAAAGGGCCCTCAGGGCTGTACCATTGGTAGAGCCAATTAATCATTCCCAGCAGGGCAAAGGCGGCCAGCCGGGGCGGGACCTTTGGCTGTCTGCCGCTCTGCTCCTGGACGCGCCCGATCAGGTCGATAAGGTAATCGATATAGCCGCGTTTCCGGGCGTTGAGTTTTTTGCGCAAGGGGCCGCTCAGCGAGCGGTTTTCGTGCAGAATCACGGTGATTTCCTGGTCGCGCGCGCGCACGATCAGGTCAATGTGGCCGACGATGGTTTGGCGAAGCCTCTCGCGCGGGTCGGCGATTTCCTTGGTGCGGGCAAGCACGGTCTCATCCAGGATATCCATTCCGTAGTTCTGGATTTCGTACAGCAGGCGGTCCTTGCTCCCCACGTGATGATAGAGACCAGCCTTGGTAAGGCCCACGGCCTGCGCGATATCCTGCATGGAAGCGCCATCGTAGCTCTTGGCGTAGAAGACACGCGCGGCGATGCGGCAAATTTCACGGAGCTTCTGCTTGGCTTCAGCAGCTTGGGGCATAAAGGGTTACTTTAACGTCAAGAAGGCGCAGTGTAACACAAAAGAGAAAGCCCGGCAGTGGTTTTCAGGAAGCGCCGAATGCATTCGCGGCGAAAGGCGGGCGCCATCAGACGAAGGTGCTGGTGGGCTGGGCATTATCCCCCTCAGGGCCCGGCCCCAAGAATGACGCTTGGGCGTTGAGGGCCGCGGGGAACTTTTCCTGCGGGCTGCGTGTGTAGCTGCCGTTGGGTTGCAGATAGCGCGCCTGGGCTTGGTCGGCAAGGTAGACGTCGAGAATCTCTTTCAGCCGCTGCACCAGCCGGGAATTTTCCACCGGGAAGATGATCTCCACGCGGTGGCTCAAGTTGCGCCGCATCAAGTCGGCGCTGCCCAGATAGACTTCCTCCGCTCCGCCATTGAAAAAATAATAGATACGGCTATGCTCGAGGAACCGTCCCACGATGCTGATCACCCGGATGTTCTCACTCACGCTCGGGACGCCGGGGCGCAGGCAACAAATTCCACGCACCAGAAGGTCCACTTTTACCCCTGCCTGCGAAGCCTGATAGAGCAGATGGATCATGGGCGGATCTTCCAGGGCGTTCATTTTGAAAATAAGGCGCCCGTCTCGCCCGTTTTTCTGATGCTCGATTTCGCGCTGAATCAGTTCTACCAGCCTCTCACGCATATTGACGGGGGCCACCAAAAGTTTCTGGGGCTCCTGCCGGGCGGAGTAGCCTGTCAGCGCGTTGAAAAAGTTGGTGGCATCGGCGGCAATCTGTTCGTTGCAGGTCAGAAGACCCAGGTCCGTGTAAAGGCGCGCGGTGACGGGATTGTAATTGCCGGTCCCCAAATGCACGTAGCGGCGGATGGCATCGCCTTCGCGACGCACCACCAGGGCGATCTTACTGTGCACCTTCATGCCCACAATTCCATAGATCACGTGCACTCCCGCATCTTCCAGCTTCCGGGCCCACTCGATATTGCTTTCCTCATCGAAGCGCGCCTTCAATTCCATCAGGACGGCCACCTGCTTGCCGTCTTCCACGGCGTCCAGCAGAGCGGCGACTATGGGGGAGTTTCTCCCCACACGGTAGAGGGTCATTTTGATGGCGAGCACATTGGGGTCGCGCGCTGCCTGGCGCAGAAACTCCACCACCGGCTGGAAGGAATCGTAGGGGTGGTGCAGCAGGAAATCTTCCTGGCGAATCAGGCTGAAAAGATCTCCCTGGCAGTCCGTGCCCAGACTGGCGGGAACCATCGGCACAAAGGGTTTGTCCTTCAGGTCCGGCCGGTCGATGGAATAGAGTTCCATGAACCGCTCGAAACCGAGCGGTCCCTCCATGCGAAAGACATGCTGGGGAGGGATTTCGATCTGGCTGGTGAGGATGGAAAGAATTCTCTCCGGCATATCCTGCGCAACTTGCAGGCGGACGACGGCCAGGAAGCGGCGCTCACGCATGGCCTCCTCAATGGTCTCCAGCAGGTCGTCGCTTTCCAATTCCTGGACCGCCACTTCTGCATCGCGCGTCACGCGAAAGGGGTAAGACTCCACAATCTCCATGCCGGGGAACAGCGGGCGCAGGTTGGCCGCAATCAACTGCTCGAGCCATACAAACTTGAAAACCTTCGCTCCCAAAAGGGATGCGGGGGGATTTTCGGAGGCGGCCTTTACCGGGACCAGTTGGGGCAAGGTATTGGGAACTTTGACGCGAGCGAAGTGCTCCTCCCCCTTAGGGTCACGCACGACCACGGCCAGATTCAGGCTGCGATTCGAGATGTGGGGGAAGGGGCGTCCGGGATCGAAGGCCAGCGGCGTCAGCACGGGAAACACGTGCTCCTGAAAATAGGCATCCAAGGCGGCGCGCTCCTCGCCATCAAGGGAGGGCCAATCGACAACGCTGATGCCCTCCTGCTCCAAGCCCGGCTGAACTTCCCGCCGCCAGATGTCACGGGCTTGCGTGGCAATCTGGAGAAGCTTCTCCCGGATCAGTTGAAGCTGCGCCGCCGCTGTCCGTCCGTCGCGCCCGACCTCCGCCCGGCCGCTCTCCACCTGCTTCATCAATCCCGCGACGCGAACCATAAAGAATTCGTCCAGGTTCGACCCCAGAATGGCGAGAAACTTCACCCGCTCGAGCAGCGGGTTGTCCGGGTCCCCAGCTTCCTCCAAAACCCGGCATTGGAACTCCAATAGGCTCAACTCGCGGTTGATATAAAGGTCCGTGCTGTTCAGCGCGGCATCGTTTTGGCTCGCTGGCGACGCTTCCGGGGCCACGGGGAGGCCTGCCTTGGATTCCGCTGCGTCAGTGCGCCGGGGATGGGATTTGGTAGCCATAAACGCTCACATTCCTTGATTTCAGGTAACACGACAAAGCGGGGCGGCAATCAACCCCGGCGCCTGCCTGCCGCTAACACTCCGCGACTCGGAGCCAACAAGATTAACGGAGAAATGTTTCATGGAGGTTACCAACCTCGCTTATCGGAACCTTTTTTGCGGGGGCATGTTACCGGGGAGGATACATCCTTTCGAGCGCAGACAAGCCCCTTCTGGCGCAGGCCAAGTCCTATTCGAGACCGCTTCCCTGATCTCTCTTTTCACAATCGGGTTTCCTGACTTGCTCGGGAAGCCCTATAATAACACGCGGTTACCATTTATGTCTGCCTCTCGAAGCAAGCTGCGCGCGGCCTACGCTGAGTGCCGGCGGTTGGCGAGTCGGCATTACGAGAATTTTCCCACCGCCTCGTATCTTGTCCCCCGCGACAAGCGCGACGCGCTGGCGGCGGTCTATGCCTTCGCCCGCTACGCCGACGACGTTGCGGATGAGCCGGGGGTCGAGAACCGTCTGGAAAAGCTGGCCGATTGGCGCGCCCAGCTCGCGGACTGCTACGCGGGGAAAATCGACCATCCGGTTTTCCTCGCGCTGCGCGACAGCGCGGAGCGATTCCGCCTCTCGCGCCAGAACTTTGAAAACCTGCTGCGCGCGTTTGAGTCGGATGTGGTGGTGAACCGCCATGCGGACTTTGCCTCCCTGCGGGCTTACTGCGCGTGTTCCGCCAACCCCGTGGGGCGGCTGGTGCTGGAACTGTTCGGCTATCACGACCCCCACTTGTTTGAGCTTTCGGACAACATTTGTACGGCGCTCCAGCTTGCCAATTTCTGGCAGGACGTCGCCGTTGATTTTTCCCGCGACCGTGTCTATCTGCCGCAGGAGGATATGGCGCGCTTCAACTACACGCTGGAAGACCTGCGCGCCGGGCGCTTGAACGACCAATGGCAGGAATTGCTGGCCTTTGAAATCGCCCGCACGCGCGAGCTTTTCGAGCGGGGAAGAGGTTTGCCGGAGGAAGTGCAGCCCAAACTGCGCACGCAATTGCGCCTGACATGGCTGGGCGGGACGGAGATCCTTTCAAAAATCGAAGCCGTTTCCTATGATATCTTTCATCGGCGGCCTTCGCTCAGCAAGTGGGATTTCCTGCGCCTTTACCTGCGGGCCCGGCGCGCTCCCCTGAGGGCGAGTGCCGCGCACGCTCCGACGGTTACGATCCCATCATGAACGTGTCCTCAAAAAATCCGCGTTTCACCAACGCGCGCGTTACCAACTTCTATTACGCCTTTGTTTTTCTTCCTCCGGAAAAGCGCCTTGCCATCGAGGCGGTCTATGCTTTCGCACGGCTGGGGGATGATGTCGCCGACAGCGGCCTCGACCCGGCGGAGGCCGCCGCCGGTCTGGCGCGCTATCGCCAGGCGCTGGAGGCGTGTTATGCGGAAGATTCGAGCCACCTCGACACGCCGGAGTTGCGCGCTCTGGCGGAAGCCATCGAGCGATTCAAGATTCCCCGAAAGCCTTTCGAGGACCTGATTTTGGGCCTGGAAATGGATTTGAACGGAGAGCGCTACGAGACGTTTGAAGACTTGGCGCTGTATTGCTACCGCGTGGCCTCGACCATCGGACTGATTTGCATCGAAATCTTCGGTTATCAAAACCCCCGCACGCGGGATTACGCCGTAAACCTGGGAACGGCGTTACAGCTCGTCAATATTCTGCGCGACGTTCAGCGGGACGCCCAGCGCGGGCGTATCTACTTTCCCCAGGAAGATCTGGACCGCTTCTTTGTCCGGCCCGCCGAGTTGCTGGCCGGCGTGTACAACGATGCCTTCATTGAGTTGATGCAGTTCGAATGCGACCGCGCCCGGCATTACTTCGATTTGGCGCACCAGATGCTTTCGCCCGAAGACCGGCGGTCGATGAAGGCGGCGGAAATCATGGCCTCGATTTACTGGGGTATCCTGAAACGCATCCAAAAGCGCCGCTACAACGTCTTCGGGAAACGGGTGCGCGTCCCGCGGCCACTCAAACTCTGGACAGCGCTTACGGTTTACCTCGGTGCGGAGTGGCACAAATGAATTTTGGATTTTAGATTTTGGATTTTGGATTTCGGGCTCAGGATTGACGTGATGCCCTCGGAACCACAGCGGGCCAAGTCGATGCTTTACCAGTAACAACGCCCAATCTAAAATCTAAAATCCAAAATCTAAAATGCCTTTCGACGTTCTCATCATCGGTGGCGGGTTCGCTGGCCTTGCGGCGGGCGTGGCGTTGACCGAGGCAGGCAAGCGGGTTTGCCTGCTCGAGCAGAAGCCGCATCTCGGCGGACGGGCTCGCTCGTTTCGTGATCCCACCACCGGCTCGGTGGTGGACAACGGCCAGCATCTCTTCATGGGCTGTTACCACTCGACGATTCATTTCCTCACGACCCTGGGAACTCTCGACCGGCTGCATTTTCAGCTTGACCTCGCCGTGCCGTTTCTGGACCGCGACGGCCGGATCACACGTCTCGACTGCCCGGACTGGCCTGCGCCATGGCATCTGCTTTTGGGGGTGCTGCGCTCGGGGAGCTTTTCGTTCGGGCAGAAAGTGGAAGTATTGCGTTTGGGGAAGGACCTGCGCACCGCCGGGCAGAAGTCCGCTCCCGCTCCCGGCGAAAGCGTTACGGCATGGCTTGGCCGGCGGGGACAGTCGGAAGGCCTCCAGCGCAATTTCTGGGACTTGCTCTGCATCGCGGCGATGAACGAGGACCCTCGCATTGCTTCCGCGCAGCTTTTTGCGCGTGTCCTGCGGCTGGCTCTGTTTTCCTCGCCCGCCGACTCGCGGCTCGGCATCGCGCGCGTGGGGTTGAGTGAGTGCTACACCGCCGCGGCCGCGGCTTTCATCGAAGCGCGCGGCGGCTGCGTGCAAACCGGGCGCGGCGTAAACCAGTTGCTGATTGCGGAGGGCGCCTGCCGAGGCGTCGATCTGGCCACCGGCGAAAAGATCGAGGGGGTTCCGGTGATTTCCGCCGTGCCGTGGCATCAGTTCGCGGCCGTGCTTCCCGGTGATTTGCTGCGCACCGAACGCTTTTTTGCCGCCGCCCTGGCGCTTCGACCCGCGCCCATCATCTCCATCAACCTGTGGTTTGACGCGCCCATTACCGATCTCGAGTTTGTGGGCTTGCGCGGAACGACCATCCAGTGGCTTTTCGACAAGAGTCGCATTTTGAGTGCAGACGACCACTATGTTTCGCTGGTTCTGAGCGGCGCGCACGAGCACGTCAGCCGGTCGAAGGAAGAACTGCTGGCCATCGCTTTGCGAGAATTGGGTGAAATGCTGCCGGCGGTCCGCAAAGTAAAGCTACTCCACTCGCTGGTGATCAAAGAGCGCTACGCAACCTTTTCGCCCAGCCCGGAGGCTGAGCCGCTGCGGCCGCCGGCACGCACTCCCATTCGCGGCCTCTTCCTGGCGGGCGACTGGACCGCCACCGGCTTGCCCGCCACCATTGAAGGCGCAGTGCAAAGCGGGTACACTGCGGCGCGAGAATTCCTGCAAGGCAGTTAGCCCGGGGTTTCCACCACGGGGCTGGAAGGGCGGGGCTTTACAGGCTGCGGAAAAACTCGAAAGCACTGTCATTCTGAGGAGCAGCGGCGGCGAAGAATCTCGCATTGCCTTGAAAATAAACAGAGCCAGATCCTTCGCTCCGCTCAGGATGCCAGCATTAGAGCGTTTTTCCGCAGCCTGTTTAGCCCCGCCGTTGTGACGAGGTTCCGGCCAGACGGGGTCAGGTCCACTGACTGATGGCGCTGGTCGCCCTTTACCGTGCGGCATTTGAGGAGTTTCTTCCCGCCCAATCGGTCGCATGATCGGGAACGACGACTTGCGCGAAGGGTTCGTCGCGGCGCAAGATGATGTGGCTGCTTTCTCGCCGCTTGACGTAAAACTCGGCCTTCTGGAGAGCCCTCAGGCACTCGCGTCCGGAGACGCGGGGTAGTTTGCTCATATGGCCACCACGAGGACCTCAAATCTCTCCTCGGGCACTGGCAGGCCATCTTCTTCGAGGGCTGCGATGTAGCCCCGGACAGCCTCCTTGATATTCTGAGCCGCTTGTTCCTTGGTTTTACCTTGGCTAACGCAACCCGGCAAAGACGGGCACTCCGCCACCCAATAGCCGTCTTCACCCGGATAAATCACAACCTGTCGCATTTCGCGCCTCCTCGCACACATCCACGTTATGACGCTCTGACTGCGCCAGCGCGCCGGTTCTCGTAGAGGGGAAATTTCTCTGTCAGCAATTCCACCTGGCCGCGTACGCGCTTGATGATAGATTCATCTTCGATGTGGTTCAGGACTTCGGCGATCCAGCGGGCGATTTGCCGCATCTCGGGCTCTTTCATCCCGCGCGTGGTGACGGCGGGCGTCCCCACGCGAATGCCGCTGGCCACGGCGGGCGGGTTGGCGTCAAAGGGGATGGCATTTTTGTTGACGGTAATGCTGGCGTGCTCCAGGCTATCCTGCGCTTGACGGCCGGTGACTTTTTTGGTGAACACATCCACCAGCATCAGGTGCGTGTCCGTTCCGCCGGCGACGATGCGGAAGCCCTCGGCCGCCAGCGCTTCGGCCATTACCTTAGCATTGGTAATAATCTGCTTTTGGTACTCGGCGAATTCCGGCTGGAGGGCTTCCTGGAAGCATACGGCCTTGGCGGCGATCACGTGCATCAGCGGCCCGCCCTGAATGCCGGGGAAAACGATCCGGTCAAGATCTTTGGCGTACTGCTGTTTGCAAAAAACGGCGCCCCCGCGCGGCCCGCGCAGAGTTTTGTGGGTGGTGGTGGTGACGAAGTCGGCGTGCGGGAAGGGGCTGGGGTGCAGACCGGCAGCCACCAGTCCGGCAATGTGCGCCATGTCCACCATCAGCACCGCCCCACACTCGCGCGCGATGGCGGCGAAGCGCGCGAAATCAAGAAAACGCGGATAAGCGCTCGCCCCGGCCAAAATAAGCTGCGGCCGATGTTCCTTGGCCAGCCGTTCAAGTTCGTCGTAATCGATGGTCTCTGTTTCCTTGCTCACTCCATAGGAAACGATCTTGTACATCTTCCCCGAGAAATTCAGCGGGTGCCCATGAGTCAAGTGGCCGCCATGCGCCAGGCTCATGCCCAGTAGGGTGTCGCCGGGTTTCAGCACGGTCATATAGACGGCCTGATTAGCCTGACTGCCGGAGTGGGCCTGGACGTTGGCGTGCTCCGCCCCAAAAAGTTTCTTGGAGCGCTCAATCGCAAGATTCTCCGCCATATCCACATACTCGCAACCGCCGTAGTAGCGCTTGCCGGGCAAGCCTTCGGCGTATTTGTTGGTCATGACGGAGCCCAGGGCTTCCAGCACCGCCTCGCTGACGAAATTCTCCGAGGCGATCAATTCCAGCGTGCGAGCTTGCCGGTCGACCTCCAGGTCGATGGCACGCGCGATTTCCGGGTCCACCTCGTGCAGCGGGCGTGAATGAGAGCTTAATCGGGCGTTCATGAATTTTTCCCCCTATGAGAGTGTGCGTCGATGGCGTCGATTCTTTCCACCCGCCTTTCGTGCCGTCCCCCTTCGAAAGGCTTGGCCAGTCGGGTGTCGATGATCTTTTGCGTGGTCGCTTCGTCCAGCAGCCGGCTGCCTAAATTGAGGATGTTGCCGTGAATCTTCACCCCAATGAACGATGCAGGGGGCGATGATAATGCTCCCCATGTATTCTAACGGAGGAGCGCAGGCGGCGCAAACTGTACTACTGGACATCTCCAGCCAAATAAGTCGTTAACTTCCGCACCTACGCACTCGACGCCTTGGCGCCTCCGCTCCTGATGGTATATCCAGAGGTTTTGTCGGGATTACTTGCCGGGACGTCTGGTTATGACGGTTTGCCCTGATGGATGGCTAGCCGGGACTTCTCACCAGGTTTGGGCGACGCATGGAAGGGCGGGGCTTCAGCCCCGCCGAAATCGCGGCTCCCGCCCTCTATTCCTCCCGCACCCCGCGCAGCTTGCGGCTGCAAGCTGCGCGGGGTGCGGGACTTGGAAATAATCGGGACGGCCTTGCAACGGCGGGGCTAAAGCCCCGCCCTTCCAGAGTCGTGGTGGGAAATCCGGGCTAGCAAGTAGGCCATTTTTACCTTTGCCATGGCCGGCCATCGTGTTATACTAGCGTAGGAGGCTGGGACAGAGAATGGAAAGTAGAAGGGGCTTCCGTGTTCTGAGGCAGAAGTTCGTTGATGAGGTCAGCCCGCGTAGCGGGCGACATGAGGTCAAGCTTGTCCAAAATGCGCGGCGTTCAGGGAGGGATGGCCTGCGGCTTCGCCGCTTGCTGTGCGGAAAGGCTGGGCCTTTCCGTCGTGCGAGAACACCAACCAACCTCATCCGCTCCGCCTGGAAGGCGTAGCCTTCCAGGCGGAGCGGATGAGAAATAATCATGGGATTCGGCGCGGAAAGGCGGAGCCTTTCCGCACAGCGGAGCGGCAGAGCCGCGTGAACTACTCAGGACGTTCGCTAATTTGGACAGCCTTGACATAATGTCGCCCCTGACGGGGCTTCGGAAATTCCGCGTCCGCTATAGCGAATTCTGCAACGAACTCCTGACTCAGGATACTAGACAGCGGGAAGAAAGCACCCTGACTTCGGATTCCTGATCCTTGAGGGCATTCTCTATCTGGATGAGTCTATGAAAACACAGTATGTTAGCTGGGAAATGGGGGTAATTTCGATGCTCGGAGAAAAATCCAAGTGCTTGAAAACAAGAGGGTTGTTCTTATGGGGTTCGGGAACGAGGCGCTGGCGCAAAAGATGTTAAAAATGAAGATAGGTCTGGATGAGTCGTTGAAAACAAAGGGGAAAATAAAGTGCTCTGGATGAGTAGATGAAAATAAACGACTTAGCCCTTATAGGTTTATGATCCATTGAAAGGAAAGGGGATAGCTGTTGCTTTTGCCGGGAAACCCGTAATTTCCCTCACTCCTGAGCGGCCGTACGAGATCCTTCGTGAGGCTCAGGATGGCAGCCGCAGCGCCCGGAGGAATCCAATGCTACCCCGGTTTTCACCTTGGACTTTTGCGCCTGGCATTTTGACTTGTCCTCGCCGAGCAGGGCGGGTTTCGTCATATCGTGCGGGCGCCCGGCGTGTATACTGAGTGATGTAGAAATTGCTGCATGGGGGCGGAGTTTCCGGCGCATCATGAAAGTCAACGTACTGTTTTTCGGTGTTACCCATGACCTGACGGGTTGCGCGCAGGAACAGGTGGAACTCCCCGAGGGAGAGAATCTGGAGGGGCTGCGGCGTCTTTATGAGACTCGTTTCCCCCGCCTGCTGTCGGTCGGAGGCTCACTCCTCCTCGCGGTCAATCAGGAAATCGCCAAGGGCTCCACCCCCTTGCGCGACGGCGATGAGGTGGCGTTCATGCCTCCGGTAAGCGGCGGCGCAGGGGGGGACTTCTTTCGCATCACGCGCAGTCCGATTTCCGCATCTGACCTCGCGCCGCAGCTTCGCGCGGCGAAGGACGGAGCGGTGGTGATTTTCGAAGGGATAGTACGAAATCATTCGCGCGGCCGCGCCACGCTCTACCTGGAATATGAGGCATACGAGCCGATGGCGATTCGCAAGATGGAAGAAGTGGGGTGCGAGGCGAAACAGAAGTTTGCCATCGATGGCGTGGGCATGATTCACCGCCTCGGCCGCCTGGAGATCGGCGAAACCAGCGTCGCCATCATCGTCACTGCCGAACATCGGCGTGCCGCGTTCGAGGCCTGTCAGTACGCCATTGACCGCCTCAAACTGATTGTTCCGGTCTGGAAGAAGGAATTCTTCGCGGATGGCGCCGTCTGGTCAGAAGGGGAAGGGAAGACGCGCGTCGTGATTGAGCAAGGCCGTTAAAGAGCAGGTGTAGCGCGGACCTGTTTTTTAGGTCCGCGGCTTTTC
>JBEKQO010000076.1:0-25579 GCA_049519635.1 Terriglobia bacterium | reverse complement strand
AGCCACCACACGAGCCGGCCCGGCGATTTCGGAGGGAATTCGCTGAAGGTGATCAGGCAGCAACCACCCTTCTTGAAGGGCATGTTGGCATTACGCCCGGCGCCGATCAGCCGCGCGGCCAACTCACCCAAATCCGGCTCATGGCCCACCACCAAAACGTGCCGGCGGTTGGAGCGTTTGGCGAGAAAGGTGATCAACGCCTCCGGGTCGCCGCCGGGACGAAGGGCATCACAAAGGTCCAAGGGAGGCTCGGAACTCTGCGCCTCTCCTACAATTTCTGCGGTCTCCGCGGCTCGCACCAGCGGGCTGGAAACAATCCAATCCGCTTCCAAACCCGCGCGGACGAGCCCGGAAGCGATCTCGCGCATCTTCTCCTTGCCCTCGGGGGTAAGTGGCCGCTTGGCATCATCGATCATGGAAGTGACGCCGCGCATGACGGCGACGCCATGCCGCATGATGTAGAGCTCATACTCCGCCGGGCGCCCGGCCCGGCCGTCATCAGTTTCCTTGGTCGTCATAGGTCGCTTTCCGAACAGGATTTTGGTGGTGGCTCGTTTTTGGATATAGGCGGCGGAACTGCTCCGATGTTATCCGGGCGCGTTCATCGGGAAGCGTAGATCGCCGCGATAAGATCAATCTGACTCCCGCCGGAGCTTGGCGAAGGCTCACCAAGACTCCTTGGAATCGTCCCGGCCTGCACCCGACCACAAGGCTTCAAACTCTCGGGAGTAAGCCGCGACAGAGTGCGCGTCCGGAAGGATGAGGAGATTCTCGTGGTTTTCGTCTTCTGATTCGTGCGTCCAGTTGTAACTTCCGGTCAGAACCGTTTGCTGATCCAGGATGACGAATTTGTGGTGCATCTTGGAACCTCGTCCCTGCCGGCCGAACCCCAGGCGAAACGGGATGACGGCGCCGGTGAGGAGTTCCTGGGTGGTGCGGCTTTCCTTGTACTTGTTTCCATCCACCAGCAGGCGAACGCCAACTCCCCGGTGCACCGCCTCTTCCAGCGCCTGCGCGAGGCCAGGATGATTGAAGCGATAAAGCGCCCCGTCAATGGAACTGGACGCCTCGCGCATCAGACGTATAATAACGTCCGCGACGGATTCGCTGCGCGCAAATTTTATTTCCATCGCCACCCTTCATACCGAAGAAGGCGATTCTATTTGGAATCGGCCAGGGCTTCGCTCGGTCGCCCATTTGGACCTAAAGGCATTCACCCGTGGTGTCCAGCTAAAGGCATGGGCAAAAACCAGGTCACTACTCCGAGGGGCAATTTCGGCCCATCCTTCGGTCGGGCTTTACGCTATCTCACTTAATCTTGAGCAACTCGACGTCAAACGTCAGCGTCGAGTTGGGCGGGATTGCGCCGGGGTACCCTCGCTCACCGTAAGCGAGCCCGGGAGGAATGGTCAGCTTGCGCTTCCCTCCCACGTGCATGGTTGAGAGTCCTTCGTCCCATCCCTTGATAACTTCGCCGCGGCCGAGATGGAGCTCGAAGGGAGTTCTGCCCGGCATGAGGGAACTGTCAAAAATCTTGCCGTCGGTGAATCGGCCCGTGTAGTTCACCAGGATGTCGTCCCCGGGCTTGGGCTGCGGCCCCTTACCCACTACCACTTCCTGATATTTCAGGCCGGAAGCCGTGGTGGTCCACTGCGCGGTTGAGGTAGTTTTGGAAGTGGCGGGCTTGGATGTACTCACGGAAGATGTCTTCCCAGTCGCGGTTTGGGAAGTTCCTGTTTTGGACGCCGCAGCGGAAGTGGTTTTGCCGGTGGTTGTCTGGGAGGCGGCGGTTTTGGGTGCGGCCGTAGAAGTTGTCTTCTTCGTTGTGGCCGTGGATGCACCCGTCTTCGATGTCGTTGTGGAAGTCTTATTTCCGGTGGTGGTCTTGGATACGCCGGTCTTGGCAGTGGTCTTGGTAGTTTTCTGGGTCGTTGTGGGCGCAGTGGGAGTCTGCGTCGGCTCTGTCTGCGCCAAAAGGATTGCCGCCGAAACAAAACTGCAAACAAAAATGATGATTGAACGCTTCATGGTCCGTCCTTTCGAGGATATTCAAGCAAATAAGGTATCAAGACCGCGAAGGCAATTCAAGAACTGTGCGAGGTCGGTAATGACTCATTTTGAGGCGCCACGGGCGTCCCGTCCGTGAAGGGACACGGCAAAGATGGCCGTGGCACCTCAAAATGAGTCATTACCGCGAGGTCGCGGGGCATCCGGGGGCCAGCAAGCGTAGCGCCGACCTCCGCCTTTGAGGCGTGCGCCAGCCCGCGAGGCGGGCGAAAGGTCGTAGCCCATAGCGCGAGCTGTGGGTAACGCGTTCGAGTAAAGTCCTCCGAGCCCCAGAGGGGCGAAAGAATCCAGCTTTGCGGCAATGCTAAAAAGCAGTGGCTGGCGCCGAGTGGTTAGTGGCTAGCAAGAGCTGTCAGAAGCAAGTCGTTGCGACCAAGTCTCACCTCTCGCCAATCTCCACTCACCACTGCCCCTAGGAAGCTTTCCGGCAACAGGCAGAAGTTAGGTGGCGGTACGCTGAAAGCCGACGGCTTACTGGCCACTAACCTCTGTCCAATAACCACTTCGCGTTGGCGGCTTTCCACGATGTATCAGAAATAAAAGGAGTTAGTTGTTTAGCGCCAATACGCCACAAAGCCTTATCTCATTCAAATAAAGACAGTTAGTCTGGAATAGGGGAGCCGGAGGGAGAGAAAGTGGCGCAGCTCTCCACGATGCTACAGAAACAAAAAGGGTTAGCAATGAATGGCGAAAGCTTTTGAAAAATCCATCTTATTGAAACAATGATAGTTAGGCGACATCTAAAGTGGTCGGGGTCAGAAAAAAAGGGGAGTTAAAAAAACGCGGCAAAACTTCATTAAGTCATTGAAAACAAATGCAGAAAAAATTTATGTTTTTCTCCTTTCCACGATGTTGATGAAAAAAAAGGACAGGCTGGTATAGACCTGTTTTTTGGGTCCTCGGCTCATCCCCGATGGACAGGTAAAAGCCGCGGACCTAAAAAACAGTTCCGCGCTACCCTTTCTCGGCCCGAGTTTCTGCCTATCACGGGCAGCCGAACGGCTGTCAATGCTCAGAATGACAGCGCTTTCGAGTTTTTCCGCAAGCTCTAAAGCCCTGCCCTTCCAGACTCGTGGTGAGAAATTGGGGCTGGGATGGTTCCGATTCCCCAATGAAGAACCTGTGCACCGCCTCTTTGCGCTTTTTCACACCATGACGGACATGATGACCGTCATTTTGCGCATTGGGGGCAGGTCAACTTTCGACCCCATACCCCAGGGCAGGATCGTCCTCGATTCGCTAAATGATTTAATTTCAATGCATATTCAGCTTGCGGCGGTAACCTAAGCTATTAAGACTGTTTGGCATACCGGTTGCCCTGAGTATGGGTGCGAGGGACTTCGGGTCCTAGGAACCTGGATAAAACCAGGTTGGGGGTTGAAGATAACGGAAATCGGACGAACCGAGATCTTCAGCCCCCATAATATTTACAGGCACGGTTATCAGGCAAATCCTCCGCAGACAATTTAGAAAGTTTAGAGGCAAGTGATGTTGGACATCACACAGCTCAACCGTTTTCTGTCGATGCAGGCCGCCACCGGAAGCAGCAAACCCGGGCCTCGACTGGAAGTCATCTCATCTGCTGCTTCTGTTGTACCCCCTGCCGTGACGAATCCCAGGCCCATGGTGACGTGGCGGGTAACCCGCTCCTGCAACCTGAATTGCTTGAACTGCCTATCCGACTCGCGACCGCGCCGCTACGGGGCGGAGCTTTCCACCGCGGAAGGGATGACGTTGATCCGCGACTTGGCGGCGTTTCGAGTGCCCCGGTTGCTGTTCGCGGGCGGCGAGCCGCTGCTGCGCCCGGACCTGCCGGATTTAGTGGCCTATGCAAGTGAGCTTGGCATTCAACCCTCGATTCTTACCAACGGCACACTCCTCAGCGGGGCGCTGGCGGCGGAGCTGAAGCGCGCGGGACTGCGCTCTGTCAGTATTCTGCTGGAAGGAATCGGCGGCGAGGTAGACCGCCACCGGGGGATGCGCGGAGCCTTCAGCGCGGTCCTGGAAGGGTATGCAAACTGTGAAGCCGCCGGCCTGGTGGCGGAGATCCGGACCCCGCTGAACCGCTGGAATTTCCCCGAACTCGCCAATATCCTGGATCTCATCGAGCGCCGGCGAATCCGGCAAGTGGTTTTCGCCCATCTTGTTTATGCGGGCCGGGGTAATGACCCGCAGGACGATATGAGCCACGAGGAAAAACGCCGCGCCCTTGACCTGATCCTCGAACGCGCGGAAGACTTCCATCGCCGGAGGGTAGGGATCAAGATTGCGACCGACGAAAACCACGTGGACGGCATCTACCTTTACCTGCGATTAGCCCGCAAGAATGCCATGAGCGCCGCAAACGCCTACCGGCTGTTGCCGGCGTTGGGAGCGGGCGTGCAGGGCGCGGGGGTGGGCCTTGCCGGCATTGATTCCATCGGCGATGTACACCCTGATCCTTACTGGGCTAACTATGTTTTCGGTAATGTGCGGGAGACCCCCTTCAGTGAAATCTGGGGAAAATCCTCGGATCCCCTGCTGCGAGGATTGCGGGACCGCCTTCCTTTGCTGAAGGGTCGATGCGCCAATTGTCGCTGGAAACAAGCTTGTGGGGGAAACTTACGGGTTCGCGCGGAAGAAGTTTTTGGGGACCCTTGGATGTCGGACCCCGCGTGTTACTTGACGGATAAGGAAATTAGCAAGGAAGTTGTCGAGCCCGTCGAGGCAATGGAAGACGACGTGCTCTTGACGGAGCAGGCTGCGTAAATCAGCCAGTTTTAGGTTCTGAGTCGTGATCTTCTGATGAAAATTGCTACACACAAACCGCGGCTCATTTTCTGGGAGGTGACAAAGGGTTGCAACCTGCGTTGCATTCATTGTCGCGCCACCGCTACGGAACTCTCATCCATAAATGACCTACCTACGACCAAAGCCCTGAACATAATAAAGCAAGTCTCTCAGTTATCCCTACCTATCCTGGTTCTAAGCGGTGGCGAACCTCTTTTTCGGAACGACATTTTTGAATTGGCCAGCTACGGGCGCGATTGCGGATTGCGCGTAGCCTTGGCGACGAATGGAACGCTGGTAACCCAGGAAGTCGCCCACAAGATCGTGGATGCCGGCGTGCGCCGCGTCTCCATCAGTTTAGACGGAGCGGACGCCGCTACCCACGATGCCTTTCGAGGCATCCCGGGGGCATTTGATAAAGCCCTGCGCGGCTTGCGAAATCTAAAAGAGCTCGGCATGTCCGTGCAAATCAACATGACCATCGCGCGCCACAACGCCCACCAACTTCCCGCCGTGCTGGAATTGGCACGGAAGCTTGGTGCGGACGCCCTCCATACCTTCCTTCTGGTTCCGGTGGGTTGCGGCGTGGACATTGCCGAAGAGCAGATGGTTCCCGCCGACGAATACGAAAAAATCTTGAATTGGTTTTACGACCGCGCGCAGGAAGGCGGCATCGAGTTGAAGGCCACTTGCGCGCCTCACTACTTCCGCGTCCTGCGCCAACGCCGCGCGGCAGAGCGCCGCGCGGCTTCGCTGACGGAGTCCTCTTTCGGTGGCAATGGGCAGGAGATTGGCCCCACGGAATTGACAATGCCCGGCTCGACGGGAATCGGTCTTCACCCGCCCGCCCGGCCTTCCGGCGCGGGCCACCCGGACAGCATGCAGGCGATGACCAAAGGTTGTTTGGCCGGTACGGGGGTCGCATTCATATCCTATCAGGGTGAAGTTTACCCTTGCGGCTATCTGCCGGCGCTGGCAGGTAATCTCCATCAGCAGAGCTTGGCGGAGATTTGGGAGAGCGCCCCGGTGTTTCAGCAGCTCCGCGACACCGGCAACTTGAAAGGCAAATGCGGTTACTGCGAGTTTCGTAACGTTTGCATGGGTTGCCGCGCTCGGGCGTTCGCCGCTACGGGAGACTTTTTGGACGAGGAGCCTTTCTGCGTTTATCAACCGCATTCCGGGGAAGCGGTTCGCAGCAAGGAGGAGGAAAGCCATGCTTCAATTCACTGATCTGGTGCGCGGCGGAGAAGCGGTGCGGGACATCAAACAGAAATTTCCGGAGACCGCGCCTGTCTTTGAGCAGTTCGGGCTGCGGGCATCCTGTGACGATTGCTCCATTGAAATGGCGGCCCGCAAGGTCGGCGCTTCCTTCGAAGACCTGCTTGTCGGTGTTAACAAAGCTATCTACAAAAACCGGGGAGTGACTGCCCGAGCGTCTTGAGGCTCGAATGCCATGCCCAGCGCCACTCCCATTCTTCCCTTGCTGACTCACTCGCGAGGGCGCTCGTTCTTTTTGCCACGCGAGCACGGAGCCTGGGGAATGCTCTTGGTCCCCTTGGTGGCCGGCGCCGCTGTCGGCAATGCCAGCGGGGAACGAATCCTCTGGATTTTATTATTCGCCGCGGTCGCGTTAGGCCTCTTCTGTTTGCGGACTCCGGTAGAAGCTGTACTGGAAATTTCGCCGGTGCGGCCGCAAAACGATGGGGAGCGGAGGCTCATTCATACTTTCATTTATATTTATTCCTCCGTTGCCGTCTTGGCCCTGGCAGTCCTCATATTGTGGGCACACGCTTATGGACTCCTTCTGTTAGGCGCGGCCGCGGCGGCAGCTTTTCTTCTTCAGGCCATCCTGAAAAAACTCGGCCGGGAAACTCGCATGAACGCCCAATTGACGGGCGCCATCGCACTGAGCTCCACTGCTGCGGGAGCTTATTATTTGGCGACGGGTCATTTCGGAACGACGGCCGTAATCATCTGGTTGGCTAATTGGCTCTTCGCCGCCAACCAAATTCATTTCGTTCAACTGCGGATTCATTCCGCGCGAGTCGTCACGATCCGGGAAAAACTCCACCAGGGAAGAAGCTTCCTCCTTCACCAAGCGGCTTGCCTGCTGCTCCTGGGATTGATTGGGCAAGCCGGATGGCTCCCCAGTCTCATCCTGGTGGCATTCGGACCTTTGTTCGTCCGGGGGTTCGCGTGGTTCCTAGAATCTCCGCGGGCACTCCAGGTCCATCGGTTGGGGGTCAGCGAGTTGCTTTATGCCGTTGCTTTCGGGATGTTTTTCATCGTCGGCTTTCACCACCCAATTGGGTAGAGATATCTTTTTTATGCGCGAAAATGCCAGCGTTGACAGCCATCGTCCTCACAAGATCGCCCCGTTGAGCGTGGGGCCGATGTTTCCCCGTTTCAGTGCGCAGGATGTCGCCGACGATTGCCTGGGACGCGTCATCGAGGTGGGTCGCCTTGCCCCCTCGGAGTGGAACCTGCAAACCTGGCGCTGGATTGTGGTGCGGGGCGAGGCCGCCAAGAAATATCTCGAGGCAGCCACTTACCTCAAGGTTCCCCTCAGTTCTGCCCCCGTTATTCTGATCTGCCTCGCGGATACCCTAGCCTGGAAATCTGCCCCTCAGCATTTGCAGGAAATGATTGCCAGCCGGAAAATCACCGAGGAGGAAGGCCGCGAAGCCCTGCGCCGGGTGCGCGAATACTATTCCGCCTCCCCCGACATTGCCAAACGCAGTGCCCTTGCCAACGCCTTTGTGGCCGTACACCAAATTCTCCTGGGCGCGGCTGAATGCAGCCTCTCGGCTTACTGGGTGACGGAATTCGACGAAGCCAAAATCAAAACCCACTTTCACATTCCCGACCCCTTCCTGGTGGCCGCACTGCTCCCCCTCGGCTACGGGGAGGAAACTCTGGCGCCGGCCGTCTCCAAGCTCCCCTTGCGCACGCTCATCTATAACGAAAAGTTTGGCGAAACCCTTGGTCCTGCCTCCTAGCTGGAACTCCCCGGGCAGAATCATTGCTCCCGCACACTGGCGAGCGCCTGCGAGTAGCTCAAAGCGCGCCCTCCGTGCTGCTGTTGATAAGCTTCCGCTTCTTGCGGCGTCTTGAATGCCGCCAGAGTCGGCAGGCAGCGGTCATACTCGCGCACGGAAACGCCGTGGGGCTCGCGCGTCATCGGCCGGTCACCGTGCGTACAGTAATGCACGTCGCCGCCCTCGACATAGGTGGCGGATTCCGCAGCGATACTCTCACCGGTGTTGACGTCGGTGGCCCAGGCTTGCCCCGGCTTTCCCTGCTCCTGATTTACCTGGGCATGCATCCCGCAACGGGGGCAGCAGGCCGCCACCTCGTGGCCGTCAACTTTCAACCGGTAGGCGGTAACCGCATGCACCATGCGGTCGCAGAAGGGGCACATTCCCGCTGTCTCGCGCCGCTGCTCGTACCGGTAGGCAAAAAAACTTGTACACCCGATCGCCAGCAGCGCTGCCAGTGTCACCAAAATTTCGCGGGCTTTCATGGTTTCCTCCTGAGGCGCTAAGCGTCCTCTTTAGTTTAACCCCGTCCGTTGCCTGTAGTAAGTCGTCCGTTACAGATGTTCGCGGGCACTCCCACAACGGACCACTGACGCCGGACCAGGAGAAAGATTTTTGACAACTCATTTGAACGCTGGTTCTATTGGCTCGCCGTTTTCCGCAGGCTTGCCTTCACCTCAAAATTCCACTTCCAGACCGCATAGATGGCGGGGTAAACCACCAACTCCAGAATGAAGGAGGTGAAGATGCCGCCAATCATGGGCGCGGCGATCCGCTTCATCACGTCGGCGCCGGTGCCGGTGGACCACATGATGGGGAAGAGGCCCATGAACATGCATCCGACGGTCATCACCTTGGGGCGAACGCGCATTGCCGCGCCATGCACAATCGCGTCCTGCAAACCTTTATAGCTCGTTAGCAACCCAGCCCGCTTCCAGCTTTCATAAGCGAGATCCAGATAAAGCAGCATGAAAACGCCGGTCTCCGCATCCACTCCCATCAAGGCGATCAAACCCACCCAGACGGCGATGCTCATGTTGTAACCGAGCCAGTGCAGCAGCCAGATGGCGCCGACCGCCGAAAACGGCACCGCCGCGAAGACGATGAGCGTCTTCACCACCGACCGAGTGTTGAGATAGAGGAGGATGAAAACCAGGAAAATGGTGATCGGCACCACCAGCTTCAGCCGTTCGCGCATGCGCTGAAGGAATTCGTACTGGCCGCTCCAGCTCAGACTGTAGCCCGCGGGCAGATGTGACTCCACCTGGCCGCGCACCAGCCGCTGGGCTTCCTCCACATAGCTCCCCAGATCGCGCCCGGCGACGTCCACATAAACATATCCGCTCAGCAAACCGTTCTCATCGCGGATCATACTGGGCCCCTCGGTCAGGCGGATGTCGGCAAGCTGGCTGATGGGGATTTGCGCACCGGAGGGTGTGGCCACCAGCACACGATCGAGCGCTCCCAAGTCGCTGCGATAATCGCGCAGGTAACGGACGTTTACGGAGTAACGCTCGCGGCCTTCGACGGTAGTGGTAACGTTCTCGCCGCCGATACCCGACATGATGTAAGCCTCAACGTCGTCCACGGTCAGCCCATAGCGTGCCAGTTGGTCACGGCGAAGATTGAAGTCGAGGAAATAACCGCCGCTCACGCGCTCGGCGTAAACACTGCGGGTACCCGGCACTTTCGCCAGGGTGTGTTCGATCTCCTCGCCAATCCTTTGGATCGTGTTGAGGTCGGCGCCCAGCACCTTGATGCCGACGGGGGTGCGCACGCCGGTGGTGAGCATGTCCACGCGATTGCGAATGGGCATGGTCCAGGCGTTGGTGGTGCCGGGGATGCGCAGGGCGCGGTCCATCTCATCCACCAGGTCGTCCTGCGAAATGCGGTCGGGCCAGATGTGGCGCAAAATCTTCTGCAACCACTCCGGGGCGCGCGCGGAGTACCACTGCGGTTTCTTTCGCCATTGGTCCTGCGGCTTCAGGAGGACCGTGGTCTCTACCATCGAAAGCGGCGCGGGGTCGGTGGAGGTCTCCGCGCGCCCGGCTTTGCCAAATACGCGCTCGACTTCCGGAAATGTTTTCAGCAGGCGATCCTGGATTTGCAGCAGCCGCTGCGCTTCCGCCAGCGAGATTCCCGGTAGAGTGGTAGGCATGTAGAGCAACGTCCCTTCGTTGAGCGGCGGCATGAATTCTGAGCCCAACCGCTGGAAGACCGGAACCGTCAGCACCACGGTGGCAATGGCCGCGGCGATCACCACCCAACGCAGACGCACGGCCAATTCCACCACCGGGCGATATAACTTGATCAGAACGCGGCTGATGGGATGCTTCTCTTCCGGAAGGATTTTCCCCACCAGAACGGCGTTCACAATGCGGGCCAAAAAACGCGGACGGAAGTTAAACTCCGTGGCATGGGTGAAAAATAGCCGCATGGCGGGGTCAAGCGTAATCGCCAACACTGCCGCGATGGCCATGGAGAAGTTCTTGGTGAAGGCGAGCGGCCTAAAGAGTCTTCCTTCCTGCGCTTCCAGGGCGAAGATGGGCATAAACGAAACCGCGATGACCAGGAGCGAAAAGAAGCTTGCCGGCGCGACTTCCTGGATCGCCTCAATGACCACAGCGTGGTAATCACGTTTGCGGCCCTCTGCTTCCCAGATCTCCAGCTTCTTGTGCGTTTGCTCCACCACCACGATGGCTGCGTCCACCATGGCGCCAATAGCAATGGCAATTCCCCCCAGCGACATGATGTTGGAAGATACTCCAATTGCCTTCATCGGAACGAAGGCAATCAGAACCGTTATCGGTATGGTCAAAATCGGAATCAAGGCGCTGGGGATGTGCCAGAGGAAGATTAGAATCACCAGGCTGACGATGGCGACTTCCTCGAAAAGCGTGTGCTTCAGCGTGTCAATCGAGCGCAAAATGAGTTCCGACCGGTCGTAAGTGGAAACAATTTTCACACCGGGAGGCAGTGAGGGCTGGATCTGATCCAGTTTGGCTTTCACGCGGGCGATCACTTGCAAGGCATTTTCTCCGGAACGCATGATCACCACTCCGCCCACCGTGTCGCCCTTGCCATCCAGATCCGCAATCCCGCGGCGAATGTCGGGACCGAGCGTGACCTGGCCAATGTCCTTCACCGTGATGGGCACTCCCGACCGCGGATCGCCGCCCACGACGATGCTCCGAAGATCGTCAATTGAGCGCACATAACCACGCCCCCGCACCATATATTCGCGGCTGGCGAATTCCACCAGGCGTCCGCCCACGTCGTTGTTGCTCTGACGCACGGCCTCCACCACTTTCATCAAGGGAATCTTGTAAGCCGCCAGCACGTTGGGATCGACTTGAATCTGGTACTGGCGCACCAATCCGCCGATGGGCGCCACTTCCGCCACGCCCGGAACGCTTTCCAGGTAATAGCGCAGGTACCAGTCTTGAAACGAACGCAGGGAGTCCAGGCTTTGCTTTCCCGAGGTATCCACCAGCGCGTATTGGAAGACCCAGCCGATGGAGGTGGCGTCAGGCCCCAGCTCCGTTTGCACCCCGGAGGGAAGGCGCGGCGTGATTTTGGAGAGATACTCCAGCGTCCGGGAACGCGCCCAGTAAATGTCGGTGCCTTCGTCGAAAATGATGTACACATAGGAGTAGCCAAAATCGGAGAACCCGCGGATGTCCTTGACGTGCGGCGCGCCCAGGAGCGCCGTGATGATGGGGTAGGTGACCTGATCTTCCATGATGTCAGGGCTGCGGTCCCAACGCGAGTAGATGATGACCTGTGTGTCGGAGAGGTCGGGGATCGCGTCAAGAGGTATGTTCTGAAGCGACCACCACCCGGCGGCCACCGCCACTCCCACCACCAGGAAGACCAGGAATTTGTTTCTTGCCGAAAAATCGATGATGCGATGAATCATTTTGACATTCCCTCCACCGACTGACGGAGGTTGCTTTCCGAGTCGATCAGGAAGTTGGCGCGAGTCACCACCAGTTCACCGGCGCGCAGGCCGCTGAGGATCACAGCGTAATCCCCCGTGCGCGTTCCCACCGTCACGGTGCGCGGTTCAAAGACGCCCTTGCCGCGATCGACGAATACGCGTTGATGCACGCCCGAATCCAGCACGGCGTCAACGGGCACGGTCAGGCGCCGCCCCAGGCCGCGATGGAGTTCCACGTTTACAAACATCCCGGGCTTCAGCTTCATGCCCGGGTTGGGAAACTCCATGCGGACCGTTATGGTTCGTGTGTCCGGCTTGACGGTAGGGGAAATGAAGGTGAGTCTTCCGCGCAAGGCGGCGTTCGGCAGCGCCTCCGTCGTGAGCACGGCTGACTGCCCAAGGCTGACCGCTGGCGCGTCGGATTCATAAATTTCTCCCTCTGCCCAGATCGAGCTGAGGTCCACAAGTTGGTAGATATCCATTTCCGGGTTAACGTATTGATTTGGGAACGCCTTGCGATCCACTACATACCCCGTAGCCGGTGAGTAGATGGTGATGTCGTGGGTCGGCTTGCCCGAGTGTTCAAGCTCCTGAATTTCCTCCTCGGCCAAATCCCAAAGTTCCAGCCGGCGCCGCGCGGCTTCCAGAAGAGATGCGCCCGCCTTGGCGATTTCCGGAAAAGAACTCTTGGCTAATGAATCGCGAGCCTTTAGCGCCAGCACGTATTCCTGCTCCGTAGCCAGCAAGTCAGGGCTGTAAAATGTGAACAGCGGATCACCTTGCTTCACTTGCTCCCACGCGTAATCGACGAAGACCTTTTTGATCCACCCACTGGTTCTCACGTGGACGTGTACCAGGCGTGTCTCATCCATCGCCACCTGTCCGACGGAGCGGATGGTTTGGTCAAGCGATCGGTATTCAGCCTTGGCAGTAGTGACCCCCATCATTTGCTGGCGGGCGGAACTGATCTCTACCCCTCCAGGTGGGAGCGCCGCGGCCGGCGTCCCGGAGGCATAGACCGGAACGAGCTTCATGCCGTCCGGCGCCAGCCCGGGTTTGTCCGAGTGATGCGAGGGGTTCATGGCATCCTGGTAATAGAGAATCTGGCGTTCCCCGGGCTTCGGTTGATCCGCCGCCTCCGAGGCATAAACCGGCAGCAGTTTCATGCCGCAGTCCGGCGCGAACCCCGGCTTGTCGGAGTGATACCAGGGGTGCATGGGGTCCTGGTAATAGAGAATCTTCCCCTCGCCGGCGTTGGCCTGATCCGCCGCCTCCGCCCTCTGTGTGGGCGCAAGGAGCACGGCGGCGCGGCCTTGCAGGGAACGGCGGGAGTCGCTGCCCGGCAACGGGGCAGCAACGAGGGACGCCAATGCGGCGATAACAGCAAAGCTCGTGGTTTTGCCTTTACTCATGGTGCATATCTCCTTGCTGGATCAAATTCAATCCGGTCAGTTCTTCCAACCGTGCCAGGGCCTTTTCATGATTCGTAACCTGGAGGTGGTAATCGAGTTCAGAGTCGATGACCGCCTGGAGATTGCTGAGCACATTTAGAAAATCCACCCCGCCGGTCTCATAGCTGGTGATGGAGGATTCGAGCGTCAAAGACGATTGCGGCGCGATTCCCTGTGAATAGAGTTTCAGGAGCTGCTCCGTCGCCTGAACTTCCAGGAAGCTCTGCTGCACCTGGTAGCGGAGCACGGTGAGTTCATTCGCTTGCAATTGGCGTGCGGATTCCAGGTTTGCTGCCGCCTCGGTGACGGCCAAGTCCTGCTTGCGATGGCGAAAGAGCGGCAGAGACGTTGAGAGCGTAATTCCATACATATCCGGCAGGCCATCGCGCTGCATGTAGGTGTAGCCGACGCTGAAATCGGGACGCACTTCCTTGCGCGCCAGGTCCACGGACAGGCGATATTGGTCCACCGTCGTCCCGCGCTGCTTGAGCACGGGATAGTTCGCCTGTGCGGCGTCTTGTAGTTGTTCTTGGGTGTAGACCAACACGCTGGCCCGAACGGCCGTGGGTACACCCATGGGCGAGTCAATGGGAACGTTACGCAAGCTGTTGAGTTGCGCTTCAAGCGTGCGGCGCTGCTGGTCTAGTATCGTCACGCGCTGTGAAAGCCGCGTGAGGTCCAGTTGCGCTCGCAAAACATCCTGCTGCGCAGCCTTGCCCACGGAATAGCGGATCTCCGTGACCTTCTCGAATCCTTCCAGCGCCTCACGGTCCTTCTGCATGGTCGCCAGGCTGTGATCGATGCAATAAAGGTCGAAATACGCTTGTTTCACCTCTGCCGCCACACGCCGCGCCGCAGCTTCATAGGCAAGCTCCTCTGCGTCGGCCTGGCGAGAGGCGATTTCCGTGCGCAGACGCGTCTTGCCCGGGTAGGGAATCATCTGCTCAGCCATCACCTGCCGGTTGCTGGAGGGATCGCCCCGCATCACCGTGAACGGTGGCAGCGCGTTGCCTCCATAGCTGAGCGAAACGGTGGGGTCCGGCCAGGCGCCCACCTGCGGAATCCGCGCGCGTTTGGCTTCCACCGCGCGCCGCGCCGCCAGGACTTCCGGGTTGCGCTCTGTTGCTTCCTGAACCAGCTTGGCCAGATTTGGCGGAGGCGCGCCTTCCGCACTGCCCCCAGGCGCGGACTGAGAGAAACCACCGATTGGCCCGACGAGGCAAAGCAGGGTCATTATCAGGAAAGATACAGTTCGTTTCATTTTCAACTCTCCACGGTTTCTAGCCACTAGGCACTAGCCACTAACCCAAGATTTAGGCAGCGTGCTACCGACTCACGAAGATGTAGGCGATTGCCGGGTTCCCCGCGCGTGCAAGGATCGACACTTCGGGCTTAGTTATGTGGGAGAGTTTCAGATCAGAAGCAGGCAGGATTGTGAAAGAGGAGTTCGGGGTGGAGAAATCGGAGGTAACACGGGCGGTTGCACTGGAGCGCTGATGGCGACCAGGGGCTCGGCCGACGGAATTGACACCGCCCCGGATTGCGCAGTGAACTCCAACGGGCGGTCAGAATTCCGTGTTTCCGTGATTGACCCCTGGTAATTGAGAAGAGAACTCACGCAACAATCCGGCACCGAGGAAGAACTCGGCGGGGTTGTCTTGGTGCTGATGGGGCAGCACGCATGCCTCTGCCGGTGGTTCGGCACGCAGAGCGCCCTCAGCCCGGAAAGCTGCACGAGGAAGACCACCAGCAAGAGATAAATAGTGCGTCGCAATTCTATAACCTCACAAGCTCCTCTAGGGCAACCATCATGCCAGAACGTAACCCAAATAGCAAAGGGGGCAGCGAGACCATGCATGAATGTGATTGACTTCGCGTAGAATCTTCATATAATCAATCATGACCGAGCACGAAGGATTTTTCGATGCAAATGTCTAAACCCAAGGACCTGGCGCCGAAACGATTGGAACAGCTCCGCGGAATTCTCGGCCAGGACCGCGTGGTGCGCGTTGAGGAGCTCACCGAGCAACTCGGTGTTTCATCGGCGACCATCCGCCGCGACCTGGGCGAATTGGAGAAATTGGGAGAGCTGCGGCGGGTCTACGGTGGAGCCGTGAGCACGGGAGGCCGCCTGGATGAACCGCTGTTTGACGACAAGACCTCCGTCGCCGCCGCGGAAAAGCGGCGCATCGCTGAGGCCGCGGTAAATTACGTCAAGCCCAATGACACGATTTACCTGGATGGTGGCAGCACGGTTTTGGAGTTGGCGCGCTTGCTGAAGGATCGCTCCAACGTCACCATCGTGACCAACTCGTTACGCGCGGCGGTGGAACTGGCAGGACGGGGGCCGCGCCTGATTTTGGTGGGGGGCGAACTTCGCCGCCTTGCGCAGACCACGGTGGGACCGCTGACACGCTTTATGATTGAGGAGCTTCACGTTGACAAGGCGTTTATGGGAACCATCGGCCTCAGCCTTGACGCGGGCCTTACCACCACCGACCCCACTGAGGCTTATACCAAAGAGTTAGTGATGGAACATGCGCGCGAGGTCATCCTGCTTGCGGACAGCAGCAAGGCTCACAAGACTTCCTTCACCCGCGCGGGGCGGCTGGAGAAAGTCCGGGTGCTCATCACCGACAGTCTGTTTGACCGTAAATTATCGAAGGAATTGCGCAAGCGGGGCATGGAAGTTGTCCTCACATAAGAAAGTCAGTGGCGAGTGGTTAGTTGCTAGCCACTCCCACTTTCCATTATTCACTGACCACGAGCCACTGTTTTTTCTTGGGAGAGAAAATGTCGCCAGCTTATTTGCAAGATTCAAGACCTGACTTTGCACCCTTCGAAATTGATTGCGGAAAGATTCTCGCCTTTCGTTTCCAGGGCAATCTGCGGAGTGAACTGGCGGCGGGGCGCATTGACGGCGCCACCGCCACAGGGCTTCTGGAAGACATGCTCATGATCCGCGAGTTGGAGGAAATGATCGTAACGGTGCGGTCCGGCGCTTACGAGCCGCTTACGGGTTTCAATTATCGCGGTCCCACCCACGTTTCCATTGGCCAGGAAGGAGCTTCCGTGGGAGCGTGCAGCGCCCTAATCCTGAAGGACCACATCACCAGCACGCACCGCGGCCACGGTGACAGCCTGGCGCGTGGATGCTGCGCCCTGCGCGAAATGCCGGATGCGTTGCTGCGGAAGCGCGTTCCGAACTCCACCGCGGTGAGCCGCGAAGAACTTCTCGAACAGGCCTTGGAAGACCATGTCTATCGCACCATTGCGGAATTGTTCGGCAAAGAGGACGGCTATTGCCGGGGGCGCGGCGGCAGCATGCACATTGCCGACTTTACGGTGGGCCATTTGGGGGCGAACGCCATTGTGGGCGGCGGCGTGCCCATCGCCACCGGCGCGGCGATGGGTTCGCGCTACCTGCAAGACGGGGGTGTGGTGTGTTGCTTTGCCGGAGATGGCGCTTACTGCAACGGGGTGGTTCTGGAATCGTTGAATTGGGCGGCCCAGGCGCAGTTCACCAATGAATTGGCCGGTGACCGGCGCTTCGGCGTACCGATTATTTTTTTCGTTCTCAACAATCACTACGCCATGACGGGCCGGTCCGACAACGAAGTGATGGGAGTCAGCCACGTGGCCCAGCGCGCCGCGGGATTTGCCGACAATCGCATGCACGCCGAGATTATCAACGGCATGGATGTGCTGGCCACTCGCGACGCCGTCCTGCGCGCGAGCCAGGGCTGCCGTGAGGGACAGGGACCTTTCTTCTTCGATGTGGACACCTACCGCTACTTCGGCCACTCCCTGAGCGATCCGCGCAACGAATATCGCACCCGCGATGAAGAGACCGCGTGGAAAGCCGTCGATCCTATCACCGGTTTTAAAAAGCAGCTTCTGGAGTGCGAGATTTTGGATCAGCAAGGAATAACCGCCATGGAGAAGAGGGTTCGGGAGCGCAATGCGCGGGCGGCGGTGCGCGCGGCGCAAGCGGCGGACCCTCCCCCCGCGGATGTTATCAAATACATGTATACCGACACCTTTGTGGACAAGGTGCCGCCCGAGTTTGCCAAAGTCGAAATTCTCGAACCGCTTCCCCCCATCAAGCGCGTCAACGGCGAAATCACCTACCGCGACGCCATCAAGGAGGCGGTAGTGGAAGAAATGCGGCGCGATTCGCGCGTCATCTTCTATGGTGAGGACGTGGCTGAGTACGGCGGGGCTTTCAAGCTCTCCAAGGGCCTGCTGGAAATGTTTGGCCGGGCGCGAGTTTTCAATGCCCCTATTTCCGAAGCGGCCATTTGCGGGACAGCCGTCGGCGCGGCCATGATCGGACTGCGGCCCGTGGTGGAATTGATGTATATGGATTTCCTGCTGATGTCGGGCGATCAGGTGGGCAACCAGGCGTCCAAATGGCACTACATGTCGGGCGCGCACGTGGAAGTGCCCATGGTGCTGCGCGTATCGGTGGGAGCGGGCAAAGGGTACGGCGGCCAGCACTCGCAAACGCTGGAGTCAACGGTGGTGCACGTTCCCGGGATGTACGTAATCTACCCCTCCACCGCTTACGATGCGAAGGGCTTGATGAAATCCGCCATTCGCGACAATAACCCGGTGATGTTTGTCGAGTCGCAGGGGCTCTACAACGAGAAAGGCCCCGTGCCGGAAGAGGAATATCTCGTGCCGCTGGGCGTGGCAGATGTGAAGCGCACCGGAAGCGACATCACGCTGGTTGCCTACGGGCCGGCGGTTCCCCTGGCTTTGAAAGCTGCGGCCCGCTTGCAGGAGGAATCGGGAATGAGCGCAGAAGTGATTGATCTCCGCTGCCTGGTGCCGCTCGATATGGAGACGGTGCTGATGTCGGTGCAAAAGACCGGCCGCTGTGTAGTTATCAGCCAGGCCGTGAGCATGGGCAGCTTCACCGGCGAGGTCGCCTCGACGATTCAACACGAAGCATTTGATTATCTTGATGCGCCGGTGGTGCGCGTGGGCGCGAAAAACGGCATCGCTCCGCAATCGCATGTGCTGGAGGCGGTCTTCTATCCGCGGGTGGAGGACATCGTCGGCGCTGCGAAGTCAATTTTGTAGGGCAGTGGTTAGTGGATAGTGGTTGGTGGCTAGCCACTGACCACCAGCAACTAGACACTGCCTTTAAGGGAAGAACTGCATGGTTAAAGCTGTGGTCATGCCCAAATTAGGGCAATCGGAAGAGACGGTCAAGATCGTCCACTGGCGCAAGCAATTGGGCGAGACCGTGGCCAAGGGTGATATTCTTTTTGAAATCGAGACCGACAAGGCCGTGTTGGAAGTCGAGAGCTTTTATGCCGGCACTCTCTTGAAAATTATTGCGGGAGAGGGTGTGACCGTCCCCGTGCAAACTACCGTGGCCTTTGTGGGCGACCCCGGCGAGGCGGTTCCGGAGGTTGTCGTCCCTCCTCTGCCTCGCTCCGAGGTCCGAAGTCCGAGGACGGAAGCTAAGGAACCCCTCACCCGCCCCGCCCTGCGGGACACCCTCTCCGGTGGGGAGAGGGCGAGAAAACAGAACCCCAGCCCTCTCCCTGGTGAACGGGTGCCCGACGAAGGAGGGGAGGGGGGGGGTCTCTTTCCACCCCAGCCAACCTTTAGAGAATCGCCGCCGCCCGTATTCAAAATCAGTCCCCGCGCCGCGAAACTGGCCAAGGAATCCGTTATTGATCCCACCCGGATAGTGGGGACGGGCCCCAGCGGGCGAATCGTAGAGCGCGACGTGAAGCAGTACCTTGAAGCCCAGGGTTACGGGCGCCTGCGAATCACCCCCACCGCTAAGAAACTGGCAGCGCGCGAAGGAATCAATCTGCTGAGCCTGGCGCCGAAAGAGGACGGCAGCCAAATTGCCGTGGCCGATATTGATGGCCTGCTGGCGGAACGGCCCAAACCCATGACGCGCATGCGTCAGATCATCGCCCGGAGGCTGACGGAGAGTTACACACATGCGCCGCACTT
Organism: Terriglobia bacterium; assembly: GCA_049519635.1. Taxonomy (GTDB): domain Bacteria; phylum Acidobacteriota; class Terriglobia; order UBA7540; family UBA7540; genus Bog-366. Next base: position 6,332 of record JBEKQO010000076.1, on the reverse strand, counting down.
CTTTGTGACGGTTTCCGCCGATGTGACGGAACTGGAATCGTTGCGGGCGGAGCTGAAGGCGCAGGGCGCGTCGTACACGCTTACGGACTTTATTCTGAAAGCCGCGGCGCTCGCGTTGGAACAATTTCCCCTCGTCAACAGCACTTCCGATGGTGACAGTATCCGTTGGCACAGCAAAATTCATCTGGGCTTGGCGGTGGCTCTGGAGCAAGGGTTGGTGGTCCCGGTCATCCGCGAAGCCAATGAATTGACCCTGGCGGAAATTCACGCGCGGGCGCAGGAGCTGACCGCGAAGGCGCGGGCGGGCCAGCTTACACCGGCGGACATGACCGGTAGCACGTTTACGATTTCCAATCTGGGCATGATGGACGTGGAGAATTTTACGGCGATTATCAATCCCGGCGAGAGCGCGATTCTGGCCGTCTCGAGCGGCGCGAAACAGCCGGTGGTTAGAAACGATCAAGTCGTGATCCGGTCGATGATGAAGATGACCCTATCGAGCGACCACCGCTTGATCGATGGGGCCTTGGCGGCGCGCTTCCTGAATTCGATTCGACAAACCCTTGAGGAGATAAGCCTGTGGCAGCGTTCGATATAGTAGTGATTGGCGCCGGACCCGGTGGTTACCCCGCGGCGATCCGGGCGGCGCAACTGGGCGCATCCGTGGCGCTGGTGGAGAAGGAAGAGCTGGGGGGCACTTGCCTGAATTGGGGCTGCATCCCCACCAAGACGCTGATTGCGTCGTCGGAATTGTTCGCGCGCATCAAGTCCGCCGGGGCGATGGGCCTGCACGTGGACAACGCCTCTTTTGATTATGCCGCAATGGTCGACCGCAAGGACCAGGTGGTTCAGAAGCTGCGCAACGGCGTCAAGCAATTGCTCAAAGCCAATGGCGTAGCGGTTTTTCAAGGCAGCGCGTCGTTCCAGAGCCGCAATCGAATTCAGGTAGACCCCGCCGGTTCCGGCGCTGAAACGGTCGTCCTGGCCGCTGGCAAGACGATTATTTCCGCCGGCACGGCCTCCGCCATGCCTGCATTCCTGCCGCGCCATGAGCGGGTGGTGGAGAGCCGGGGCTTTCTGAACCTGCGAGTGCTACCGGCCACGACGCTGGTTCTTGGCGGGGGCATCATCGGCTGCGAGTTTGCTTGCATGTTGGCACAACTGGGCGTGCAGGTGACGATGGTGGAGCTCCTCGACGATATCATAGCTGTCGCCGATGCCGATGTCCGCCGCGAGCTGCGACGCCACATGGAAAAGACTCTGGGCATCCGCATCCTGACCGGCGTAACGCTGGAAGAAATCACGGCGGACGACCGCAGAGTGCGGGGCCGGGCTGGGCAGGAAAATTTGGAAGCAGATTTGTTGCTGGTGGCTCTGGGCCGCAAGCCGGTGACCAGCTCATTGAAATTGGAAAATGCTGGACTCGCCCCCAATGAGCGGGGGTTCTTCGATGTCGATGCCTACGGCAGAACGAATGTCGCCACGATTTATGCTGTTGGTGATGTTACCGGCGGTCCCCTGCTGGCCCACCTCGCCACCTCGCAGGGATTGGTGGCTGCCGAAAACGCCTGCGGCCGCTACCTGCACAAAAACGAAACCGTGGTTCCCAACTGCATCTTCACCACACCCGAGATCGGTACGGTCGGCTTGGGCGAGCAGGAGGCCCAGCAGCAAGGCAGGAAGATCAAGACCGGGAAGTACCTGATGGGCGCGCTGGGGAAAGCGTTGGCCATCGGCGAGCCCATCGGCTTTGTGAAATGGGTGGCGGATGCGGAGACGGATCAACTGCTGGGAGCGCACGCCATCGGCCCCCACGCTACGGACATCATTGCGGAAGCGGCGGTGGCGATTCGCGCGGAATTGACGGCCGCGGACCTTGCCCACACGATCCACGCCCATCCCACCCTGGCCGAAGCCTGGATGGAAGCCGCCCACGTCCTCCTGGGCGAACCTATTCATTCCGCCCCTCCACGCAAGGGGACGAAGAGCGCGTAGGCGGCAGCTCAGAGCTACCTAACCCGGATTTCTCACCAAGCTGAAACGCTCTTGGGGGCTACCGGAAGGGCGGTGCTGAAGCCCCGACCTTCCAAATTCGTGGTGAGAAATCCGGGCTAAAGCTTATGTATAAATAGGGATTGAACTCTTGGTGAGTTTAGAGCAAGATCGCTGCTCCAGATGCCGCCGATAAAATCTTGGGGAGTTTGAGGTATGTATTGGGCGTCTGCGTTAAAACTGTGGCTGCCCCCATACAATTTCCCCAAAGTGGTTATGGATCCTCGATGACGAAAGGTCGAAAATGACGAGTTCAGCCTTTGGAATGGGATTGACCGCGATACTATCCTTGCCCGCGGCGTTGGCACTGGCGGGCAGATGGGACCCGCCGGCAGCGGATTTTCCGCAGGCCGAGATTACCAACGGCGAGCTTCGCGTGAAGCTTTACCTACCCGATGCCCGCCGGGGATACTATCGCGGGGCTCGCTTCGACTGGTCGGGAGTCATTGCCGCCCTCGAGTACAAGGGTCACAACTACTACGGGCCTTGGTACAACCGCATTGATCCAAGCGTTCATGACTTCCAGTACGAGGGTGGGGAGATCGTCGCCTCCACTTGTTCCGGCATCATGGGCCCCGTCGAAGAGTTCAATACCGGTCACAGCGCTCTGGGATTCGACGAGGCTAAGGTGGGCGGCACTTTTATCAAGATCGGCATCGGTGTGCTTCGCAAGGACAGCGAAGAATACGATTACGTCAGGCAGTACGAGATTGTGGACACGGGCAAATGGAGCGTCAAAACGGGTCGCGATTCCGTAGAGTTCACCCAGGAATTGACCGACCCGGCTACGGGCTATGGTTACACCTATCACAAAACCGTACGCCTCATCGCCGGCAAGCCGGAGATGGTGTTGGAGCACAGTTTAAAGAACAGCGGTCGCCTCGCCATCCACACCAGTGTATACAATCACAATTTTCTGGTGCTTGACCACCAACCCCCCGGTCCGGACTTTTCCCTTACGCTTCCCTTCCAGATTCATTCGCCGGAGCCGCCTAACAAGGAATTGGCCGAGATTCGCGGAAACCAGGTCGTTTACTTGCGGGCGCTCGCGAATCAGGATGTGGTGAGTACCCCCATGTTGGGATTCAGCGACAGCCCCAAAGATAACGAGATCCGCATTGAGAACCGCCGCGTAGGCGCCGGCATGCTCATCCGCGGAAACCGACCGCTATCGCACCTGAACCTGTGGTCGATTCGCACCGTGCTGGCTGTGGAACCCTTCATCGCGATGACCATCGAGCCCGGCAGAGAATTCACCTGGGAAGTGTCCTACCAGTATTACACCCTCGCGCCGAATCCAAAATGAGCGGCAGTGAAAGACGGGGTTAATTTAGTGCGAAAGCGGAATCGAGCCGCCGGAATTTCCGGCACTTCGCCCTACCGCCGCCAAAGGAAAATCTGCCCGGACAAGTCCTATACGACGCAAATTATTCCCACAGCGATGCAGGAATCAAGCTGCCGTTGCGCAGGAAGTGATTTATGGCCCTTTCCCAGCTTTGCATCTTGTTCCGGAACCATCCGGGGGTGTAACGATCCAGCACGGCGTTCCCGGCCGGAGAAAGTCCGGTGTAGATATAGCGAATGAGTGCGCTCGTCTTGCCGGCGGGAGCAGGGCACAGTGCGATCCTGATCTGCGTGGCGATCATGCCTGGCTCGATCCAGGCAAAGGCAATCGTGAACGCCGCAGGATGGTAGTACGTTACCATCCAGAGCGTCTCCGGGTCGGCATCGTTGGGCGTAGTGAACACGCACCCATCCTCGGCCAGGCCCGATTCTGAGTAGATCAGGCGGTATTGCCAACCGGGCACCCAATCCGCTTCCCGCACCGGGCAAAGCAATGGGAACACCTTTTCCGGTGGCCCGTCGTTCGTCTGCGTGTATTCATGACTTACTCGCTGGGCGTCAAAGGCTGACATAGCTTCCCCCCAAATGAAGATTTCCGCATAACCTGCGGCAAAAAGCAAAAAGGCCCGGAGGCATGGCGCGTCCGAGCCTTCTCTATAGGAGTTTGAAGTTCAGCGAAAGACCGATGCCTTAGGCTGCGTGCGCCGTCGCCTTTACCAGCATTTCGTGGATGAGGGTCTGATAGGGCATCGACAGCTTCGCCGCGCGACGGCGGATTTGCGCGAGCAAGCGCGGGGAGATGCGGATGGCGATCAGTTGCTTGGCTTGGCCGGTCATGGGCCTGCCGACGCGCCGGGCGCGTTTGAGCTCGGCGTCCGTCGATTCCGGGGTGTCGGAAAAGTCGATTCGGTTATCCGGCATTGGCGTTTCGTTCTTTCCGGGTCGCTTACCGCGCGCTGATGATGCGAATTGTTTCGATGCCATTAGTTAACCTCGGCAACGCTCAAGCCTTAAAGAACTCGGTCGGATTGATGCCCGCCTCGCGAAGGATTGCGCGGAGTGTTCCTTCCGCCATGTCTCGATTGTGGTGGGGGGTAGGGTGACCTTCCGGCCCGTCGCCGCATTTCGCCAGACTTCGTGACTGCCCGGACCGGGACGGTCAAAGGCAAACCCAAAGGTGCGAAGTTTTCTGGCGACCTCGCGATACTTGAAACCCGCGAGGCGGCCCATCAGCGGACGCCGACTGGAATAAGCAAATCGAGTGGTGGTCTGCGCAGCTTGGCGAGCGCGGGCGGCAACGGGTCGCCATTTTCAATACAGGATTCCACGATCTTGCGGGTAAGACCCTGCGCGATCTCAACCGCTTCTGTAATGCTCCGGCCTTCGGCGACCAAGCCGGGCACATCCCGGCTCGTTGCCACATACCCGCCCTCGGCAAGAGGCTCAATGTGCAGGCGAATTGCGGCCTCGTCTACTTCGGCGATTCGTTCTTGCCGCTTCGAGCGAACCTTGTGTTTCTCTGCCATTCCTTCCTCACTTTCCTCCACGCCGCGATTTTAGCACATCCCCTCGCAAACAATCGCAGAGCTGCGCTCTGCGCCAGCCAGCCAAAAGGCCTGATCTCTATTGCGGAACCCGGAGCTATCTGATTTCCCGACCCCGCTCGGGCATTTTGATTCGCGGCACGAGTTGACTACGCCTCAACATTCGGATGAGAAAGACAATTGGGGAGAATATGAGGAACAGGATGCGCTGTGGGATCCACAGGATTCCCTCCACCAATATGTTTCTGATCCTCCTGCCGGCGATCTTGCTGGGATATCGAGTTCGAGCGAATCCTTTCACGCTGCGGCGGAGCGAAAGCAGGCTACTGATCGATGGGAATGGCGTAATCGCTGCCTCGGCAGCGGACGGTTTCTCGCTGCGGAAAATACTGCGCCACTCAGAGCGCCAGGAGTTGCGGCTCCTTACAAACTCAGCTTCAGCGTCAGACTCGAGCAGAAGCAAAAGCCGATTGAAGTAGTCCCATTCCTGCTTGGACGCAACTATCTTGTGGTCTTTGCAATCATCATAGTGAAACCACATTACCTTCTCGACGAACTTGACTGTGCCGTCCTGGGTATCGTGGGCTATGGAATATAGGGAGTCGGCCAACTCGAAAGCGCCTGTCGTTTCCGCCATATAATTCCGAATTGCCTTGCCCATCTCGTCTCTGGATTTCCTATCAATCATGGAACCATTATCCTCGTCTCGCTTCGTAAAAGCAAAACGGCCCAGCGCAATGCTGGGCCGTTTGACTAATTTAATCCCGGCGACGACCGACTCTCCCACGCAGTTACCCGCGCAGTACCATAGGCCCTGGAGGGCTTAACTTCCGTGTTCGGGATGGGAACGGGTGTGACCCCTCCGGTATGATCGCCGGAAAATTGGAAAGAGAGCTAACAGCCCACAGCTAACAGCCCACAGTGAAGGCCGGAAATGGCTTCTCAAACTGTGGGCTGTCAGCCGTGAGCTGTCAGCTGCTCTTCTGAATAGTGTGGCGTCCAAACTAAAGGCGAAACATTGAAGATAATTGATGTACTGAGCAGATTTATGGTCAAGCCGAACGGGCGATTAGGACCAGTCAGCTAAACGCATTACTGCGCTTACACACCTGGCCTATAAACGTCGTAGTCTTCGACGGCCCTTCAAAGGGATTGCGTTCGTGTAGCACGCGAACGCGCGCCCTTGGGAGATCAAATCTTGGGGCGTGCTTCCCGCTTAGATGCTTTCAGCGGTTATCACTTCCAGACTTCGCTACCCAGCCGTGCCACGGGCGTGACAGCTGGTACACAAGAGGTCTGTTCATCCCGGTCCTCTCGTACTAAGGACAACCCCCCTCAAATCTCCTACGCCCACACCAGATAGGGACCGAACTGTCTCGCGACGTTCTGAAC
>JBEKQO010000075.1:0-25822 GCA_049519635.1 Terriglobia bacterium | reverse complement strand
TTATTGCCCTCGCCCCTTTGGGGGAGAGGGTGGCGCGCATCCGGCGTAATCGCCAGCCGGGGCGGGCCGGGTGAGGGGGTCTCGCCTATTGTCAATTCTTACGTGGGACACCACACTAGGGCAATCATAAAATATAAAAAGAGTACGACCCAAGCCGGAATGTTATTGAAAACAAGGGGGGCAGAGAGAATCAGCGGCCATCAATCCGCCTCTGCCGATAAGGACAAAAAGATTGCGAGATCTTCGCGCTATGTTGCAGAAAATGCACGGTCTTTTCGAGACGATCTCACCGGAAATGTCGGGAGCGGACGTCTGACCCCTAAAGATGTTAAAAATGAAGGTAGGTCTGGATGGTTGATTGAAAACAAAGGGGAAATGGAATCGGTCTGGATGAGTTTATGAAAATAAACAACTTACCTCATTTCCGGGATGAGTCATTGAAAGGAAATAGGTTAGGTTCAATCCGTACCGGTATCGCGACACCCGCTTTTGCGCTCTGCCGCTCTTCCTCGGGGAAAAGCCGCAGATCTCGAACTCGGCGATCATGGCGGAGTCGCAAGATTCCGTCAAAGTCGCGGGCGCCAGATACCTCCATGGCCATAAATGCGTCACCCGCGAAGAAACCCCTCACCGCCCGCCTTGCGCTCCCCGCTCTCACGGGGGAGAGGGAGAGAAATCAAAATCACAGCCCTCTCACAGGAGGAGAGGGTGCCCGACGGAGGAGGGCGGGTGAGGGGTCCCTTCGGAGCCCCTTAGACTTTCACGGCGCCCTAGTCCGGATTTCTCACCACGTTTGGACGATGCTGGAAGGGCGGTGTCCAACAGGCTGCGGAAAAACCCGCCCTTCCAAAGCCGTGGTGAGAAATCCGGGCTAGGCGAAGGCGGAATTCTATTGACCGTGTCCGCCGGCATAGGTTGGGCGCGGTTCACTATTGCCTCCGCGCAGCATTGCGTATAAATTGGTCGCGCCTCCCGGCACATCGGGAAGCCCCATGTCGCCCAAGAAGTGAACTTCGATCCCCAGGAGGGGGAAGCATGCGTCCTATTCATTGGTTCATCCTCGCCACCTTGGTGAGCGGGGTTTTTGCGCAAGCTCAAACTGCACCCCAAGCGGTCACGCGAGTGCTCGATGAGCCCATCCAGCCTGTCGCGGTCACGGCCTACCAGTTGCAGCGTTATATGATGGAACGAATTCCCCAACTCCCGGCGCCTGTAAGCCCCGAGCAGTGGACCCGGGAGGAGGGCAAGCTGCGCCAGCACATGCTCAATGACATTGCGTTCCACGGTTGGCCGCGCGGGTGGGTGGATTCTCCCCCGCGCTTCGAAGAGGTGGGCCCGGTCGAAAATGGCCAAGGCTACCGGTGGCGGAAGCTACGCTTTGAAATCGTTCCCGGATTCTGGTCAACGGCCACACTGTATGAGCCGGAAAATCCCGGCGGCAAGACTCCGGCCATCCTGTACGTCGAGGGGCATGAGCCCATGGGTAAGGCCGCGGAATACGCACAAAAGGCGTGCATCAATTTCGCCAAACGCGGAATCGTGACCCTCAACCCCGAGTGGTTCGGGATCGGTGAGCTTGCCCAGAAACAGAACGGTCATGATTTCGGCGCTCACTTGAACCTGGTGGGCGCGAATGCATTGGGGCTCTTTTATTTGGAGATGCGCCGGGGGCTCGACTATCTTGCCGGGCTTCCACAAGTTGACACGAGCCGCTTGGGGGTTACGGGCCTCTCCGGTGGCGGGTGGCAAACCATTGTGCTCAGCGCTCTTGACCCACGTGTGGCCGTGATGGTGGAAGTAGCCGGGTTTGCCTCGCTCGAAGCGAACATCACCCACCCGCGGGATACCGACGAAGTCGAGGAAACGCCCACCGACTTCCTGGCGGGCCAGGACTACACGAACCTGGTCGCACTGCGCGCCCCCCGGCCGACGTTATTGATCCACAATGGCGAGGACGATTGCTGCTTCCGCGCCATGCTGGTGAAGCCTTACATTTTTGACGGCATCAAGCCCTTTTTCCAAATTTTCGGGAAAGAACAGGATCTGGCATTTTATGAAAACCACGATCCGGGAACGCACAACTACCAGCTTGACAATCGCCTTCAGGCTTACAGGTTTTTCAGCCAGCATTTTCATTTGCCCCTGGTCACGGACGAGATTCCTAGCGGGGCGGAACTGAGGACTTTTGCCGAGCTCAGCGTGGGCTTGCCGGCCGAAAACCTGACGATCGTGGGACTGGCGAAAAAACTCGCCAACGGAATTACTCGCCCTGCCATCCCCTCAGATCCCGCAGCTCGGGACACCTGGGCGGCATCACAGCGGCCCATTCTCACGTCCGTCATTCGCTACCGGCCGGTCACGGTGGCCAGCGCCTGGCGCATGTGGAACACCAAAAACAAGGGCCTGGAAACGCTATCTTATCGGCTGGATTTCTCCAATGGGTTGAGCGCCACTGGCGTGTGGCTGAAAGCCATCGCCGCGCCCGCCAGCGCGCCGGCCACCCTGGTCCTTAACGACCAAGGCCGCAAGGCTGCGGGCGAGGAAGTTTCTGACCGTGTAAACCGGGGCGAACAAGTGCTCGCCTTGGACGTCGTCTTCAATGGCGAGACGGTGCCGCAGAGTCCCGACCCTACGGATTATGAACTTCTGATCGCAAGTATGGGAGATCGCCCCTTAGGCCTCGAAGCCGGTCAACTGATCGCGGCTGCGAAGTGGCTTGCACAAAGTTCCGGCCAAGTCCACCTTCGACTGGAGGCGGCAGGAATGCGCAGCCAGGTGGTTGCGCTGGTGGCCGCCGCGCTCGAGCCCAAGTTGTTTTCAGAAATCGTCATTAACGGCGGTATGCACAGTCTCGGGTTTCTCCTTGACGCGGAGGTTCCATTCCGTTCGGCGCCGGAACTGTTTTGCCTGGATTTGTATAAAGACTTCGACCTCGACAGTTTCCGAGGCATGGCCTCCCCGACGAAAGTTAGCGAAGAGGATTTCGTCAAGCCCGGGGCGTATGCATCCCCAGCCGCCAGTGCCGTTAATTGAAGCCCAGGAAGGGGCGAAACTGGCTGCGGAAAGGCCCTATTATGGTGTCATCCTGAGCCCGTTCGCTGTCATTCTGAGCGCAGCGAAGAATCTTCCTCTGCCGCTCAGGGTAAACTCCGCGAAGGATTTCGCTCTGAGTATTTTCAGGGCGATGCGGGATTCTTCGTCGCCGCTGCTCCTCAGAAGACAGCGCTTGTGGGTTTTTCCGCAGGCTCTAACCCTGATTTCTCAGCACGGGTCTGGAAGGGCGGGGCTTTAGCCCCGCCGTTACAAGGCGCTCTTGAATATTCCCATGTCCCGCGCCCCCCGCAGCTTGCAGCCGCAAGCTGCGGGGAGCGCGGGACGAACAGAGGGCGGGAGGCGCGATTTCGGCGGGGCTGAAGCCCCGCCCTTCCGGCAATCCCCATGAACGTCCAAGCGTGGTGAGAAATCTGGGTTACACACAGCCGGCCGCGCCCATTGCCCGGCCCATAAATCTTAGCTGAATTGCCTTTATCTTTTTGCGATCGAATGGAGACCTAGCATGCCTGATTATCGTTATCTTCTTTCCGAACGAGAGATTCCTAAGACCTGGTACAACATAATCCCTGATCTACCGGCGCCCCTGTCGCCGCCTTTGCATCCCGGCACGCTGCAACCGGCGGGGCCGCGGGATCTTGAAGCCATTTTTCCCCACGCGCTGATTGAGCAGGAAATGACGGCGGCGCAGAACATTCCCATCCCGGAACCGGTTCTGGACATCCTGCGGCTGTGGCGGCCCACGCCGCTGCACCGCGCGCTGCGGTTGGAAAAGGCGCTGGGGACTCCTGCCAGGATCTTTTATAAGAACGAGGGAGTCTCACCCGCCGGCAGCCACAAGCCCAACACGGCCATCGCCCAGGCCTATTACAACAAAGCCGCCGGCGTCAAACGCTTGACCACGGAAACGGGCGCCGGCCAGTGGGGCAGTGCGTTATCGCTGGCCTGCAATGTGTTCGGCATGGAGTGCATGGTCTACATGGTGAAGTGCAGCTTTTATCAGAAGCCGCACCGCCGCACCATGATGGAATGCTGGGGCGCGAAATGCGTTCCCTCGCCCAGCGACCTGACGGAAGCGGGGCGAAAGATTCTTGCCGAAGACCCTGATACCCCCGGCAGCCTCGGCATCGCCATCAGCGAAGCGGTGGAAGACGCCGCCCTTCATCAGGACACCAATTATTCGCTGGGAAGCGTGCTGAACCACGTACTGCTGCACCAAACCGTGATCGGACAGGAAGCCATTGCGCAGATGAAACTCGCCGGAGCGTCGCCGGACATCGTCATCGGCTGCTGCGGCGGCGGGAGCAATTTTGCCGGGCTGGCATTCCCGTTTGTGCCGGAAAAGGCCTCGGGCAAGAACATTCGTCTGGTCGCCGTCGAACCCGCCGCGTGCCCCACCATGACCAAAGGCGTTTACGCTTACGACTTCGGCGATAAGAGCGGCATGACTCCACTGCTCAAGATGGATACGCTGGGGCACGACTTTATCCCGCCCGGAATCCATGCGGGCGGCCTGCGCTATCACGGCATGGCGCCCCTCGTGAGCCTGCTCCACCGGGAGGGCATTGTGGAGGCGGTGAGCTACCCGCAATTGAAGTGCTTTGAGGCCGCGCTGGCGTTTGCGCGCGCTGAGGGCCTGATCGTGGCGCCGGAAACCTCCCATGCCATCTGTTGCGTGGTCGATGAAGCGCTGAAGGCCAAGGAAGAGGGCAAGGAGAAAACCATCCTCTTCAACCTCAGCGGGCACGGCCACTTTGATATGGCCGCGTATGAGAAGTATTTTGCCGGCGAGCTTTTCGATTACGAATATCCGGAGGCGAAGATTCACGAGGCGCTCGCGCACTTGCCCAAGGCTTCTTGAGCGGCAGACCGGGCGGCATTAATTTGGAATTACTTTCCCCCTTCAGGGAAACAATCGTTAGCCGCATCTTCTGCTGAATGCCGGAGGGGTAGTGAGAATCCCTGCCCTCTCCCTGGGGAGAGGGCAGGGATTCAACGGGCCAGTGCGCACCTGGTGTTTCCGAAACCGGTACTGGCCTATGCGTCTTTTCCCAGCGCGACCACAAAATACTCCGTGGGAGTTGTGCCGATGTTGCGGATTCCGTGCTCGTCGTTAGACCCCACGAATCCCACGGAGCCGGGGCCCAACTGAGTTGATTTCCCGTTAATCGTCACCTCGAGAGTTCCCTCCCTGATCAGGAACATCTCCTCATGGGGGTGGTGATGCGGCGGATGGGGCATTCCCCCCGGAGCCAGGCGGGTCTGGTGGACTTCCAGGTAACAGCCGGTGTGGAGTTCGCCCGACAGGATGGGGCGGGACTCATTCGCGCCATTTTTATCAACAGGCAATTCGTCATAAGGGAATGCCTTGCTCGGCAATACCGTCTTCTGTGCCGCCACCGCCGGGGACGCGGCAAGGGCGGTAACCAGCAAGCACAAGTCTCTTCGCGAATACGTCATGGCTCTCCTCCGGTACTGATATGCTTCACCATTTCTATGCCGTTGGCAAGAGCATATTCCCGCAAGAGAGATTTGCAAGTATAGTTCCAAGCTTTGCGCCGGCGGCAATCAAGACGGCCTTCCCCGTGCACTCTGTGTCGCAAAGGCTTCAACCCAGTCGCTCCTGCCGCTTCGCGACACCCCGAGGCATGAGAATGACCCCTCACCCGCCCACCTACGTCGGGCACCCTCTCCCCCAGGGAGAGGGCGGCGAACGGAGGGAGACAGGTGAGGGGTCCTGTCGGGAATTTTCAGAGCAGAGTGCATGGAGTTCCTCAGTGGCCTCGGTGTTGAGGTATTTCTGACCACGAAGGACAAGGAGACAATCACGGATATGCCAGAGAATAAGCTGCTGGTCGGAATCGATATAGGCGGCACGAAAATCGCCGTCCTGCTTTCCTCAACTCCGCCGCAAGTCATCGCGCGCAAGCAGTTCGCCACCCGTCCCGCCCAGGGGCCGGAGAGGGCTCTGGAATTGATCAAGTCGGGGATTCGCGAGATGCTGGCTGAGCGAGGTGCGGACACCACCGCCATCGCTCGGCTGGGCGTAAGCTGTGGAGGCCCGTTGGATCGCGTGCAGGGAATCATCCAGTCGCCGCCCAACCTGTCAACCTGGGACGAAGTGCCGATCAAGGCCATCTTGGAGCGAGAATTCCAAGCTGAGTGTTTGATCGAGAATGACGCGAATGCCGGGGCGGTGGCGGAACATCGCTTCGGAGCCGGCAAGGGCTGCCAGAATATGGTGTTCCTTACCATGGGCACCGGCCTCGGCGCCGGTTTCATTACCGACGGGCGGCTCTACCGCGGCGCCAACGACCTGGCGGGCGAAGTGGGCCACCTTCGCTTGACCCGCGCGGGCCCCATCGGCCATAACAAGAAAGGCTCGGCGGAAGGGTGGGCAAGCGGCGGCGGCATGGCGCAGGTAGCACAGCAGGCGGTGGCCGCGGCCCTCAAGAAAAAGCGCCCGACGCGCCTGGCGAAGTTGTTTCGCTCCGGAGGCCCGATCACCGCCAAGGATATCGGCGCGGCGGCGCGGCAGGGCGACGAAGTCGCTTTGGAAGTTCTGGTATCCACGGGTGAAAAGTTGGGAGAAGTATTGGCGATTCTTGTGGACCTGCTGAATCCTGACCGCATCGTCATCGGCGGTCTGGCCATGCGCCTGGGTGATTTGCTCCTCGAACCCGCTCGCCGCGTCATCAAGCGCGAGGCGCTGGAATTGCCGGCGCGCACGTGCCAGGTCATCCCGGCCGAACTCGGAGAGAGTATCGGCGATGCCGCCGCGCTCTGCATTGCCATGGGGATTTAACCCCCGGGCCTGGCTGGGGTGACCGCCCCTACGGTTGCCCGGGTTGAGATGATGGAGGGGCCTCGGGCTGCGGGGCGAGCTGCCGGCAAACATCCGCAACCGTATCCGCCGCAAGTTCTGCGGCGTGCCAGTTATAGGTTTTCGGGAGCCAAAGGGTCTTCTGTACGTCCGCCGGGGTTTGTCCCTGCTTCAGGCGCATCTCCACCTGGGCCACCAGCCATTCCAGGAACTTGCGGAAATCCACCAGGTCCTTCTTGCTGCCCGGAGCGCCGTGCCCGGGAACGTAGGTGTCAACGTCCCAGCCCTCCAGTTGCCGCAGCACCTCGATCCAGCGGTAAACGTTGCGCGATCCAATTCGCGGAAAATACTGGTTGTCGTAGAGCTCGCCAAGGAAGAGCGTTCTCGCGGAAGGCAAGAACACGACGGCATCCTCAGGGGAAGTCTCGCTGCCCATCATGCTGGCCATGCGGATTTCCTGGCCGCCTATGTTGAGCGTCATCTTCTCCTCGAAGGTTTCCGTGGAGGGCGTTACGTGGAAGCCCCGCATCCGGGCTTGCAGCCGCCATCCATCTTCAATGTGCATGCGATGGAAAAGCTCCTGTTGGTACTGTAACATTTCCTCTTGCGCCGCCTTGGTGGATATTAACGTGGCTTGCTCATCGGTGAAAACTTCGTTCCCCAACATGTGGTCGGGCGCCGAACTGGTATTAATGACGTAACGGATGGGAAAATCGGTGCGCTGGCGAATCTCATAGAGCAGGTCGCGAGCGTTCATCGGACTATTCGAGGTATCGACCACCACTACGCCCTGCGCGGTTACGATGAACCCCGCCGTCGCCGCCCGGGTGAAAAGGGGATCGCATTCCTGATCGATCACATCGTCAGGAATCCACACGAAAATCTTGGGTTTAATCTCCTGGACACGGTAAAGCAATAAGGAGGAAGACAGGCCGCGATGAGAACATATCAAGCAGAAGGCCGTCAAAAAGAAGCCCCAGGTAAGAAGAAGCGACAAGGAGCGGGTTCCAGCAAATGGGTCATTCCCGAGGGCACCGGGTACCCTCCGAGGCCGCGCTAGCAGCCGCCCGCAAACATCTGTACCCGTGCTCCTTTGATTTGGAAGCTCACTGACCTTTGATTCTTGGCCTTGGGCCGCGTCCACTTTCAACCTTAGATTGTCCTTAGATATCCACATAAACTTGGGCTCGCCAGCCCCGTGGGGTTTTTTCCAGCGCGAGTTGATGATAGGTGATGGCCTTGACCATCATTTTGGTCTGGTGCCGCGACGGCTGGAATTTTTCGCCGCGCGCCAGGGCGCTCAGAGAATTGTCCTGAAGGCTCCGGATCTCAAAATCCCGGAAGAGCCACCCTTCGGCGTCATGCAAGAACAAAAGCTCACTCAGCCAATTCACCAGAAGGCTCTCGGGGTCAGGTCCGTTAATTTGCAAAGCCACATCTCCACAGGGTCTAATTGTATCCAAATCGACGATCAAGTTAATCAGTGCGCGGGCGGCGTTGGCAAACACTTCCTCGCGCGTCGAGCCGAAAGCCTCAAAGCCAACGTCCGCCGTATGTTCCAAAGTCCGAAAGGGATGCATCGCGTCGCCCCCCGCCGGCAACCTCTTCCGCGGCACTCGCAGCGGTAGGGCGCCGACAATCCCACATCATACTGGAGTGACGGCGCCTTGGGTAGACCACGAGAGTTGGGAATATGGATAGAAGGATCAACCCTGCCCCAGCACCGGCACGGCCACGGAGCGCACAGCGCCCGCGTCGTCGCTCAACAAAAAGCGGATGACCCGCGCCACATCCTGGGTTGCGACCCACTGGGAAAAATCGGCTTTGGGCATGGCGCGTCGGTTCGCTTCCGAGTCCATGGTCCCTGGCAGGATGCAGTGCGCGTGGATATTGTAACCTTTCAGTTCACTGGCGAGGATTTCAGTAAGCTGGCGGACTGCACCTTTCGAAACCGCATAGGCAGCAATGCCGGCGCCGCCGCCGTTCAAAATTGCTCCGCTCGAAGTGGTAATAATCCGGCCGAAGTTTTGCCGGATCATCACGGGAACAACAGCATGTGCCGTGAGATAGGCCGTCCGCAGGTTCAGATCGAACATGCGGTCCCAGCTTTCTTCACTGGTTTCATAAACCTTCCCCGCCGCGAAGCCGCCGGCAAGGCAAACCAGGAAATCCACTCGACCCCAGCGCTGGGTGACCTCGGTGACAAATTGCTCGACGTCGGCCGCCTTGGTCAAATCGGCTTGAGCGCCCCACAATCGCTCCCGCGCGATGCCGGCGCGATTCTCCAGCGCCCCCCAATGTTCAACGGCAGTATAGGGTACCGCCACGCGCGCTCCGTTTTCAGCCAAATCAAGGGCGACCGTGCTGCCCAAAGCTCCCGATCCGCCCGTTACAATGGAAACCCGGTTTTGAAAGTCCATAGGGACACCTCGCATTCGACAGATTCCTGGGGACCGGAAATGATATCAGAGGGGGAGAGGCAGGAGCATGAAAATCATGGTTCCGGTTTGAAAGCGCGTGCGGCGCCGCCGTGACCAGGGAAGGCGCCCATCGGAATGCGAAAGAAAAGGCATTCAATTGCAATTTGAACAATACCTTTTTGACTTAGGAGCCTCCCGGGAATACCATGATGTATTGAGGAGTGCCAACTCCGTATGATTGGCAAGACGCTATCCCATTATGAATTTGAGGGCCTCCTGGGCGAAGGGGGTTCGGGCGTAGTCTATCGTGGCCGAGACCTGCGATTAGAGCGGCCGGTGGCGATCAAAGTCCTGGCAGATGGGCTTCGCGACGACGAATTTGCCTGGGCCCGCCTGCTGCGCGAGGCGCGCTTGGCTTCGCAGTTGAACCACCCGAACATCGCCGCCATTTACGACCTAGGGGAAGAGGATGACCACGCCTACATTGTGATGGAGTATGTCGAGGGGCTGACACTCGCCGACCTGATTCCCGAAGGCGGCATGCCTATCGAGCAAGTCGAGCGCTACGTCGCGCAGATTGCCGGCGCGCTGGCTTTCGCCCACCAGCAAGGGGTCATTCATGGAGATCTCAAGGGGTCAAATATCATCGTTACTCCCGAAGGGAATCTCAAACTTCTGGATTTCGGCCTGGGCCGCCGTATTCCCCGCAGCGGCATGGTGGAAGTAACAAGCTCGCGCCTGCCCTTGGCGGAAGTCGGCGCGACCGCGGGAACACTGCCTTATCTCGCGCCGGAAGTCCTCCGCGGCAGTCCTACCAGCATGCAAAGTGACGTCTGGGCGCTGGGTGTGTTGCTTTACCAGATGGCCACCGGCGAGCTGCCTTTCCGCGGCGGCACGCCCTTCGAGATCAGCATGGAGATCATGGTGGGCACACCGCCAAAGCTGGCGCAACTGCCGGAGCCGCTCCAGTCCACGCTGCGCGGTTGCCTGGAAAAGGACGCCTCGGCCCGTATCTCCCAAGGGAGCGAGCTCGCCAGCAGGCTCGAGGGAAATGCCCTCAGGGCTGAGCCCTCCTCACCCGCGCCAGCAGCCGCGAGCCCCATCGCGGTCGCCGAGCCACCGGCGGCGCTTCCCGCTTCCCGCCGCCGACGCAAGTGGTGGGTGGCAGGCGCAGCAACGGCGCTCTTCCTGTTGCTTTTGGGTGGAATTTACGCCCGGCACGTCTGGGTCGTGCGGCACGCCGTTCAGCCGATTCCCGAATCCCCGGCCCCTAAAGTCTTCGGCGCGGGAAATTCCGGTGTGAAGGTTTGGGTCAACACGAACTCCGCAACTTATCATTGCCCTGGCACGAGATGGTACGGGAAAACCCAGGAAGGCCAGTACATGACACAAAAGGAGGCGCAGGATAAGGGATATCACCCGGCCGCAGGCCGCGCGTGCATGTGATGCATAGGGAGAAACGGTTCGACGAAGAAATCCGCGTCGGGTGAAGTGAAGGGCATGATAAACGGGGAGGGCGTGAGACTTAATCGCCCACTGAGGGGTCCGTCGAGGAGGCGTTGTTGGTCGAGTTGGCACGGATCACATAACTCTGGTCCGTGTAGTAATATATACCGCCCGTCTGGCCATAGGTGGCTGGATTCGCGAGCAGGGTGTACCCATTCCAGGTGTTCGTGGCGGCATTATACAAGGAAGGGGTATAGATAAAATTGTAACCGCTCTTAAGTCCCGCGGCGAGGACTTCATCCACCAAGCCTGCCGCGGTCGAGGTTGCTGTCTGGCCAGAAGCCGGCGGACCCAAATCCGCCAGTGAGGCCGAGTACCCCGTGCCGTAAGTGGTCGAGTAGGCCACCTCCCCCGTCGAGATGACACGTAAGCTCTCAATGGCGGAAGCTTGATTGGCGGCAACGCGGCTGCGGAGGAAATTGGGGACGGCGATCGCGGAGATGATCAGGATGATCGCGACGACAATTAACAATTCAATGAGCGAGAAACCCCGCCGGTCATGACGCATGGCCTGTTCCCTTCCCCCGAACGGACGCCACGCGGAACAAAAGAGGCGTCTAAGCCGCCGAACCCGTCCTGAGGTACGTAGGAGCACGTCAAATACCAACCTCCCACTACTGCTTGGTCCCTGAATAGTTGAAAATAGAGACCTTGCGCAGTCCACCCTCGGGCATCGTACCATAAGCGGTCATCGAGTGGAATAGACGTCGACAAAATGCGTCCGATTTGTAGCCCCTTGCCGGGCTTGCCATAATCGGCCTAAACTGCGGCCTCTATACATAGCCGATACGCCTGACCTGTAAGGCAGCCGATGGCGGGGGGGGGATTTCAAGAGCGGAACTCTCACTACGGATCGGGCAGGGCGGACCTTTACAGGCCGCGGGAAAAACCGGAAAGCGCTGTCATTCTGAGGAGCAGCGGCGGTCCTGAGTCTTGCGAAGGAAGAATCTCGCATTGCCTTGAAAATGCTCAGAGCGAGATCCTTCGCGTAGTTTACCCTGAGCGGGCAGAGCGAGATTCTTCGCTGCGCTCAGAATGACAGCGAACGGGCTCAGGATGACAGCATGGCAGGGTTTTTCCGCAGCCTGTTTAGTCCCCCCCTCCGGCAACCCACACCCAGGTGTGGTGAGAAATCCAGGCTCGAAGCTTGCCTACCTTGCCCGGCCGCGGTCCAGCGGGGATCCGGTTCTATTGCGGAAGTTCCACCTCCGCGCCGTGGCGCTCCGCCGAAAGGTAAGCGCTATAAAGCACTGCCATGGTATCGCGCGCCAATTCCCCGCTGGAAAGCGGGGCGCGGTCGGCGGCCATGCAGGCCATGAAATCCTGGAACTCCTGCGGGTAACCGTGTTGCCAGTCCTCGTCAGGCGCGGGATTGCTCCAACCTTGCTTGGTGCCGAGTTTTTCCGTCACGTAAACGTCCTTCAAGATATCCTCGCGGGGGTTGTAGGTTTCAATCGCGTTGATGGGATTTAGATTGCACCGGGTGCGATGATTATTGGCGAAAACCTCCAGCCAGTTGTCCACACCTCCCAGAACAAGTTCGGTGGAAAATACGTCGCCCACCGTGCCATCGTCAAACGTGACGTGCACCTGGCAGTAATCCTCGATGTCGTCGTAAGTGGTGCGCAGGAATCCCGCGTCGCGGTAGTTCTTCAGCCGCGTGATTTCATGGGTGCGGCCGGAAACGGTTGCCGGGCGAATGGGCTTGCCGTCACGCGCCTCGCCCTCCACACGTTTCAGGTGGAGGATGGCCGACATGGGGTGGCAGCCCTTGCCCACCAACGATCCGCCGCCGGAGAATTTCCAGATGCCGTAGTAGGGTGAATGAGAACCGCTATGCGATTCCTCGCCCATCATCCACAGAATCTGCCCGCCGCTTTTCTCCACGATCTCCCGTTCTTTGGCGATGGCAGGGGCATAGACGAAATTTTCGGCATAGCCGAGCTGCTTGCCGGACGCGCGCGCCGCGGCGAGAATGCGGTCGCAGCTTGCCAAAGCTTCGCGCAGCATCACTTCCTTGCTGAAGGTGTTGCCACGAAATTCCTCCGTCCCCGGTCCGTAATAGCCCGTGAAGGGCTTTTCCACAATCACGTGCTTGCCGCGCTGGAAGGCCGCCACGGCCAGCGGCTCATGCGTCGAGCCGGGCGTGCAAAGGTCAACCACATCCACGGCGTCGCACAATTCCTCAAAGGAGGCGAAAGCTTTGATGCCATGCGCGCGCGCAAACGCTTCGCCGGACTCTGCCGACTTCGCGGTAACGCCCACCACCTCCACCGGCACGCCATAGACGCGCCGAAACCCTTCCCAGTGAAATCGCGCGGCAAAGCGCGCCCCCACCAATCCGACTTTAATCGCTGCTGCCATAGGGAACCTCAATTTTGGGATATCTCCAAGGGCGGAGCAAGCCAACCTCCACCTGCTGGCCCTGGAAAAACGGGAAGATTCTACCACTTCGTTCGCGGTGCGGAGGGAAGTAATTCGGGCGCGGCGTGGTGTCCTAATTCGAACGTAGCGCCCCCTTCAGGGCGGCACGTGCCGGGCTGATGCCCGGCGCTATGCCTGGAATTGTGACAGCATCAAAATCTGGAAGTGCCAAGAACTGACCTGTGGGAGTATTATATGGTGGGTGAGGCAACCTCCTGAGGAATGCCGCCGCGGTGTGAGTTGCGGCGATGCCCAGGTGAAAGAAGGAATTGTGGCTGAAGAACGGTTAAAGATCGCAGTATTCGTAGATTTTGACAATATTCAAATTGGAGTCAAGGAGACGCTGGGGAAAGACTTTGACGTCTCCATTGTTCTCGAAGCGCTTAAAGAGCGGGGCGAGGTAGTCAGCAAAGTTGCCTATGGCGACTGGCCGCGCGCTAGCGAGTACAGCCGGGAGATGACGCAGCACGCCATCCATATGGTGCAACGCAGCGTGACCCCGCGCGGTGACAAGAACGGCGCGGACATCAACCTGGCGCTCGACGCGCTGGAAATGGCTTTTACCCACAACCACATCAATACTTTCGTGATCGTGGGCGGCGACAGCGACTTCATCGCGCTGGTGGAAAAGCTGAAGCAATATGACAAGCGGGTCTTCGTTGTCGGCGGGCGCCAGTTTACCAGCGGCATCTTGCAGAGGAACTGCCACGAATTTATTTCTTACGAGAACCTGCTGAAGACCGGCGGCGACAGCGTGCGCACCCCGCGCACCCAGCGCACCGCGGCGCGCAGTGCGGAGGCCCGCTCGCTGTCCACAGCGATGCCGAACATCCAGCGCGCGCTTCAGATTCTGGCTGAACGCGAGGTTGCTCCGCAGCTCGGTCTGCTAAAAAGCACCCTGCTGCAACTTGATGCCACGTTCAGCGAACGCGACTTCGGCGCCGGATCGTTCCTGGAATTCATCCAGAAGCTCCGCAAGGCGGGTCTGGTGGAAATGCGGCGGACTGACCGCGGTTATCTCGTCGAGGCGCTGGAGGGCGAGGGCGCTCGCGAAACTCCTCCTGAGCCGCCGGCGGAGACTGCCGCCGTGGAGGCAGAACCGGTGGCGGTGGAAGCTCCGGCCAGTGAGGCTCCGGCTGTGCCGAGTGCTCCGCCGGCTCCAGAGGCAACGACGCCCATGCCCCCGCCCGCGAGCCAGGAGGATTCCTTGGCCGCATTGCGGCAGGCTTTGCCCGGTCATTTTGAGAAGGCGCCCAATCGCCCGCTCTACCTGCGCCAGATTCGGCAGCTCTTGCGCGCGGCGGGAAGCTCCGTCGATGAGCGGTCGGGTTTTCGCGGCCTGCTTGACCTTCTCCACCAGGCCCAGCGCGAAGGCTGGCTGCGGCTGCATCGGGATCGCAAGGGGGTTTGGCGTGTCTTCCCCGCCGGTCCAGCGCCCGCAGTGAGTCCTGCCGTCCCGGCAGGGGTTGAGCTCGAAATGGCGGTTGAGGCGCCACCGGAGCTTGAGCCAGAGCTTGAACCGGACCTCCTGATGCCCGTCGAAACCGACGTGAATTGGGAATTGGAAGTCTTACCTGAGGAAATCGCCGAGCCTGCGGAGCCGCCGCCGCCCACCGTGATTGAGGAGGTTGCGCCCGCGGAACCCACTCCTCAACCCAAACCACGCAAGCCGCGCGCCCCCAGGGCGGCAGCAAAAACCGGAAAGCGCAAGACCTCCGGACGGCGCAAAGCTAAGGAACCGGCAGAAGCCGGCGAAGAGTAGAGGGGAATCGGGCCGCCAGGGTGATTTGGCCATTTGGCCATCTGGTCATCGTCTCATCGGGCCATTGCAATTCTTCCGGCGCAGTGAATTGATTCGTCTTTCGATCTGCCGATGACCGATGCGAGGGATTGTGCCGGGGGGGAAATAGCACGGACTTCGCTCCACGGTTGGACGCTGCCGGAAGGGCGGGGCTGAACAGGCTGCGGAAAAAACCTACAATGCTGTCATCCTGAGCCCGTTCGCTGTCATTCTGAGCGCAGCGAAGAATCTCGCTCTGCCCGCTCAGGGTAAACTACGCGAAGGATCTCGCTCTGTGTGTTTTCAAGGCAATGCGAGATTCTTCGTCGCCGCTGCTCCTCAGAATGACAGCGCTTTCGAGTTTTTCCGCAGCCTGTTCAGCCCCGCCGAAATCGCGGCTCCCAGCCCCTATTCGTCCCGTACCCCGCACAGTTTGCGGCTGCAAGCTGTGCGGGGTGCGGGACTTGGAAATAACCAGGAGGCATGGCAACGGCTGGGCTAAAGCCCCGCCCTTCCAGACCCGTGGTGAGAAATCCCGGTTAGCGCGGCCATCGGCGGAGTTCGGCAAGAAAATGACTCAATTCCTTGACTCCGCAAATCGCAAATCACTCAACCGTTCAATGGCGCGATGGCCCGATGAGCCGGTTCCTTATCGCTCCCCCAACTCCAGCACTGCAATGGTGTCAAAGTCGTCGCGGGCGCTCGCGGGAATCTGTAGGACCAACCCGCCTGCCGCTTCGGTGACATCTCCCGTGCTTCCATCTTTCAAGAAGCGTACTGATTTCACCTTGCCAGGTAGCGGCGGCAGTGCCAGGAATGCATCCTGCCAATCCAGGATGTGAACGTACACCTTGTTCCCCTTCTGCGTCGTTACGCCCCAAGGCCGCGGGCTGATGGGTCCGCCGCGTGTGCCGTAAATGGATTCCCCGTAGCGTGTAACCCACTGTCCTATCTCCCGCAGGCGCGTCTGGAATTCCGGCTGAATCTTTCCATTGGGCATCGGCCCGACGTTCAGGAGGAAATTCGCATTGTGGCCCGCCGCCCGCACCAGGTACTGAATGAGTTGGCGAGTGCTCTTGTATTGGGCATCGCCGATATTGAAGCCCCAGGCGTTGTTCATCGTCTCGCAGGTCTCGAGCGGCAGTTGATTGCTGACTACTTCGGATTGATTGAAACCCACGGTGTTCTGCCCGGGAAGATCCTTTTCGAACATCTGGAAATCCTCGCCCGGGAAAGGCGCACGGTGGTGGTTGGACCCAACCAACGTCTGGGGTTGCAGGTCGTGAATAAGCTTGTAAGTCGTCGCCAGGCGCCAGTCGGCGTCGGGCTTGTCCCACATTCCATCGAACCAGATGCCGCCGACTTCTCCATAGTTGGTCAACAATTCGCGGAGTTGCGCGTCCATGTAATCCAGATATTTATACCAATCGCCGCTCTCGGGGCGTCCCGTGTCATGCCCGGTGCGTCCGCGCGGATAATAATTCGGATTGTGCCAATCAAGTTGCGAGTGGTAGAAGCACAGCTTGATGCCCTGGCGGTGGCATTCATCCGCCAGCATCTTTAAGACATCTTTCTTGTAAGGCGTACGATCCACGATGTTCCAGTCCGATTGCTTGGAGCCGAACATGGCAAAACCGTCGTGATGCTTGCTGGTGATCGTGATGTATTTCATCCCTGCCGCTTTCGCCAGCGCCACCCAAGCGGCGGGGTCGAATTCCGTGGGGTTGAAAAAGGCCGGCAGCTTTTCATACTCCTCCACGGTGAGGCGCCGCTCGTTCATCACCCACTCACCGTCCCCCAGGACGCTGTACACGCCCCAGTGAATGAACAATCCGAACTTTGCGTCCTGGTACCATTGCCGGGCCGCCAGGTTGGCAGCACTGGGCTGGTAATTTTCCTGCGCATAGGCGGATAGAGAAAGGGCCAAAAGGCAGAGCGCGGCCAGGACCGTGGCGGCTAACGGCAGCTTGCCGCGGCGAAATTTCTGGAACATAGCAATTCCTCCTTTATGGGGTGTTTTTCCACCACGCGGTGACGGCAGAAAACCCTGTCGGGCGCAGAACGTCAACACGCACGCGCGTGGGATGCTTCTCCTGAAACTCGATGCGGAGGGTAGCCTGCTGCCCGGGAGAAAGCTTGGGGAGCGCCGCCGAACCTGCTTCCATGGGAAGATCGCCAAATCCGTAGACAATCCAGCGCAGGGTATAACCTTCCAGCGTGTAAGCGGGCAGGGTCTTGCGCGTTGCCACGGTGGCGCTCAGTGATCCTTCCCCAGCGGCAAGGTGCAGGCTTTCGACCGGGCTCGATTCCTGGCGCAGGGCCTCGAACGAAGGCTTGCGATTGCCGTAGAGGTCCACGACGCCATGCACGCGCTGCTTCAGCGGCCCTATGCCTTTGTCGCCGAGGTGGGTGCGATAGTCGTTGTAATCGAAGAAAATCGTTCCCGCCACGAAATCGAACTCGCGGCAGGCCTGGGTGTGATCCCGCATGATTTCGATGCGCCGCTCGTCGCCTCCCAGGCGCTCAGGCGTGCACTCACAATACCCGTATTCGGAAATCACCACCGGCTTATGGGGAAATGCCTCGTGAATTTGCTGCAAATTGCGCCGGACCGAATCGGGGTTTCCCGGGTACCAGCTTTCGTAATACTCATTCCACTCGATGAAATCAAGCAAGCCGGCCGCATCCTCACCGGGAGTCTGCTGAAGGGAGTTCGAGGCGTAAGTCAACAAACGGTGGGGATCGAGCTGGCGCGCCTCGCTGGCCATGCGCTGGATGAATGCGCGCGACACCGGGTTGTGCCCATTAACCTCGTTGCAGAGTCCCCAGGAAACAATGCCAGGGTGGTTACCGTCCCGCGTAATCATCTCACGCAATTGCTCGAGCCCGTTCTGCATGATCTCGGCTGACGGCTGGTTCGTCATCCCCTCGAATGTGCCGCCTCCCCAGGAAGGGACCTCTTCCTGAAGCAGGATACCGTGACAATCACAATAGTCGAGCACACGCTTGTCCTGTTGCCAGTGGACTCGCGTGAAAACGCAATTGAGTTCCTTCAGGTCCTCGTGGTCGTGGGTAATCCACGCCGTGGGTTCCGCCATACCATACTGCGGATTGCTTCCCCCCATACGCTCCACGCCCATCAGCCACACGCGCTCGCCATTCAAATAGAACGCGGTATCTTTGACTTCAAATTTGCGCACGCCGAAGGTTTGGGTGTAGCTGTGGACAGGCTTCATGCCTTGCCGGATTTCGACGATGGCCCGGTAAAGATGCGGGTGATCGAAGTGCCAGAGCTTCATCCGCTCGTTGACGGGGGTCAGGGCAACCTCTTGGGTCGCACCCGGTTCCAGGTGGACTTCGCCCGCGCCCGCGGCAATGACGAGGGCATTACCCGTCTCCTCTTCTTCGATCCGGTATTGGAAGCTCAGTCGTGCTGCGCTTTGACCGGCGTTGCGCACGAAGGCATGAATCGTTAAGGGAGTGCGCCCATCCTCTAGATCAGGAACGGCGTCGATCCAGAGGCGCTCAATATAGTTCCGGGGAGAAACCAACAAGCTCACGGGGCGAGTAATGCCCCCGTCTTGGGCCCAATCATAGGAGTTATTTCGCGGGAGCATGTTGGGGTTGAAAGAATTATCGACCCTAACAGTAAGTTCGTTGGTGCGGTCCAAACGCAGCGCCGGAGAGATGTCGAAGGTGAACGCCGTATATCCGCTGTGCCGATGTTCGCCCATCAACTGGCCGTTAAGCCAAACCTTCGCACTGTGGAACACCGCTTCAAACTCGATTCGCACGGTCCTCTCGGCCCATTCCGCCGGGGCGTCAAAACCCGCCCAGTACCACGCGACGCCCTGATACTGGGCGGTATCGGGCAAGATTTGCCAGGTGTGAGGGACTACCACAGCGATTTTGGATTCAGGCCCGGCTCGCATCGGATCGAACCACTCTTGGCGCTCACCCCGGTCTTCCGGATCCAGCGCAAACGACCAGCGAGCTAGGGGGATGACGGCCGTGGCGATTTCCGGGGCTCGCTCCGCGAGTCCAAATTGTGTGCCACGGAGCGCCGCGGGCATTGTGGCAAGCGCTGCTCCTGCAATCGTGGCCCGCTTCAGGAATCCTCGTCGGGGTAGCTTGTTCATGGATTATTCCTCAGCGTGCAACCTGGGATACGTGAGGTTGACGCTTTTGTTAAAGGGGCGTAAGCAGCCACGCTGGAATCTTAATTGGACAGCGAACTGCCGAGTGGGCAACACCTTAAAACACCAGCACGCCTGCGCCGTGGATTCTACTACTTTTAGGGTTTTGTAGAGCGTGATTTGCCTGAGGAATCTGAAGGGCGCCATGCGCCGCCGGGGGCGGCTCACCCACAGGACACCTCCGGCCCCGTCGTGAGAAATCCTTGCCGTTTCCTTCGCTTGCTTCCCTGCGCTGCTTGGCGAAATAATGGGATGATGAGCCCAGCGTTCAAGCTGAACCCCGAGCAACTGAAAGCCGTCGAGCATGGTGATGGCCCGCTGCTGATTATTGCCGGGCCGGGCAGCGGCAAGACCCGCGTCATCACGCAACGGATTGTCCACCTGCTGACGGGATCGGGGGGCGCCGCGGAAGAACCGGCGCTGCTTCCCGACTTCAAGGCTCCGGCACGCCGCAGTGAGGAATACTCCGGCGCGGGGATTCAGCCGGAAAATATCCTGGCGCTGACCTTTACCGAAAAGGCGGCGAGGGAAATGCAGCGCCGCGTGCGCGAGGCCCTGCCCGAAATCGAGGCCCTTCCCCGGATTTCCACATTCCATGCCTTTTGTTACGAGGTGCTGCGCAAGCGTCACTTCGAGCGCAAACTGCTGGACAAAGTTGATGTTTGGATCTTCCTTCGCCAGCGCATGGAAAGCCTTGAACTCCAGTTCTACCAAAAGCTCGCGGAGCCGGGCGCGTTTCTCCATTCGCTCAACGATTTCTTCTCGCGTTGCCAGGACGAGTTGATTGAACCGGCGGATTTTGAGCGCTACGCCGAGGCGTTGGATAGAGACTTCCAGGAGATTGCTCCCGCCCTTGACGCCGCCGAGCGCACGCTGATGCAACAGGAGATGCAGAAGAAGGGGGAGTTGGCGCGCGTCTTCCGCAATAGCCGGAAGCTGATTGAGGAAGCGGGTTGTTCGAGTCTGGGTAGCTTGATTCCGGAAACGGTTCATCTTTTCGATCGCGAGCCGGAGGTTTTGGAATCGTATCGCCAGCAGTTTCGTTATGTCCTGGTCGATGAATTCCAGGACACCAATTACGCGCAGGTGGAGCTTTTGAAGCGCCTCGTGAAGCCGCCGTTAAGCATTACCGCCGTGGGCGACGACGATCAGGCCATCTACCGGTTTCGCGGCGCTTCGCACGGCGCTTTCAAGATGTTTGATGAGGCCTTTCCAGGGCACGAAACGGTTTTTCTCGACACCAATTTCCGCTCCACTCAACGCATCCTGCGCGCGGCGGAGGTGCTGATCGCGAAAAATGATCGCTACGAGGCGAAGCCGCGACTCCGGACGAGCCGGGAAGAGGGGGCGCCGGTTTACCTGCTGCAATCTCCTGACTTCCTGAGCGAGGCGGCATGGATTGCGGATGAGGTGGTGCGGCTCACCCGGCAGGGGACGCCGCCGGGCGATATCGCCGTGCTTTACCGCGCGCACGGTTACCGCGACCCATTGGTCGAGCAATTTCGCCGGCGGAAGATTCCCTTTGCCATTCGCGGGCTTTCGATTCTTTCCACCATCATCCTGCGCGACCTGGTGGCGTACCTGAACATCATCCACTCCGCGCACGATAATGTCAGCCTGACGCGCGTGCTGCTGACGCCGCGATGGAGATTCCCGGAGGAGTTAGCCCTGGAAGCGCGCAAGCAAGCCTTGCGCGACCGCTGCTCGCTTTACGATGTGCTGGAATCGTGGGAAAGGTCGGGAGCCGCGAACCGCCTGGAGGCAACCGGCTGGCCGGAACTGAAGCGCCTGCTGGGCGAGTTGCACAAGTATGCCGAGCACGCCCCGGTGCTGGGCCTGCTCCAACGGTTGATCGGGCGGCTGGAGCTCAGCTTCCTGCCCCAGGATCCCGACGGCGCGTATGTGGAAGCCTTCCGGAAATTCCTGGAGAAATGGGAAGGCAAAAGCGAATCCTGGGACCTCGATTCATTCTGGGTGTACTTTCAGTACTTCCGCGAGGCGGGAGGACAAATCGAAGCGCCCGAGCCCGAAAACAGCGCGCACGCCGTGCAAATGATGTCCGTGCACGCCGCGAAGGGGCTGGAGTTTCCCGTGGTGTTCATCCTGAGCGTCGCACCGCGGCGCTTTCCGCATAGCGAGCAGAAACCCGTCATCGAATTTCCTGAGGCCCTGCGCAAGGGTCCGCCGCCGCCCGCCAACATCCATGAACAGGAGGAGAGGCGGCTGCTTTATGTGGGACTGACACGCGCGGAAGACCGGCTGTATGTTTCCAGCGTCGCCAAGCCCGGCAAGAAACCCTCGGTTTTCATCACCGATCTCGCCTCCAACCCCGCCGTGGAAGCGCGCGACCTGGAACGCATACAGGTTCCCGAGGTTCCGCCGGAGACTGTGGAAGCGCCGCAGGCGCAGCCGGTGCTGCCCGAGCGCCCTTCCACCCCCAAACCGCAGGGCAGCTTGTTTGGCGATGCGACAAGCGCTTCCGGAATCTATCCACCTCTCACCCGGTGGGCCAGCGGCGCAGCGGTCATCCGGCCGGAGGAGAAGCTTCAGCTCAGCGCCTCGGCCATCGAAACGTATGACACCTGCCCGCAGAAGTTCCTGTTCAGCCATTATTTGAAGATTCCGACGGGGCCGCAGCCGGCGCTGACGTTCGGCAATATCATGCACCAGTGCGCCCGCCGCTATTTCGAGCTGCGGAAGCAAGGCCCGGTGAAATTTGAACAACTCCAGGCGCATTTCGAGCAGATCTGGAAAGGCGCCGGCTTCGAGGATGATTACCAGGAACAGGCTTATAAGAAGGCGGGACTCGACCAGTTGCGCGCCTTCGTGAGCCTTCACGAAGCCGTCACGGCTCTTCCCCTTGCCGCCGAGGCCCACTTCGCGCTCGACCTGGGCGACGTGGTCCTGGAAGGGCGCATCGACCAGATCAATCCGCTCCCGGACCATTCCGTGGAACTGGTGGATTACAAGACCGGCCGGGCGCCTTCCCAAAAAGATGCGGACAAGAGCCTTCAACTCTCCGTCTATGCCTTGGCCGCGCGCGACCAGATGCAGCTTAATCCCACCAGGCTTACGTTTTATAGCCTGACGAATAATGAGCCGGTGCGCACCGTGCGCACACCCAAGGACCTGGATTTGGTGATCAGTGAGATTCGCGAAGTGGCCGCACAAATTCGCCAACAGTTGTTTCCACCCAAGCCGGGCTTTGCGTGCAAGTATTGTGATTACGAACTGATTTGCCCGGCGCACGAGGAAACATTCTAGATTGTCCGTTGTCAGTAGTCCGGTGTCCGTTGATGGCGAAAACGGAAAGGTCCGTCACGGACAACTGGCAACGGACCACGGACAAGAGGTTATCCGATGAACTCGATCCTGCTGGTCTTGCTGATCCTGCTGGGCGTGGCGCTGGGCGGTGCGATCGGCTGGCTGCTGGCCGCGGGCCGCACCCGGACGGAATTGGTCAAATCCCAGGTGGATGCCGAAGGCCGCATCAAGGCGGCGGAGGGCACACTGCAGGAGGTTCGGGCGCGAGTTGGCGCGCTCCAAGCCTCACTGGATGATCGCGAGCGGGTTTTGGAAGGGTTTCAGCAAAAACTCCGGGAAGAGAGCGAGCAGAAGGTCAAGGCGCAAACTGAACTCGAAAACGCCCGGACTGCTGCCGAAGATTCCAAGCAGTTGCGGGAGCGCCTGAAGGTGGAGGGGGAATTACGCGTCGCCGCGGAAACGAAGCTGCGCGAGACCCAGACGAGTCTGGAGGAGCAGAAGAAACTGTTGGAGGAAGCAAAAAAAACCCTGACGCAGACTTTCCAGGCACTTTCCGCCGAGGCGCTCAAGAGCAACAACCAAGCGTTCATAGCTCTGGCGCGTAGTCAGTTTGAAACCTTGCAGGCACAAGCCAAGGGCGATCTGGAAACACGGCAGAAAGCCATTGACGGCCTCGTCGCCCCCCTCAAGGAATCTCTGGGCCGGTACGAGCACCAAATCCTGGAGATGGAAAAGACCCGGCAAAAGGCTTATGGAACCCTGGATGAGCAACTGCGCACTCTTGCTCAGGCCAATAAGCGCTTGGAGGAAGAGACCAAGCACCTGGCGAGCGCCTTGAGTTCACCCCTGAAAGCTCGCGGCCGGTGGGGGGAGTTGACGTTGCGCCGTGTCGTGGAGCTGGCGGGGATGTCGGAGCATTGTGACTTTTCGGAACAGGAATCCATCACCACCGAATCCGGACGCCAGCGACCGGACATGATCGTGAATCTTCCCGGCAATCGCCGGATTGCGGTGGACGCCAAGGTTCCTTTGCAAGCCTTCCTCGACGCGGTCAATCCGGAAAAATCGGAAGAAGAAAGGGCAAAGGCGCTGGCGACGCATGGCCAGTTGGTACGAAGTCACATGAATCAGTTGGCGGAACGTAAGTACTGGGAACAAGTGGGCCCCGAACTGGAATTGGTGGTGCTGTTCCTACCCGGAGAATCTTTTTTCAGCGCGGCCCTGGAACAGGACCGGCAACTCATTGACGATGGAATGCAAAAGAAAGTGGTGCTGGCAACCCCTACGACGCTCATCGCATTGCTGCGCTCGGCGGCTTATCTCTGGCAGCAGGAGAAGATCACCCAGAACGCCAAAGAGATCAGCGAGCTGGGCAGAGAGCTGTACGACCGCCTGAAAACCTTCCTCGGCCACTTTCAGACTCTCGGCTCGTCCCTCGAACGTGCGGTGGAGTCCTACAACAAGGCGGTGGGATCGATGGAGAGCCGCGTGTTGGTGTCGGCGCGGAAGTTCAAAGAATTGGGAGCGGCAACAGGCGGGGAAATTCCCGAACTCGAACCTGTGGATGAGGTGCCACGCACGCTGGAGGCGCCGGAGAAAGAGTTGGAGGAGTAACCCGCCGGCGCATTGGGAGGATCAGGAGATGCATGGTTGGCGCATGGACACAGGCGGAAATGAAGACGGAGCACCCCCTTAGCCCAGCGGCTAAGGCATCAAAAAGCTTCTCCCCAAAAAAACTTCGGGGGTGCATCGCTGCACCCCCGAGAGTTCCTTTCAAATTTCCGAAAGAGGCTTACCTCTTTTTCTTGGCTTTCTTTTTCGCTGCCATTCTATTCTCCTCCGAACTTTTTAAATTTTCCGCCAGCATTGCTGGCGGAGCGCGTATTCAATCATCATGTTTAAGGTAACCGAATTATCTTGTCAAGAGGAAAGTGATTGTTGACAACGAAAAAGTGAAGCGCAAAGGAAATATTGGGATGATCATGCGAGGTCACGATGTGGTTTCTTACCCATCGGCGACAATGAAACGCAGTTCAGAATCGCGCTGCAAGCGAGGGAGAGGGAAGGTCCCCTGCTTATTCCGCTCACAATCAAGGTAAACTGGGTTGCGGGTGGAAGGACAAAAGGCATCGCCCGCAAGGGTTGACCGATAAACCGGGTCCGACGCGCAGCTTTTAGTTTGCATCCTAAGCAGAAGGGCCAAGAGCGCCCCAAAGGCAACCATGCACACTGCACACGCATTTTCCAGGCATCGCTTAAGTATTATGCGAGATATCGTCTGCTTTCTCTGCATTCTGGTATCGGCCGCAAGCTTCGCGGGCGCGCAGGAGGGGCAAGAGGCGCCTCCGCCCGGGACAACCCTTAAAGTCACCACGGAGGTTGTGAACGTCTACGCCGTCGTCCGGCAGAAGAACGGCCGGTTGCTTCCCGATCTCACCAAGGACGACTTCCAATTGGAAGAGGACCAACAGCCGCAGGTCATCCGCTATTTTTCGCGTGAAGCCGACACGCCGCTGACCATGGGCATCCTGGTGGACACAAGTCCCAGCCAGGGCCGCGTGCTGGAAGTGGAGAAGTCGGAGGCGGAAGCATTCCTGAATGAAACCATGCGACCGAAGGACCTCACCTTCGTCATGCACTTCGATGTGGAGGTGGAACTGCTCCAGGACTTCACCGCGGACCAACATCTGCTTGACAAGGCTATCGACGAAACTGAGATCAATGGGGGAGGGGCCCGCACCCCGGGAACTTTTCCCTCGGGAGATTCCGGAGGGGCGACGCACCTTTACGATGCCGTCTACTTATCGGCGCGCGAGTTGCTCAAGAACGAAGTGGGCCGCAAGGTTCTTATCCTGCTGACGGACGGTGAAGACCAGGGAAGCAAAGTCAGGTTGGAAGCGGCGCTGGAAGCGGCGCAAAAATCGGACGTCATCATCTACTCCATCGATATTAGCGATCGGGCATTCTACAGCCGGCACGGGATGGGATATGGCGGCGAGTCGGTTTTGCGCAAGCTCTCAGAAGATACCGGCGGCCGCGTGATCCAGGCGAACAACGCCAGGGATACCTCCGAGGCCTTTCAGCAGATTGCCAGAGAGCTGCGCACGCAGTATTTGCTGGGGTATACGCCCACCAACACCAAACTCGATGGGACGTTCCGCAAGATCGCAGTCAAAGTTCGCACCGAGAACGTTAAGGTGGACGCCCGGCGGGGATATTACGCGCCGACCGGCTAGCCCGGACTTCTCACCAGGTTTGGACGATGCTGGAAGGGCGGGGCTTCAGCCCCGCCGAAATCGCGTCTCCCGCCCTCTATTCGTCCCGCACCCCGCGCAGCTTGCGGCCGCAAGCTGCGCGG
>JBEKQO010000074.1:0-25875 GCA_049519635.1 Terriglobia bacterium | reverse complement strand
CTTGCCTTGCTCGTAAAGTTCGAGAATGCGCTTCCGCAGGGGGATAGGTATAGCTCGCATGCCCCCACTTTGCCACAAGCGCGCGTGTTTTTCAAGCTACATTATTTATGGAAATGCTCTAGAAAACAGGTCCGCGCTACACTTCCTCGGTAGACCAACCCACATAAATTTCCGATTAAGCCGCGGATGGACTAACCCCAGAGGACGTGTCTGCGAAGACTTTCGCGTAAAGATGGTCCAACAGCGCCTCCCGACCTACGAGATGAGGTTGAGTCGCGAAAGTCGCAATGCGCACCCGGTAGTATTGAAAATCAGCATAACCCATATTGTTCCAGTCGAAGTAATCAAGGAATTGAAGGTCCGCCTCTGAGGCTTTGACTTGCCTCACCGGGTCATCCCAATAGCCGGTTTGGGCACCTTGGCGTGGTCGTTGAATCATGATGGGGACGTATTCGGAATGATTGGGGACAACCTGATATATCTGATTGTCGGCAAGGCCGTAGAGGTCGCAGCAATGGCCTTCCTCCAGCCTGGCAACAACCAGCGCCTTGAATAGTAGTTTCTTGATCTGTTCGAATTGGTCTCTCGCATCCCACGTCTGCAAATCCGCCTGAACCCAGAACCCCGTATTCCAGACGGATCGTGCAACGTCCCTATAGTGGTCCATCAGATCGGTTATGTCTCGCATGACGGTTCCGTGGCAAGCGGAGAACTGCCTCAGACTAAACGGACGGTCTCAGTTCAAAAAATAATTGCGGTAAAGGGTATCGCGTTTGATGGGGCGGAAGCCGGCGTCCTTAATCATGCGGCGGAGCTGGTCTTCACTGGAAGTGCGGGTGACGCCCGCGGCGCGCACCACGTTTTCCTCGATCAGGATCGAACCCACGTCATTGCCGCCAAAGCGCAGGGCGATCTGGCAGATTTTGTGGCCGGGGGTCAGCCACGACGCTTGCACGTTCTCGATGTTATTCAGGTAAATGCGGGCCACGGCAAGCGTCTTGAGGTAATCCACCGCCGTCACTTCTTCCTTGATGAAGTTGCCGAGCGAGGTGTGTGCGCGCTGATAAAACCAGGGGATGAAAGCGGTGAAGCCGCCCGTCTCCTCCTGCAACTGGCGGACGCGCTCAAAATGGTTGATGCGGTGCTCTAGTGTTTCACCGCAGCCAAACATCATGGTGGCGGTGGTACGCATGCCGAGCGAGTGCGCGGTGCGGTGCATCAGCAGCCATTCGTCGGTAGTACATTTCAGGCGCGCGATGCGGCGGCGAACCTCGTCGTCCAGAATTTCCGCGCCGCCTCCGGGAATGGAATCAAGCCCGGCATCCATCAGGCGAACGATGGTGTCGCGCAGGGTAAGGCCGGAAACCTCCGCGATATTCAAAACCTCCGGCGCGGAAAAGCAGTGCAGGTGAATCTGCGGAAAGCGCCGCCTGATGTTGCGGAGAAGATCTTCGTAATAATCAATCTTGAGGTCAGGGTGCAATCCGCCCTGCATCAGCACGCCGGTGCCGCCCAGGGCAAGGGTCTCCTCGATTTTCTGAAACATGGAGTCGAGCGGCTGAAGATATCCTTCCGGCGAATCCACGGGACGATAGAAGGCGCAGAAGGAGCAGTATTCGGTGCAGATGTTGGTGTAGTTGATGTTGCGGTCAATCTGGTAAGTGACCACGTTGCCGGGATGAAAGCGCTTGCGAACGGCGTCCGCTTCCATCCCGATGCCCAAAAGGTCATCGGAGCGCAACATATCGAGAGCCTGGGCGTTAGTCATGGCCATACGAAACAGTTCCCCAGCCGGGGCTAATACTCAGCGGAATGCTAGTGCTGTGTTGGGAGAATGCGTTTACCTGTAGCGCCGCCCTTCAGGGCGGCATATGCCGGGCTAAAGCCCGGCGCTACAACAAATTGATGCGCCTCGCGTAAGTAATCCTATTTGCCGAACCCAACACTAGAAGCGGCCCGGCGCGCCGCCTCACGCGAAGCGCATTTCCTTCTCGGCGGGAACGATTCCCACCTCGTGCGCGAGCCTGTAAAAGAGCTTCAGCCCCTGCCGATTCTCCTCATCTAAAGAATAATCGATATTCCGGGTCAAGTAAACCTTGACGGCCGAGGCC
This sequence comes from Terriglobia bacterium, assembly GCA_049519635.1. Taxonomy (GTDB): domain Bacteria; phylum Acidobacteriota; class Terriglobia; order UBA7540; family UBA7540; genus Bog-366. Next base: position 23,764 of record JBEKQO010000074.1, on the reverse strand, counting down.
GTCATGCCGAGTTTGGGCGCATATTCAGCGGCGATGTCATCCATATGGGCAAGCCCGAAATCGAGCGACGCGGCGAAGTCCGCAAGGCGCCGCGAGAGATTCGCGCCGGAGTGGCCCATCCAGACGGCGAAGACAAAGGGCAGGCCGGTAAACTTTCTCCATTCCTGCGCGAGGTCATAGACCTGCGCCGGTCCGTTGTATGTCAGCGCCGGGTCACCGATCAGCAGCGCCGCGTCCGCCTGCCGCAGCATCTCGCCGGGCTCAGGCGCTGCCGGCGAAAAAGTGACACTCCGCGCATAGAACTTGTGCATCAGGATTCGCACCAGAGCCGCCGAGGTGCGCGAGGATTCGTCCAGCGCCACGGTTTGCACTTTGGCCAGCGGCATTTTGCTGAGCAGCAACACGCTCCTCACTTCGTGCTTGGAAGCAATGGACATGCCGGGGATAATCTCGACACCTTCGAGCCGCTGGTATTCGATGGAAGGGACAATGCCCACGTCTGCCTGGCCTTGGGCGATGGCATCGGCGCAGCCGCTGGGGACGGTCAATTGCAATTCAAACTTACCGCGTTGCTCGCCGTGCAGCATGCCCCAAATGAGGGGAACCGTGTTGAGATATTGGACGACCGACAGGCGCAAATCTGGCATGGTGATCAGGAACTTGTAGGCTTTATTTTATCTCACCCGCACGGCCTGTCAAATGCCGCGGGAGATTTTCCTGCCGAGGTCAATGCCGCCTGACCCGGCACGATTGTGGGACATCGCCATCCTCAGGATTTGAGTCTTGGCCAGGCAAGCCACTAGCGCGGATTTCTCATGACGGGTTTGGCAGCACGCAGATTTAGCCCCAACGGTACCACGCCGGGGCATTGATTCTGCGCGAGCCCCAAAGGGGCGTCCTAACTCAGCCCAGGCCAACGGCCTGGGTTTACAAGATGTTTCCCGGCTGAGCCCTGAAAGGGCGATCTACGTTTCCATGGTCCCGCCCCACCGCCGGAGGTGAATCGGTTATCGGAAAAGGCATTGCACCGAGTAGTAAGGCGCCCCTTCAGGGCTTGACGTATCACCTGATCGTTGAAACCCAGGCCGTTGGCCTGGGCTGTGATAGGGCGCCCCTTTGGGGCTTACAAGCGTCGCCGCCCGGAGAGAAACGTTGAGGCTGGTGAGAAGTCCGGGCTAGGGTTGCGAAGCAGCCTGCTGGAGGGCTTGGATCAGTTCGTACGTTCCACCGGCGGTACGGATTGCGTTCAGATCGTCCGTGCTGGGTGAAAATTTGATGCCTCGGTCTTTGATCAGATCCAAAATGCGCGCGGGGGGAACTCCACCCTGGAGCAAGCCGATGATATCCAGCCGATCGAGCGCGCGTGGATTCACGAGGGCCGTCTTGGGCTTGTAATGAACGGTCAGGTCGAGTTTGGCCTCCACACCAGCCGAATTGGAGGCGACAATCTGAATGCGGTTATTTCCCGCCTGTAACGGCAGAGGGTCAGACCAGAATTCCGCCGCTTGTGAAGTTTGCGGCCGCATATTAGCCGGCGAGCCGTTGATCCTCACCACGGGGATGCCGGTGCTATCCATGGCCACGCCCCGAAGGACCACCGTGGATTCCTTCAATTCCAGGGTCTGGTCCTCCCCGGCGCCGGGAGGGGACGAGAGCACAATCGCGGGTGGAGAAGGTGGTGCGGCGGGCTTGGGCGGCGGTGCCGGCGCCACAGGCTGCGCAATGACGGGCGCAGGCGGAGGGGCGGGAGGCTTTACCAGCGCCATCACGCCATCGAAATTCAACAGCGTCTTGTAGATTGATGATGTCCCCAAACTTTCGCGGTTGGCGGCCGAACTCATACCGGGACCCGTGTGGACTGTCCCCCAGCGATCTTGAGATAGAAAGATCAGCATCCGTCCCTTTTTGGGGCTTTTGAACGTGAGCCATCCCCGATTGAGCCGGAGGTCGCCGATGGCGAGCCTGGACCCTTCAAAAGAGTGCTCGGATTTGCTGGTGGGTTGCACCACGGTGTAACGAATCGTGCTGTTGCTGATGTCCAGCCAGCCGTAGGTGATGCTGAAAACCGATCCTCCGGTACTCATGACCGGGAAACGCAGGGTGGGATCAGTCTGGGCATTCACAAGGTCAGGGCGAACGATCCCGCTGAGGTCCGAGTCGCCGCCCTTTTTCGACCGCTTGGTCGCCGCCAGCCCAATTGTAGATACACTGAGGAATAGGAACAGGAGCAGCGCCGTATGCCACCAGGCCCCATCTCTAGGATTTAGACTCATCGGTATCTACCCTCCACCGTTCGCTACGAGGAACCAAGTCAAGAAATCCGGTCTACGCAGTCTTTCTACTCACCGTGCACCCGTGGTCAACGCTCACTTGGGCGGCGCAGCCTGTTGGATGGATTGGATGAGCTCTTCGCTTCCACCCGCCGCTCGAATCTCGCTCAGATCGTCGGGCGTGGGGCTGAACTTGATGCCACGCTGCTGGATGATCTCGGCGACGCGCGAGGCAGGGACCGCGCCTTGCAGCAAGGAAATGATCTCTGTTTTGTCCAAAGCTCGGGGGTTCACGGGCGCCCCTTTGGGCGTGTAGTGAACTGTAAACGTGACCTTGGCCTCCACCTGTGCCGAGTTGGATGCGGTAATCTGGATGGGGTTAGCTCCCGGCTGAAGGGGCAACGGGTCTGACCAGAATTCTGCCGCTTGGTTGTTTTGCGGACGCATGTTGGCAAGCGACCCATTGATTCTAACCATTGGGATGCCGGTGCTGTCCATCGCCACTCCCCGGATAACCAAAGGGGATTCATTCAGTTCGACAGTTTGGTTCTCCCCTGCGCCGGAAGGGGACGCCACCACGACCGCGGGCGGAGCAGGCGGGACAAGAGGAGTCGGTGGTGGCGGAGCGGGGGCAACCGGCGCTGCGATGACCGGCGTGGGTGGAGCAGCCGTAATCCTCACCAGCGCCAGCATGGCCTCAAAATCCAACATCGTCTTATAAATCGATTGCGTCCCTGACGTCCCTTCGTCGGCTACATCCCGAAACGAGCGGCCATCATGGACGCTTCCCCAATTCCCCTGGGGAAGGTAAAAGATTGAATTTCTCTTCTTCCCATCCCGGAAATTGAGCGTGTTGAAATGCTCTTCCAGATCGATGTCGCGGATTTCCCCCGTCGAGGCGCTGAATCCATCGGCCATCCTTTTGGGCGGTTGCTCTACCGTGTAGTGAATTCTCCCGTGCGAGATGTCGAGCCACCCGTAGGAGATGCTGGCTATGCCCAAGGATAGCCGCCCGATGGGGAAACGCAGGGTCGGGTTGGTGTCGGCATTCAGGAGTTCCGGCTGGATGGTAGTGTTCGATATGGGAGGAGTGGCAAGTCTGGAAGATTTTCTTTTGGCGATCTGCGCGGTGGCGGCGGAAGTCACGGAAATGATCAAGAATGATAAAAGGACGGTGCGGCCCATTCGGCTAACACCAAAGGCTTGGCTTATCATGGATCAACCTCCGCCATAATCTATCCCAGGCACTGGCGGTTTCATCTTTTCCTAATGATCATCGGCGGGCGGGAGACGAAACCTGAAACTTTCTCTCCCACCAGAGACTGGTCCGAGTAGGGACCGGCCTGGCTCTATTGTTTCATTCTTCGGGTAAAACATTCAATGGACCGATAGTGATATTTTAGAATTACTTGACAGATGGACATACAGTCCGACCCTATAGATTCGCCGTATCACCTAAAAATGCTGACTTCGTGTCATGGCGAGATTGTTCGCCTTGGTTTGCCCGCAGGGGTCATGTGGGGATAAAAAATGGCAGGCAGAATCGCGGCAGGGAAAACGGGCCTAGCGCAGCGGGGCCGCAAAAGAAAATCAAAAGGCAAAGGGTAAGAGAGTAAGTCCCCACGCCAATAAGATTGGCGGACTTCCCCCGCGGCACGGGCTAGCACTCTGCATGGATAGGCTCTAAATAGGCCTTGACAAAGATTAACGAATAGGCTATTAGTTGTGTAAGCGCCGGCATCGGACCGGCGCCTGGCGCCCTTCGATTTTCCCTGCGAGAGGGCGAAATGCCGAGAGGAGTGGGGAGTTATCAGCCGTCAGTATTGCGTCATCAGGGACGGCTGGTCCGGGCGTGAATCGGGAGAACATGACCACCAAGACATAAAGGCACCAAGGCAGGGCTTTACACCTGTGGGCGCGTGGCGTTCTAACGTGGTGCCCTTGGGACTTGGTGGTAGAGGCTCGTTCCCGGTTGGCCCTCTGGGAGGACATCCGGGGAAAGCCCCTCGCGCCCCTTGAATGTTGATGAAAAACAGCAGGTTAGCGAAGAATTGGGGAATATACGGCGGCCTCATCTAAAATTCAAGTCATTGAAATTAAACAAGTTAATAGCTTTCCATTGCGGAGGAGCGAGGCAAAAAAAGGGGGCCCCAAAATGCAGGTGTATCCTTGAATGTTGATGAAAATAAATGAGATAGAAAATTGACTTGGCGCAAATTTGTGCCGATCCTTGAATGTCTTAGAAAAATAAGCTACTTACCGTCGAAGAAATCGAATGTTATTGAAAGGAAAGGTGTTGGGCGGAAGTTATGAATTCTGAATTATGAATTCTGAAATCTGTTCCCCCACATATTCTGCTTCCCGGCGGATGGCGACAGTGCCCCAGTGGCGGGTGACCAGTGACTAGCCCGCAATTCTCACCACGGGTTTGGAGGGGCGGGTCCTTACAGGCTGCGGTAAAACGCCCCACTGCGGATAACCACCCCGGCGCCCAAGGCGCCGCCCCTCCTCAGATGAGGAGGGGTGGCGCACCGAGCGCCGGGGTGGTGCTGACAAAGGGATGAGCGGGTGGCACTGATAATGGCAACGCTAACGAGTTCTTCCGCAGCCTGTAAAGCCCCGCCCTTCCGGCAAACCATTTGGAGGACCCATGCGTGGTGAGAAATCCGCGCAAGAAGCAAGCAAAGACCAAGGGCGCAAGCGCAGGCAGGGCGAGATCCTTCGCTGCTGCTCAGGATGACAGCTCAATGGGCTTGGGATGACGAGGCGTCAGGCGGCGGGATTGCCAGCTTCCCCGCTTTTCACCTTTGACTTTTGCCATTTGCATTTTGACTTGTTCTTGTTCCTCTGGCAGGTTCGGGACGCCTGCCTACTTGGCAAAGTGTTCAGGATGACTGGGTCATAAGGTTAGGTGGGGTTAGGAATTAATAAGTCCGGGCATGCCGTAAGGCAATATAATGCCTCCCTCGGGAAAGCGGCCGGTCCGGAAGGGGTCGAAGCAGGGCGCGCTGCACCTTTGCACGGGAAGATCCCGGCTCTAGGGGGAGACTAGGTCGAAGTTGGGTGGGATGGGGACGCGCCGCACGCCTGCTGGTTGGGCACAAGGGAATACCGATGAGTGAATCGATACCGTTTTGGTTGGCATTGACGCGCATTGAAGGGTTGGGAATCCGTGGGTGTCACAAGCTTATTGAACATTTCGGGTCCCCGCAAGCCGCTTACATGGCGTCATTGACCGAGCTCGAGAGTTGTGGTGTTCCCGCACGGGTGGCGCAGGCGATTTTTGCGCAAGCCTGCTTGAAGGAAGGCGAGAAGGAATTGCAGGAGGCGGCAAAAGCCGACTGCCAGGTTATTGCCTTCGACAGCGAAGAGTATCCCCCGCTGCTTAAGCAGATTCCCGACGCGCCCCTGCTGCTCTATGTGCGGGGTGACGCGAAAGTCCTTTCGCAGTATGCGGTGGCGGTGGTGGGATCACGGCGGCCCAGCGCCTACGGCAGCTCCGTGGCGCACCGACTGGCCCACGATCTGGCCCAGCGCCAACTGGTGGTGGTAAGCGGGCTGGCGCGCGGGGTGGATTCCGCCGCCCATCGGGGAGCGCTGGAGGCCAAGGGCAAAACCGTGGCCGTGCTGGGTTCCGGCATCGATGTCATTTATCCCCGCGAAAACAAGAAGTTGGCGGGAGAGATCGAGAAGTCCGGAGCGATGATTTCAGAATTTCCCCTGGGCACGGGGCCCACCCCGCAAAACTTTCCCATCCGCAACCGCATCATCAGCGGACTTTCGCTGGGAGTGGTGGTCGTGGAGGCTGCGGAGTACAGTGGATCGCTGATTACGGCGCGCCTGGCGCTCGAGCAGAACCGCGAAGTCTTTGCTGTGCCTGGAAATATAACTTCCGCCCAAAGTTTCGGTCCCAATCATCTAATCAAACAGGGGGCGAAGCTCGTGGACCAGTGGATGGATGTGATCGAAGAGTTCCCGTCCGAAGTCCGCATGCAGCTCTTGCCGCCCGCGGAGGCTGCGGAAGGCGAACCGATGGGGGCGCAAGCGGGCACGCTTTTCGAGGCTTCGCTAACCCCCGATCAGAAAGCGGTTTTTGAAGTGTTGAGGGCTGATCAGACGTCTTTTGTGGATGATGTTGTAAGCGCCGCGCGGGTTCCTCACCCGCGAGTTCTGGCGGCGCTGCTGGAATTGGAAATGAACGGATTGATCCGCCAGTTGCCGGGAAAGAATTTTATCCGTAAACTGTAGGGTAGGGAATTATCAGTACAAGCCGACAACTTACAGCCAACAGCTCACAGTTGGCTGTTAGATTTTAGCTGTGAGCTGTTAGCTGTCGTATGAGCAAATCGCTGGTCATTGTCGGATCGCCCGCCAAGGCGAAAACCTGGAGAAGGCTGACAGCTTACAGCCGGCAATTCACAGTTTACTTTCAGCTGTGAGCTGTTAGCTGTAAGCGTAAAGGAATATGAGTAAATCGCTGGTCATTGTCGAATCGCCCGCCAAGGCGAAAACGATCAACAAATATCTGGGATCTGATTACCTAGTGAAGGCTTCCATGGGGCACGTCATGGACCTTCCCAAGAAGGAACTGGGAGTCGACGTCGAACACGGCTTCCGGCCGACGTACATAAACATCCCCACACGGAAGGATGTCATTAGCGAGCTCAAGTCCGCCGCAAAGAAGGCCGATGCCGTTTACCTCGCTGCTGACCCGGATCGCGAGGGTGAGGCCATCTGCCAGCACCTTCACGAGTTGCTGGGTTCGGGCAAGACGAAGTTCTATCGCGTGCTCTTTAACGAAATTACCCGCGACGCCGTAAGGGAAGCGTTCGAACATCCGAGGGAGATCGATTCGCATCTGGTAGACGCGCAGCAGGCGCGCCGCATTCTAGACCGCCTGGTGGGCTATCAGGTCAGCCCGCTGCTTTGGGATAAGGTCAGACGCGGAATCTCCGCCGGGCGCGTGCAAACCGTCGCGCTGCGGCTGATTGTGGAGCGCGAGCGGGAAATCCAGGCCTTCCTGAAAAAGGAATACTGGACCATCACCGCCAACGTGGAAGGCAAAAAGCCCCCGGTGTTTGAAGCCCGCCTGGCAAAATACCAGGGGAATGACATTGAAATCCCCGACCAGGCGGCGGCTGACCAGATTACCGCGGCGATCAAAGCCGCCAACCTGGTTGTGCGGTCGGTTACCACCAAAGAGAAGCGGAAATTCCCGGTACCGCCGTTTATCACCAGCAAATTGCAACAGGAAGCGGTGCGCAAGCTGCGTTTTTACGCCAAGAAAACCATGATGGTGGCGCAGCACCTGTACGAGGGCATCGAGTTGAAGGATGAGGGCGCCGTCGGCCTTATCACCTACATGCGTACGGATTCCACCCGCGTGTCGGAAGGCGCTCTCACCGCCGCGCGCGGTTACATCCAGAAAACGTTCGGGAACGATTATCTGCCCGCGGAAGCCATCCATTACCGCAGCAAGAAAGGCGCGCAGGACGCGCACGAAGCCATCCGGCCTACGGACGTTTTGCGCACGCCCGATTCACTGCGCAAGGTTCTGGGCCCCGATGAGTTCAAACTCTACAAGCTGATCTGGCAGCGATTCGTCGCCTCGCAGATGACCCCGGCGGTTTTCGATCAGACCACAATTGACATCGCAGCGGGCGATTACACCTTGCGTGCCACGGGATCGGTCGAGAAGTTCAACGGCTTCCGCGCCGTCTACGAAGAGGGCAAAGATGAAAAGGCGGAGATGGAAGAAGACGAGGAACTAAAGCTCCGCCTGCCGCAAGTGGCGGAGGGCGAGCGCCTGACGCTGCACAAATTACTGCCGGAACAGCACTTCACCGAACCGCCGCCGCGTTTTAATGAGGCCACACTGGTAAAGATTCTGGAGGAAAAGGGCATTGGACGGCCCTCGACTTACGCCAGTATTCTTTCCGTCATCCAGAACCGTGAGTACGTGGAGAAGAACCAGGGGCGCTTCTATCCCACCGAGCTCGGCATGCTGGTGAGCGACATGCTGATAAAAAACTTCAACGATATATTCGATGTCGCTTACACGGCGCGGATGGAAGAAGAATTGGACGATGTCGAGGAGGGAAAGCTTACCTGGACCGACGCCTTGGGAGAATTTTACACGAAGTTTAAGAAAGACCTGCGCCTGGCGGAAACTGAAATGGTAGACATCAAGGGCGAAGGCATTCCCACGGATGTCAAATGCGAGAAATGCGGCAAGCCCATGGTGATCCGGCTGGGCCGCAACGGACAGTTTATGGCCTGCACCGGTTACCCTGAATGCGACGGCACCAGCGACCTGCCGCCGGATCTTGCCGCTAAGTATGCCAGCGCCGGGCCTCCCGCGCCGGAAGTTGCGGCGGAGAACTGCGAGAAGTGCGGCAAGCCCATGATTGTGAAGCGCGGGCGCTTTGGCTACTTCGTGGCCTGCACCGGCTACCCCGAATGCCGCAGTACTAAGAAGATTGTTATGAAAGAAGGCAATGCTACGGCGGTGGGGGACCAGGCGTTGGAAGAGAAGTGCCCCGAGTGCGGCAATCACCTGGTGATTAAGCAAGGCCGCTTCGGGCAGTTCACCGCGTGCAGCAATTATCCCAAGTGCAAATACGTGAAGCGCGAAACGCTGGGAATTCCCTGCCCGGAAAAAGGCTGCGCGGGCGAAATTGTGGTGCGCCGCACGAAGTTCAAGAAAACGTTTTATGGCTGCAGCCGCTACCCCGAGTGCAAATTCACGTCTTGGGATAAGCCCGTCGCCGAACCCTGCCCCAACTGCGGCTCACCTATCTTGGTTGATAAGTTCGACAAAAAGAGCGGAGAGACCACCCGCCACTGCCCCAACGAAAACTGCAAGTATGAGCGTGCGGTGGCGTGAGCTTATTTTGGATTTTCGATTTTGGATTTTGGATTAACAAAAAGCACAGTCAGTGCGCGGACCTGCTTTGAAGGTCCGTGGTTCGTCTCCGCTGAGAACAAAAAGCCGCGAACGTAAATGACGGGCCCGGGGTGCGTTTGCTAATGACCTACTCACGGAGCGCAGGGTGCGAGTCGTTGCGGGTAGACAACGCGCACGTGCTTGTTTCGCCGTCCGGAGGCGTCGATGACCTCAACTTTCCAGTGGAGTGGTTTTACAACCGGCTCCGGCAGTTCCACGGAGAGCCTTTGGAAATTGCAAACCTCGTTATGCCAGCCTTGCGCAACGCGCTTGGTGATATTCCTCTCGAATTCTCCAAAGGACCCAGGCCCAAACATCTGGAACTCGCCGCCGGTCGCAGAAGCCAGGCCACTTAACATCGCTGGGCCCTGAGCTTCCGGGGTTCTTGAATGAGAAGCAGCCGGTGTAAAGGGTAGAAACGCGTACAGCCGAATGCCGGATGACTCCAAGAGGGATTTGACGCTAGACCAATCTGATTGGCCGGCGTTTTCAAGGCCGTCAGAAACCACACAAATGGCATCTCCCACGCTCGGCGACTTTATCGTGGTCAGAGCGTCCGCCAGAGCATCCGGCAACGCGGTCTTCCGCTGCCCCTTCACGCGGCCCCAGTCCGTATCTTGCAGTTTGTTAACCTCCGCCAGTAGGGTCTCCTGGCTGTGACCGAATGTGACAACATCTTCGATTCGGGTACTGAAAGTGAGTAGCGCTAGTGAGTCCCTGGGCGACGCTAGTGAAATCAGGTCGTGGGTGAACGCGAGTCCGCACTTTAGGGCGTCCCCCTGGGTCATGCTGCCACTCACGTCGATCACGATCAAGACACGCCGCGGGCCACTATCGTAAGTTGCAGATGTCACCCGAATGGGCTTGCCACCCGCGCTCGCTTGGAAGTTGGCCTCGGTGAGGGGAGCAAAGACCTCTCCCCGCTCCGTATAAACGTTTACCGGGATCGTGCGGTCAAGGCATGAATCCGTCTGCGCGAGCGCTTGGGTGACGCAGCCGATGACGAAAGCGAACCGAAGGATATGCTGAAGCAACTTCATTTGTTCCTCAGCCGGAAGCAAATAGCGCAGACCTGTTTCGCAAGGTCTGCGGCTTATGGCGAGGGCCGGGGTCAAAGGGGCGCGGCCCTTCCAATCGGGTCTACACTACTCGCCTTAATCTCCCTTCACAATGGGGAATCCTTTCGCGGTCCAGTCGGTGCCGAGCCTTTCGGGGATGTCGAGCACCTTGAGGTTGGAGAATCCCATTTCCTTCAGCGCTCGAAAGGCGGGGCGGATGTTGGGGCAATCGTCCCACGGGCAGCAGCCGCAATAGATGACGATCCCCTGGTCGCGGGGAAGCTTGGCGACAAGCTTTTTCAACCCCTCCAGGCCCTCCGCATTGGAAGCGGCGCCCGCGTATTGCGATCCGGAAATGTGCCCCATCTTGTACATCGTGTGGAAGCCGACCTGAATCAGGACGATCTTCCCCGCTTTGACCGCCGGCAGTTGGCCATTTAGTTGAGTTGCCGTCACCAGGTCAGAGGGGGTCAAAGGGTGTTGGTTGTCTGCTGCCACAACTACGACGCTTCCCAAAATGGCCAAAATCAAAACGCTTTCGAATCTGTATAGCAAGTTCATGATGAATTTCCTCCTGGTTCCCCGAAGGGGAACAATATTATTAGCCGTAGGTGAAACCTACGGGAAGAAATCCTGGAGAATAAGGTCCCGATCCCGGAGGGGTCGAATATTCGACCCCCTTAAATTTGGTGTAAGGGCGGTTCGCGAACCGCCCCCTACTGTTCATTGTGATCCGCGCCCGGGCGATCTACTCTTGCCCAGGTTGCGGGCCAACCAGAGAGCTCCTTCCACGGGCGGGCGCTCGAGCAACTCCACGCGCGCCAGGGGGGCGAAGCGGCGAAGGTGGCGCGTGAAGGCGCGGCGGATCAAGTTGCTGGAACGGAACACTCCGCCGGTGGTGACCACCGGCGTCGAGCGGCGCGTCCAGTCGGCTCGCTTGAGCAGAGCGACAGCCAGGTCGGTGAGGTCGCGGGCGGCGCTGTCGCACAAATGGCGGGCCACCAGGTCGCCTTCGCGGGCCGCCTCCATCACCAGCGGAAAGAGCGCCGCCACCTGCTGCTGTTCCAGTTGTTTGGAAACGATCTCGGTGATTTCCCCAAGGTCCAAATGCTGGCAGATCCGATCCATCAGAATAGTGTGCGGACCGCGGCCGTCGAATGCTTCCAAGGCTGCACCCACGGCCATGCGGCCCAGTTCGTAGCCGGAGCCGTGGTCGTCAAAGGGAATTCCCCAGCCCCCGGCGCGCAGCAGCCTGCCTTGATTGTCGCGCGCGAATGCGATGGAACCGGTGCCGGCGATCACGATGATGCCCGGAGCGTTGCGCACCGCGGCGGCGAGCGCGATGGCGGCGTCATAAGTGAGCAGGTGGTGGCGCGCGGGAAGGTGGCGGCGCATCCAAGCGATGAGCGGACGGTGCACTGAGCGCCGGTCGACTCCGGCGATGCCCGCGCACACCGCGCGCAGCACCGGCGGGCGCGACGCGCGCGCGGCGGCTGGGGGAAATCCGGCTTCCCGCAAGCAGGTGCGGAAGGCTTTCAGGATTTCGCGTTCGGCAGCGCGAAACCCCACTTTGAGAGGATTGGAGGGCCCGGACTCGGCGCGCGCCAGGAGCTTGCCTTCACCGTCCGCGAGCCACGCTGCGGTCCGCGTGCCGCCACCGTCAATTCCGAGAAAACAACCCACGGAGCTTCTCGCTATTCCCTTACGGAGACGACTTGCAAGACTTCGTCCATGGTAGTCCAACCGTTCTGAAGGAGCCAAACGGTGTAATCCTTCAGCGTCTTCATACCGTTCCTAATGGCCAGCTCAGAAATTGCTTCGGAGCTCCCACCGCCGGCCACCAGGCGGCGCAACTCCCCGTTCATGCGCAGGACTTCGTACACACCCACGCGCCCGCGATAACCCGTTCCCGAGCACTTGTTGCAGCCCCGGTTGCGGTAGAAAGTGTATTGCTTGCTTGGGTCGAGTCCCATGTATTGGAGCGAAACATCATCCGGCGCATAGGTTTCCTTGCAGACCTGGCAGAGGCGGCGCGTGAGGCGCTGGGCGATGACGCCGATGGTGGAACTCGAAATCAGGAACGGTTCAACCCCCATCTCACCCAGGCGGGTAAAGGCGCCGGCGGCATCGTTGGTGTGGAGGGTGGTGAACACCAGGTGGCCGGTCAGAGCAGCCTCGACGGAAATGCGGGCAGTTTCCTTGTCGCGGGTCTCGCCCACCAGGATGATGTCGGGGTCCTGGCGCAGGAAGGCGCGCAGAATGCGTGCGAAGTCCAAGCCAATTTCCTTATGCGCCTGCACTTGATTGAGGCGCGGCAGATCGTACTCGATGGGGTCTTCGGCGGTGGAGATGTTCACATCGTGGTCGTTGAGCTCCGCCAGCGCGCTGTAGAGCGAAGTCGTTTTGCCGGAGCCCGTGGGACCGGTCACGTAGATGATTCCGTAAGGTTGCGAAATCATCTCACGCACCAACTCCAACACTTCCGGATGGAGAATGAGCTTGTCGAGACCCAACAAAGTGTTGGATTTGTCGAGGATGCGCATGCAAATCTTTTCGCCCCACTTGGAAGGAATGGTAGAGACGCGAAAATCGATGGGGCGCTCTTCCATCCGCACGCTAATTCGGCCGTCCTGGGGTAGCCGCTTCTCCGCGATGTCGAGCTTGGAGATAATCTTAAAGCGCGAAATCAAACCCATTTGAACCTTCTTGGGCAGCACCTGCACCACTTGCAGCGACCCGTCAATGCGGAAGCGCACGACAAGGTCTTTCTCCTGCGGCTCGATGTGAATATCGCTGGCCCCCTTTTTGATGGCCAGCGCCAGAATGCTATTGGCCATGCGGATAATGGGTGCGTCCACGGCCGCGTGGGAGAGGTCTGTTACGCTCTCGTTCGCCTGCGGGGATTCATCGATCTCCAGGGACTTCAGCGCCTCAGATTGCAGCGACTCCAGGATGCTCTCCGTCGAATCCGACTTGCGGGCCGTCGATTCACTTTCCAAGACCCTCATGGCCGGCGCGCTTTTGAGAGTCCCCGAGCCTTGCTCGCGCGCCAGTTTTTCCTCTTCCTTGCGCATCATGTCAACCAAGGTTGTGGTAATGAAGCGCTTGAAATCATCTTCCGACGTCACTACGGGCTCAATAATCACGCCTTTGATCACGCGCCGTACGTCATCAAGCGCCACGATGTTGTTAGGGTTCACCATCGCCAGCGTCAGGCGGTTGTTCGAAAAGGCCACGGGAAGGACCTTGTGCTGCTGCATCATCTGCTGCGGCAGGAGTTTTATGACCCGAGGATCGAATTGCAGTTTGGCCAGGTTGATGTACTCGATTCCGGTTTGCTGATTGGATTCGTCCAGGCGTTCGGCAAGCACGCGGCTTAAGGCGAGGCCGACTTTGGGGCTCGTCAGCAGCACTTCGTCGAAAGCCGACTGCTCCAGTACCGAGCAAGTCGTCGGCTCCACCGCCACCACGCTCGCCACGCGCGGCTTCCCCGTGAGCAGCGCCATCTCGCCGAAGCACGAACCGGCTTTCAGCTCGCTCAGCAGGAAGTCGATTCCGGTATTGGGATCCTTCTTACGGACTTCCACGGAGCCGGACGTGATGAAGAACATAGCATCACCCGGCCCACCCTCTTTTACGATGGTTTGCTGCGGTGCGAACTCACGCGGGCGTATTCGGCTTTCAATGAGCATGCACTCTTCGTAGGGAAGACCGCTGAACAGACGGATCTTTTGCAAATAGTGGCTTCTGTCCGGCGCCGGCGCGTTCTCTCCCGCGGCGAGTGCCACGGCGGTCCCGGCCGTTCCTGCAGTGGGGGTTCCGGCTGAAGACACAGCCGGCCAAGTCCCGGCAGGTGCGCTGCCAGAACCCCGCTGCTCGATCTCGATCGCCACGGGCGCTTGGCATTGCTGGCACTTCACGCTGTAGGCCGGGTCGGCCAGCCGGGCATTGTCGAGCTTTACAGGTGTACCACAACGCTTGCAGAAGAGGACCATATTGTAACTCTCCTGGCGACAGTCTGCCGCCGGTTGTTCCGCCCCCCCTGAGCAGAGAGGAGACTCTTTCCCTTGACGCCAAAAAGCAGCCTGCACCAAGGCCTGGCTTTGAGCCATTATACGCATCCGGGTGAGTGTGTCCAATGCTTGTTGGGGGTTCCGTCAAAGTTCGACGGGTTGAAATGTGCCTCTCACCTGCCCTCCTAGGCCGGGCACCCTCTTCCCTGGGAGAGGGCTGTGGCTTTAATTTCTATCCCTCTCCCGTGGGGAGAGGGGGAACCGCGAAGCGGTGGGTGAGGGGTCCATTTTAGGGTAATGCTCCAATTTTCATTATGGCATTCGACATCTTCAACTTTGATGAAGCCCTTAATTCTTTTTGGGGAGGACGCCACCCCTTCCACGCCCAGCGCAGGCGGTTAGAACACCGCTCTAGCGAACCAACTCCCAACCAAAAGGATGAGGGCTTGACACCAATGGACCTCGGACGTTAAATAGGCGGCGCAGGATGGGTTGGCGGCTGCCGCGAAGGTGGCGCCGTTGATCACAATGTTTGCACCGGGTAGCGCGAGCAAGGTCGGAAGGTATCAAGGCCCCTTTCTCCCAAGCCCCATTCGTACCCCCCCAGAGTTAAGAGGAAAGCGGAACCCGCCGATGAGTCCTCTGGGGGAATATCGCTTCCCTGTGATGCTCCCGCATGCTGAGTGAGGGGAGCCACGGTTATAAATCTAACGCGCCCACGTTGCAGCGTGGCAGTGGGTTGGAGGATCGATGCAGATTCGAAAAGATCCCATCTCCTTGAATTGGATCGTCCAGGAAGACGGCGAGACGATATGGCCGAACCTCAATGTCTGCCCTTTTTGCCCTGGCCAGGAAGCATTGACGCCGCAAACCATCTATTCGCACCGCAATGGCAAGGGTGGGTGGGAGGTGCGCGTTACCCCGCATGTGCGCCCGCTCTATCGCATTGAAGGCGACGCGCAAAGGCGCGCGGAGGGCATTTACGACAAAATGCGCAGCCTGGGGGCGCACGAAGTGGTAATCGAAAACCCCGACCACCATCTGCGCCTGTCGCTTCTCAGCGATGAAAACGTGGCGCAGGTGCTGCGGGCATTCGTCGCGCGCTTAGTGGACCTCAAGAAGGACCGCCGCTTTCGCTACGTCAGCATTTTCCGCAATCAGGGTAAACTGGCGGGGCAGGAACCCGACCACCCGCACTCCCAGATCACCGCGACGCCTTTCATTCCGCGCCGCGTCGTTTACGAACTCCGTGCGCTTCAGCGCTACTTCTCCGTAAAGGAGCGCTGCATGATTTGCGACATCGCCCAGCAGGAGATTTCGAAGCAAGTGCGCACGGTGGAGTGGGACGATCAGTTCGTGGCCTTCTGCCCCTTTGCCTCGCGCGTGCCCTACGAGATTTTGGTTCTACCCCTCGAGCACCACTACTCCTTTGAGGAGGATTTGACCACCTGGGAACGCCAGCTTCACTTCGCACGATTCCTGAAGTCCGTCTTGCAGCGGTTGGAGGCAGTGGCCCAGGATTACCACATTGCCTTGCACACCACGCCCAATCTGAATGCCAAATTCGACCGCACCGGCCATTGGCGCACTTTGTTCGAGGACTTCCACTGGCACTTTGAACTGGTTCCGGTGCGCCTCTCCGCCTCACGCTCCTACTTTCTCAAGGATGTCTACTACAACTCCATGCTGCCCGAACGGGCCGCAGAGGAACTGCGCGAGGTCAAGATCGAGCAACTCACCCGCTGCTAGAAGGGATTTCTCAACACGGGTTTGGAAGGGCGGGCTTTACAGGCTGCGGGAAAACCCGTAGGGTTCCCGTGCCCTGTAAGGGCACAAGTTAATAGCCGGGGGCAACGCCCCCGGAAAGCTTGACGTTCGACTCCCGACCCTAAAGGGGTCGCACTACCCCAGGCCAGGGAACGTAAGACCTGATTGGCTCCGGCCGGATTCGACCCTTTCAGGGTCGGAAGTGATTGGTGGGCGCATTTTCCGGGGCGTTGCCCCCGGCTACTTAATAGATCCCCTGCAGGGATCAGGGATGGACAGCGCCCAAGTGTTTTTCCGCAGGCTGTTTAGTCCCGCCGTTACAAGACCTGTCTGATTATTCCTGCCTCCCGCGGTCGGCACTTCAAGGATGATGGGGCAAACAGCTTCGGGTGTTACTCTGGGACCTTGAACAGGCTCCCCGGATTGTCCTTGAGTACGACACCTTCGCCGTGACCGCCCTGGTCCACGATAAGTTGGCGCAGGGCGCCTTCATGCAGAACGTTGTTCGCGATGACGCAGTTTTGAAGGTTCTTGCACACAATGCCGTAGGCAGGACTCCACACTCCCCCGCCGCCATCGTCGCGTCCCGCCTGGAAATTGTTGCCCACACAGGTAATGCCCTCTGCTCCCTCAATCAAAATTTGAGATGAGTCATAGCTTGCGGCGTCCGCCAGCTTGCCGCTCCGCTTGAGGAAGTTCCCGGTCAGGGTCATCTGAAAGCAATGCCTGCGGCCCGCGCGCAGAGCGATTCCGCAGGTCCCCGCGCGGTCAAAGAAATTCCCGGTGATCTGGTAGCCGTCACCACCGGTAATCAAAAGATTTTCCTGCCCATTCCATTCCACGCGATTGGCGGTGAAGGTCACGGAAGCATTTTCGTTGCGCGCCGCGAAGCCCGCGCGCTGGTTCCCGGAAAACCAATTGTCGCTCAGAAACCCGTCCCAACCCCGCAAGCTCAGGCCGTCCCCCCGGTTATAGGCCAGCATCGAGTGCCGGACGGAGAAGCACCAGGCATGCGCAAGGTTCACTCCATCGCCAGTGAAGCGCGCCACCTGGCAGCGCTCAATGCGGAAGGCGTCCTCATGCTTCCCGTAGTCCGGCTTGTCGAGAAAAATTCCGTGAATGCCCTTGCCCAAGGTGGCGCCATCAAGCCCCAGCCCATCAATCGTAGCGCCCGCAGCCCCCCCGATGTTGAGGAGGCACTTGGCAGCGTCATCCCTGAGCCGTAGAACCGTTCCCCCGGGTCCATGATAGTTCCACGTGGGGACACCGACCAGCGCAGTATTCGGCCGCAACTGGAGATCCGCGCAAAGGTAAACGCCGGGCGGGACGAATACCGCTCCCTGCACTTCCCCCGCGGCGTCCATGGCGCGCTGAATGGCCTTTGTATCGTCGGATTTTCCGTCACCGGTCGCGCCAAACTGGCGCACGTTGAAGTGTTCCTGGCTGGCGGCCGGCACTTCCGCCCGTGCGGGGCTCTGCGCGCCCAACAGGAATGCAGCGCCACCGAGCAAAGCGCTCTTGGCCATGTCGCGACGGCCGGGAAAGAATGAATTGGCATCCGGCATCTTCATGCTCCTGGAAATCTATTGGTTACGGGAAAACGCTCCGCTACTGTCATTCTGAGCATTAACAGCCTTGCAGCTGCCCAGCATGGACAGACACTCGGGCCGAGGAAGCGTAGCGCGGACCTGTTTTTTAGGTCCGCGGCTTTTCCTTGTCCCTCGGGGACGTGCCGCGGACCTAAAGAACAGGTCCGCGCTACGCCTGCTGAATTCCAAGGACTTACGCGTCGAGTTTCTGCAGAGCGCAGCGAAGAATCTCGCTCTGCCGCTAAGCGTAAATTCCGCGGAGGATCTTGCTCCGCGCATTTTCATGAACAATGCGAGATACTTCGTGGCTTGCGGCTGCCCAGAATAACAGTCCGCTTGTTTAATCTTTAATCGCCTCGTAAGCCAGCGTTATGGCCTGGGAATCAATCTTCAGTCCCCCGTCGGGATGGAGTTGTCCCATAAAGATGGCGACTAATTCCTCTTTGGGATCGATCACGAAGGAGGTGTAGTAAAAACCGCCCCAATAAAATGAGCCTACGGAACCGAGTTCCGTCAGTTGCTGGGCATCGTTAGTGGTTCCAAATCCCAGGCCGTAAGCATTGGCGCCGTCGGCTTTGCCTTGCACGTGATTGTGGCTCATCAACTCCACGGACTTGCGGCTGAGGATGCGCGCCCCATTAAGTTCGCCTCCATTCAGCATCATTTGGCAGAAGCGGTAGTAGTCCTCCGCCGTAGAGCAGAGGCCGCCGCCCCCGGAGAAATAGGTGTGCGGGCCGCGGTAAGGATAGTCCGCCGTAAACTGGAACCCGCCTTCTTGCATCACTTGATTGTCAAGAATGGGGTGCAGCCCCTTCTGCTCGTCATACGCATACGCGGTGGCAAGCCGCGGGACGTTCTCCGCTGGCGGGAAGAAACCGGTATCCTTCATCCCCAAGGGTTGGAAGAGGCGTACCTGGAGAAACTTATCGAAGGGCATCCCCGACACCACTTCCACCAGACGGCCCAGGACATCATCCGCCAAGCTGTATTCCCAGTCGTCTCCCGGCTGGAACAGTAGAGGGAGGGCCGCCAGCCGCTTAACCCCCTCGCCGATCGTCCCCTCATGCTGCATGATGCCGCTGCCCACGCTCGCATCCTGGTAGGCCTTGCCGAGCCGGACATTCCACTGGTAAGTCAGACCGGAGGTGTGGGTCAGGAGGTTAAAGATCGTAATCGGCCGCTTGGCATCCACCAACGCTCCTGGCGGAGAAGTCTTGTCCTGCGGCCAAGGCGGGTCGAGAACTTTCATGTGCTTGAATTCCGGGAGATAATCGGAAACGGGATCGCTCAGCGCGAAACGTCCTTCTTCGTAAAGGATCATAACCGCAACGCTGGTGAGGGGCTTCGACATCGAGCAGATGCGAAAGATGCTGTCGGTGCGCATGGGCCTGCGGGCATCACGGTCAGCCATTCCCACCGCTTGGAAGTAAGCAATCTTGCCATGTCGTGCAACCAGGCTGACGCCGCCGGCGAGGCGCCCATCATCAACGCCTTTCTGAATGGCGCTGGCAATTCGCCCGAGGCGCTCGGACGACAGACCCACCTCTTCGGGAGTTGCGACCGGGCTTGCCGCCTGGGGACGTGACGCTGCCGGCGGGTTTGACTTGGGGTGCGTAGGCGTCTGCGGCTGGACGATGCCTGCCAGGAATATCAGCCCAACAAAGACCGCGAAAACTTGGACCCATCGTTTTCTCATGCCCACTCCTTTGCCTTGTGAATTCGAACAGTTTAAAGGATCACCATCGCCGGCAACCTGGGATGGTAGCGGAAGTGTACACCGCGAAATCGAATTTTGAAACATTCCGATAAATTCGTGTCGATAAGATCGTAAGGGTGCGCCTATTCTCGCCGTCGCCGTTAGCAACGTCCCGGAGGGGAGAGCTTTGATATACTATGGTTTGAATATCGAGGCGACTCATGAGGGAAGAGGAGATCCATTGATGAAGCTCACGGCAATTATCGAAGCTGAAGGCGATGGCTATGTATCTCTGTGTCCGGAGTTGGATATTGCGAGTCAGGGAAATAGCGTTGAGCAGGCCCGGGACAATCTTCAGGAGGCGCTGGAATTGTTTTTCGAATGCGCATCTCCTCAAGAGGTAAAGCAGCGCCTCCATGGCGATGTATACGTCACGCAAGTGGAGGTTGCCACTGGGTAAACTGCGAATCCTTTCAGGCAAAGAGGTTTGCGCAATCGTAGCTCGGCACGGCTTTGTTGAAGTTCGAAGACGTGGCAGCCACATCGTAATGCAGAAAAGCGTGTCTGGAGGGACGGTAACCGTCCCTGTCCCGGATCACAAAGAAATCCGCCTCGGGACGCTGCAATCCATTATTCGAATGTCAGGCGTGCCTCGAAGCGAATTCGAGGTTTGATGATTTGCCGCTAAACAACCGCCGCCGCGACGACCTATCCTAACTGTGGGTTCTTCCTTTGAGGGTGGGCCATCGCTGGCCGGTGAGGAGTCCAAGTTAAATTCCCAGGGAACTTCTGAAAAACAACATGATGATCATTGACTCGCACCTCGATTTATCCTGGAACGCCCTTAACTGGAAGCGCGACTTGACCAAGAGCATCGCGGAACTCCGCCGCTCGGAAGAGGGCATGAACGATCCCGAGCGTGGGCATAACACGGTGTCGTTCGCGGAATTGCAGAAAGCCGGCATGGTCGTCTGTCTGGCGACGGTGCTGGCGCGTTGCAGCCAGCTCAAAGACCCTGCGCTTGACTACCCCAGCCGCGAGATAGCTTCGGCGATGTGCGTGGGCCAATTGGAGTACTACCGCATTATGGAGTCGCAGGGGTACATGCGCATGCTGCGGGACTGGCCGGCGCTGGAATCACACGTGGCGGAGTGGCAGCGCGCAGGCGGCAGCGGCACGCCGCTCGGTTACATACTCGCCATGGAGGGCGCTGACCCTATTCTCGAACCCAGCCAAGTGGAACTCTGGTGGGAGCGCGGACTGCGCGTCGTCGAACCCGTCCACTACGGCGTGAGCTACTACGCTCATGGAACGGGTGCGCCGGGGGGGCTCACTCCGAAAGGTCGGGAGTTATTGGCGGCGATGGAAGCGGTCGGGATGGTCCTGGACGTCACCCACTTGGCCGATGAAAGCTTTTGGCAAGCCCTTAAAATTTTCCACGGCCCGGTGCTGGCCAGCCATCACAACTGCCGGGCGCTCGTGCCCGGAGATCGCCAACTTACCGACGAGCAGGTTCAAGCCCTGGTGGAGCGCGGTGCCGTGATCGGCGCGGCCTTCGATTCCTGGATGCTTCACCCCAATTATGTGAAGGGCGAGACCGACAATTCTTTGGTGAGTATGGAGCGGGTTATCGACCACATCGATCATGTGTGCCAATTGGCAGGCAATACTCGGCATTCCGCGATAGGCAGTGATTTGGATGGCGGATTCGGCACGGAACAATCGCCGCGTGAGCTGAATACGATTGCGGATTTGCAGATGATCCCCGATTTGCTCAAGAAACGCGGCTATAAGGAAGCCGACATCGAAGCCATCATGCACGGCAACTGGCTGAGATTTTTCCAGAAAGCCTGGGCCAAACGCTAACGCGACGCCTCCGAGCGCACAATGTGGCGCCACTTGGAAATTCATGCCCCCCCGACAAGGAAAAGTAGGGGCGGTTCGCGAACCCCCCTACACACCCACCTTGTCCCCTTGCCGTGACGAGTACTATGGTGATTGTCCCGTTTCGAGTAAGATAGGCACGTCACCCCGATTGGCGACCGTTGGGCTCGAGTCGGGCGATCCCCAAACCCGAAAGGATAGGCAGGAAGAGCGCAAAAATAATTCCCTCCATATCCGCGCCAACACCAGACCTCACCTTCATGACACCACCCAAAACCTCTACCTTTAAGACATCCGTGCTGGTGGCGCTGCTCGTGGTTCTCAATTCCGCAGGAAATTTTTTCTTCGGCATCGGTATGAAGCGCGTCGGAGCCCTTCAGGGCTGGTCGATGGCGGCGTTGCATTCCGCTTTTGTAGCCATTTTTTCGAGCGTCTGGATATGGCTCGGCATTGTCAGCATGTTGCTGTTTATGGTGGCGCTCATGCTGGTATTGTCTTGGGCGGACTTCACCTATGTCATGCCGGCCACCGCTTCCATGTATGCGGTGGTTCCCCTGCTAGGGCATTTCGTGTTGGGTGAAAGTGTTACGGGATTGCGCTGGGTAGGAGTGGCTCTGATTTCGGCGGGAGTCATGTTCGTGGGGGGCACCCCCCCGAACACCACGAAGAAGGGTTGAACGTGCGCACTGCTATTACTCTTGTGGTCTTGGTGTTTGCCGGTACCGGCGGTGATATTGCCGTGGCCCACGCGATGAAGCGTCTGGGGGAGGTACACAGTTTTACCCCGGCGGCGATTTTGCGCTTTTTGGGAAGGGCTATCCGCGAGGGCTGGCTGTGGATTGGCATGGCGCAGTTGACCCTGGCGTTTTGTTCCCTGCTCGCTTTGCTTTCCTGGGAGGCGGTGAGCTTTGTGGTTCCCGCCATGGCCCTCAGCTATGTCACCGGCGCGTTGGGGGGAAAGTATTTCCTGCGGGAGCAGTTGACGCCTCTGCGTTGGGTGGGAATCGGCTTGGTCTCCGTGGGCGTGGCGCTGGTATGTTTGGGGTAGAAGGGGCGCGAATTGTTCTTGACCAGCTTGCGGTGGACGATTCTCGGCGCGGCGATATTACCCTCATTATCCTACTTATTCGTCATCTTCGCGGCCCGCAGCTTTTTCCGCCGCCACAACGCCACGCCTCGAGACTTTACCCCTCCCGTGAGTGTCCTCAAACCCGTTCACGGGCTGGATGCCGATGCTTACGAAAACTTTGCCAGCTTCTGCCGTCAGGATTATCCGCAATACGAAGTTCTGTTTGGGGTAACGAACGAGCAGGACGCTGCCATCCCCGTGATCCGCAAGCTCATCGCTGATTTCCCCGCGCTGCCGATTCGCCTGGTGGTGACGCCGGAACAGATGGGTTCAAATGACAAGGTCAACAAGCTCTGGGGATTGGCCCGCGCTGCCCGGCACAACTTTCTGGTCCTTTCGGACGCTGATATTCAGGTCGGTCCGGGCCATTTGCGGTCGGTCGCGGCGCCTTTCCACGACGCGCGCGTCGGCGCGGTCACCAGCATGTTTACGGGAATTCCCGTACGTTCTTTGTGGCCGGAGTTGGAAGCCATTTCCCTCAGCACCGATTTCATGCCCGCCGTCCTGATGGCGCGGCAACTGGAAGGGGTGCGCTTTGCCCTGGGCGCCACGGTGGCAATCAGGCGCGAGTGCTTGGCAGAAATCGGCGGGTTTGAGGCGCTCGCCGACGAAGCCGCGGATGATTACGAACTCGGTTGCCGCACCGCCGCGCGTGGACATCGCGTGGAACTCGTCGATGGTGCGGTCAAGACCTGGTGCTGCCTCGAAAGCCTGCACGAGTTCTTCATTCAACGCTTGCGCTGGGCCATCATGGCTCGACAATCCCGCCCTTTAGGCTACGTGGGACTTATTTTCACCCAGGGCTTGCCGTGGACCGTTGTGGGCGTAATTCTTGCCCCCACGCGCCTCGTAGCAGGGAGCTTTGTGGCAGCCTACTTGATCCTACGCATGGCCGTCGTATGGACAGTGGGCATTTGGGGACTGCACGACAATCTGCTGAAGCGCCGCTGGTGGCTGGTGCCCCTCTGGGACGCTTTCGCTTTCGTCGTCTGGTTGAGCAGCCTGTTTTGGAGCCGGGTCCGCTGGCGGGGGGCGGTATACCGGGTCGCCGGAGGCCGGCTGATCCCGGTGGCTTCAACCACGCGGCGCCAAAACTGAGAACTCTTCTTCCCTCGCCACCTTGGGGGAGAGGGGGGACCGCAAGGTGGGGGGTGAGGGGGGTCTACGGGCCAGCGGATAGCCGCGGTCAGCAGATGCCTTTCACTTTTACCTTTTGCCTTTTGACTTTCTTCTCGCCTCTTGTGCCCGCTGTGTTCCCCAAGGCGGCGCGAGTTGTAAATTCCAATCCCCCTCCATTCGGCCGCATTCCTTCGCCGTTAAACCCCGATTTGGCGGGGATCACAGGCAAAAGCTTGTCATGGCCACTCCTATTGGTTAAATTGATGTTGGGATGGGCGATCCTCAAACTGCAC
>JBEKQO010000073.1:0-25999 GCA_049519635.1 Terriglobia bacterium | reverse complement strand
ACAGGGCTTTCCTGACTACGGACGCAACCACTACTTGGGCCTCTATGCCCAAGACAGTTGGCGGGCGCGCCCCAACCTCACCCTGAATTACGGCTTGCGTTGGGAATTCGATACCCCCTGGACTGAAAAGTACAACGAGTTTCAGACCCTCGTGCCCGGCGAGCAATCCCTGGTGTTCCCCGGTTCCCCCACGGGCTGGGTTTTTCCGGGCGATCCCGGGATTCCACGCGGCTTGGGCCCGACGCGATATAACAACTTCTCACCCCGGGTGGGTCTTGCCTACTCGCCCAGCATCGACAGCGGCTTCTTGGGTAAACTGGTCGGCGGCCCGGGCAAGACCAGCATCCGTGCGAGCTTCGGCCGGTTCTTCACCACGTTTGAAGGCGCCACGAACTTCAACGCCATCGGCGATGCTCCGTTCGGGTACTACTATGGCAGCCCTCAGCCCCCGGAGTTCGCCACGCCTTACGTCGACCGGGGCACAGGGTTTGTCGAGGGCCAGAAGTTTCCCAGCGCTCCGCCGCCTTCCAATTCCTCCCCCCAGCACCCGGACAACAGCATCAATTGGTCGCAAGACACACCGATCAGCAGCTCACCGGGATTCTTCTATAAGAACGATCTCCCCTATGCGGAGGACTACGAGTTTTCCGTGGAGCGGCAATTGAACCCCACCACCCTCCTCTCGTTGGCGTATGTCGGTACGCAGGGTCACAAGTTGCTCACCACTCTGGAAGCCAATCCCGCAAACCAAGCCCTGTGCCTTAGCCTGAGCCAGCCGAGCGAGGTGGCCCCAGGCACACAGCCGTGCGGCCCTAATGGCGAGAACGGACCTTTCACGGCGGCTGACGGTACGGTCATCCCGACCACGCGCCAGACCTTTGGTCCACTGATTCAGAGCAACTCCTGGT
Organism: Terriglobia bacterium; assembly: GCA_049519635.1. GTDB lineage: Bacteria > Acidobacteriota > Terriglobia > UBA7540 > UBA7540 > Bog-366. The sequence goes on along the minus strand of JBEKQO010000073.1, from coordinate 25,091 downwards.
TCGCGACGCTGGGGAATTCCAGTTACAACTCTTTCCAGGCCAGCGTGCGGCATGTAACCGGGCGGCTGGAGTTTCTGGCCGGCTACACGTTCAGCAAGTCCTTGTCGAACGCCTCGGGCTACGGGGAGGCGGTCAATCCCCTTGACCACAATGAACGATCGCTGTCGGCTTTCGACACTACCAACAACTTTGTCACCAGCTACAACTACCAACTCCCGTTCGACAGGTTGGGTGGCCCCCGGCGGCTGACGCAGGGATGGCGGTTGAGCGGTATTACGCGGTTTTCCACCGGCATCCCCGTCACCCTTCTGGCCAGCGACGACCGCTCTTTGCTGGGAACGAACGGCTCGGGACCCAGTGAGTTACCGATCGATACGCCGAACTTCTCGGGCGGGAAGCTCACTTTCCAGAATCCACGCACTGGGCAGCCGTATTTCGACACCAGCATGTTCAGCCCGGAGACCCTGGGCGCGCTCGGATCCGCCAGCCGCAGGTTTTTCCACGGCCCGGGAATCAATAACTGGGACGCCGTGATCGCCAAGGACACGCGCCTGACGGAAGGCACCACCCTGGAGATTCGCGGCGAATTCTTCAACTCCTTCAACCATGCGCAGTTTATCCTGAACTATGCCGACTATGCCGACCCGGCGAACTTCGGATATGTTCGGAGTGCCAATGCACCCCGTATTATCCAGCTCGGTGTGAAGCTGCTGTTCTGATCTGGCGAGCACACTGGCGTCACGTATCGCAAACAACTGTTGGTACTCCTGGCTGGCTTTCTTGTGGAGGTAGGCGGCGCCGGTTTGCGCGGCGCTGACTCGTCCTCATCCTAAGCCTTTTTCAGGGACACCTCGACTTGCCACTTCGCGGGTTAGTGATCCACCCCGACCAATCGTGGATTTAGTCCCCGTTTCACGCACTCGCAAACTATGCTGGGCGGCCAATTCGCCGGATTCGGATCGACCGGCCTACCGGGAAAATGGGATGACTGCAATTTGCAAGTGGACCAGACTCTCACCGGTTTTTGCACCTGTAACGAGGCGCCAAGGTTTTACCAATAGTCGGTAACTTTCCAACCCGCCGCTTATGCCAGATTCGGAACCAAAAACGCCCCTCCACGCCGGAATCCAGCCGGCCGCAATGCGCTGCCCCAGTTGACGGCTGGCCAATTTTCCAGCTCCGACCCACTCCCGGCCACATCGATCATCTAAAAGTCACTGGTGGGATGGAAATTTATGATCGGGAATCGGGAGAACATTATCAGTAAACACTCCGCCGGCACTTACGGGTGATCGCTACAGACCGATTCTATCCCAGCGATCCCACTGGGCCTTCCCAGTCTGCGTAAAAGCGAAACGCACTCGGGCCGCATTCCTATAAAGATCTGGTCGCGATTTCCTGGACCGCCCGGGAGACTCTTACTTACAGAATCCGGCGGAAATGGTGTAGTGGGTCACGGGATCGAAGGCCACGAAAAAGTGGGAACCGTCTGCAACAGGGATGGTGGCCGAGTACCACGAATAACCCAAGGCAGGAAGACCTCTGGGCTCGGGGTTTTCAGCGCAGCCGAAATGACCGTGATGGGGAGGCTCATCGAGAGCGAGCGTGATGCGAGAATTGCCCAGGACGCGCCGCGTACTTTTCGAGAGCGGAGAAGCCTTGGCCAGATCCTCCACCGTGAGTTGCAGCGGATACGCCGCATCCAGCTTCGCGGCGCCGGATTGGATGTTCTGAAGTGCTTGGATGGTTTCAAAGAGCGCTATCGATTTTTGGTTCCGGGCTCGGCCCAAAAAGGAGAAAAAGGCCATCAAAGAAAAGCTGCACAGGAATGCCACCACGGCCAAAGGCAGCAGATTTCGGACCAATGAAAGAGCGGTGTCCTGGAGCTGTGCCCGAAAAAGCCGGTAACTTTGGATTACCGCCAAGAACAATGTCGGGACCAAGACGGCACACATCATTGGCGCGAGGTACCCCCGATTGTAGAAAAATTCCCAATAGGCGGATCTGGAAATTGGGAAGGCTTCGAACATCGAAGAAACCGCATTGGCGAATTTCACATTGGCGAAGGGATCGAACCTCGAAAAAAAGAGGTCCGTGAGTACGGGCCCCACCCACTTGCCGAACTCGCCGGCGAAATAGAGGGCGACCATCACCGGAAGAACCCAGAGCACAGCGCGCACCGTCCCATTGACCGCGCAGGCGCACCAGAATGCGGCAAAGCTCAGGAGCACCACTACGACCGGCCAACCCACTCTGAGATTGACATCCGCCAGCATGTGGTATTTTCCAAACAGTGGCCCTGCGATCCACATCGGAAGCAGCCCCGCGCCCGCGAAACCCGCGAAGAGGGCCATGAACAGCTTGATGAGCCACTGGCGGCGCGCCGACACCGGCAAGGTCAGGTGCCACAAGTGCGTCCCCGACGTTCTTTCTTCCCCCAACGACAGGCTTCCGGCGAGAATAGCGATGATCAACGTGCTGATCACACCCACACCCACCACCGCGGTCTGGAAATCCCTGGATAGACCTCGCGGAGTCAGCAACCCCAACCCCGTCAGGCATGCCCAGCCCACAGCAGCCAACATGCTGATCAGCCAGACCGGCCGCAGCAATCGAAATTCCTTGCGGATCAAGTTGAGAACCGCTCCACTGGGGCGGCAGCGAAGCCAGCCAAGCCATGCGCCTGGCAACAGGTCCGGACCGGCCATCAGCAGATCATCGCCGCCCATGCCTCCCGTCACCTGAAACCGCGCCAGCTTTCGCCAGCCGAGCCAGAGCATTACCCCTGCGTACCCCAGGAAGACGAAGGTGCCAGTTGAAACGACATTGGTGTCGGCCATCGAGACATATCCGGTTCCGCGAAGCCAGTACGCCAAGTTCAGGGCAATAATGATGAAAAATTGGACGGCAATGGTCAGGGTGACACCACCTACCGTGGATCGGGCGATCAGCGTCCAAAATGTTGCCGAAGCGACGGTGGCAACGATCCACCCACCGGCAAAGGCCACTTCCATCCGGCCGGGCTGAAATGAGGTCGCCCGCCAGGCCAGGGAGAAAACCAGAACCGCCGACACAACTGCAAACACCGTGACGGTCAACTTTTCGCGCCAAATTTCCATCCGGTCGACGGGTTGAGAAAGCAGAAGGGAGAGTGTGCGGTGCTCGAATTCGTTGCCGAACGAGCGAGTTGCGAGCAACGGAATGCCGAGAAAAAGCCCCAACAGACCGATCGATCCAATCGAATGCAGCGAGGGGACGAGTGGTATCACGCCCGCCAGGATCACGGCGCACCAGGGCCAAAACAGCGGGCGTGCTTCCTTGAGGATTCGTTTGGCGTTCATTCTCGTCTCCTTGGGGGTTTCCGCCGGGTCGCGGCGGCGGGCCGGAGGTCCGGCCCGTCTCAGCAAGGCTACTAGCCCGGATTTCTCACCACGACTCTGGAAGGGCGGGGCTTTAGCCCCGCCCTTCCATGCATCATCCAAACCTGGTGAGAAGTCCCGGTTAGGAGCGATGAACTGGATGCACGGTCCAATATTTACTCGCTGGGCGTACTGGTGTACGAGATGCGCACCGGGCGCACGCCGTCCTCGGCAACCGTCCGGAAGATCACTTCCCGAACTTCCTTCGACGTCGGTCTCCTTCCCACGTGCGTCCTGGCCCTGGAGATCAGCCGCCACTACAAACGGAAACCGGCCCGGCGCCACAGGACCACAGTCTCGGGTGTCACCACGATCAGCGATGGTTTCCATCCGGACCAGAATCGACGGACGGCAACCCAGAAGAGCTTGTCGAGCAGGCATATTCTTGGCTTCGGATGCCGACGCTTCGGCACGGCGAGTAATTGGCGTAGCACGAGAGTCTCAAGGAGGAGGCTCCGGCGCGCCGGCAAGAGGCGAACCAGCGTCCCGCGGCATCACTATCGCGTTTTGGCGAAAGACAGGGGCACGCCCATGAGTAACGCGCCTTAAGTTCCCCCGGCCTCGCCTCAGTTCGGTTTATGCTGGGCTTCCGAAATCCTCTTAAACTCTTGAAACTCCTGGTCGGCCGCGGCCTTATTGCCTAGTTGTTGATAGATACGCGCGGCCCGATAATGAGCCCCCCCCTTACTGGGATCGAGGCTTACCGTCTGGCGAAGCTCTTGCAAGGCTCCTTGTAGATCGCCGCTCTTCTCAAGGATGATCGCCATCTGGAAGCGTGACTCCGCGTTGGACGGGTTCAGCTTCAGTGCATCGAGCAGGTATGGTTTGGCTTCATCAATCCGTTCAGTTCGAATCAGCATGGTAGCCAAATCCAGCGAGGGCCACTCAGTTTTCCGTCCTCCCATTTCCTCCCGGTGAATGGCCTCCAAATACCATTTCTTTGCCTCGGCGAATTCTTGTTTGGCTTCATAACAAAGGCCGAGATTTTCGTACGCCCTGACGAGATCAGGCGCCGCGGCAATAGCCGCATTTGACTCCTCGATCGCTTCTTCAATATGGTTTTGTGTGAAAAGGAGGCGGGCCAGATAGTAATGTGCATACCCATATTTCGGATCGAGGCGAATCGCTTCCCGAAACGTCGGCTCAGCCAGGTCCAGCCGGTTATGGACGACTGCTACGAGTCCGCGCAGCGTTTCCCCTTTGGCCGTCGGTCCGGCAATGCTGTCGGCGGTACGAACCAGTTGTAATGTCTCTTTGTATCTTCTCTGATCAAAACGAACTTGCGCGAGAAGCGTAATCAACGCGGGATCTCTGGGAGTTGTTGCGAGCTTACTTTCGATCATCTTCTCCGCAGTCGTAAGTTCCTTGTCTTGAATCAATGCTTCCACCTGCGTCACCCAGTCATCCGCCCCGTTCTTTAGTGCGGTGCCTGATGCCACAGAGCGCATCTTCGCATCTGCCAGGTGGGCCGCTGAGGCCAGAACTTTGCCGCAGCCTGCCATGACCACGCCCGCGACGCCTAACTTTTTAAGGAAGCCGCGGCGGCTACCTGGCTTGCTATGGGATGAGTCCACGATTACCTGCTCTCAGTAGAAAACCATGAAGCTGAACTCGCGGAAGGACAGCGAACCTACCCTCTTTTGCGTTCCCGGACGCCAAGAGTGGGGCCAATACCTGACCGCGGAGATTTGGCAATTATGCCGAGATGAGCCCTGGCCGGGGTAGTGGCCTAATTTCGATTGCAGCGCCGGCTTCCGGCCGGCATTGAGCCGCCAAGATGGCGGTGCTACGTTCAAATTAGGACAGCACCCCTCGCCGCGAGAGGTTGATCCAACATCATTATGTCATATTCATAATTCCATTCTATTCCTCTCGGAGCGTGATCGCTCCGAGCCGGTAGCGATGTTGTCCGTCATCATCAGCCAATGGCAAGGCGATTCGGGGCGTGCCATCACGTTGGCCGACGGATACAAACACCGTATATTCACCGGGCTTGGTGACCGGCGCAATTCGGCCGATGGCGAACTCGCATTCGTTCGTCCGTGTCGGCGCGGCATTAGCCGGGCCGGGAGCCAGGTCCCGCACGTTGAATTGCTCATCCGCCAGTACCGACACAATGCCGCCCTTATCGTCTTTGAGCGTGAGGGTGACATATCCGCCTGGATAACAAGGCGCCACGCCGGCATTAGCCCAGATGTTGCGTACCTTGAACGACTGGCCGATCACCACCTCGCGCGGCCAGGACATCTCGCGCAGTTGCAATCGATAGCCCATGCGCAGGTTGATCCGGTCAATAACTGAACGATTCTCGTTCAACTCCACCCGCGGCCACCAATGAATCGACATGTAGCTGGCATGATAATCCTCGATTGCTTTCAACAGGAGCGATCCATCGCCCCATGCATCTTTCGCTTTCGAGTCGCCGTAGTGTTCGTGCTCCAGAATGACAGGCCAGCGCGGCCAGAAGCCCTGCGCCATTTCCGCATGAAACCACGAGTGTGGCGGTGGTTGCACCAGAATGCTGTCGTCGCGCAAGGTCATGCCTTTTGAGATCGCATAATCGGTTTCGGGAAAATGCCAGCCCGGTTTTTCGCCCCCAGCCACGTCGTCGTTGACGCACACGAGTGTCCGCTTGAAATGTTTGGCATAGAGGTCAATATGCTCTTTGATGATCTTTGGCGCTTTGGCTTCGGGCACTCGGCTGCTTGCAGCCGTGTGGCCTTCGCCCCACAAACCGTAGGAACCGATGTCAATGAACGCCACGTTGGGGTTGCCATCGTAGCGCGCCGCCATCACGGACAGGAATTGGTCCAGCTTTTCCTGAAATACCGGATCGCCAAAGTCCGGATCCCAACTCTTTCCTTGCGGCGTGGGTCCTTTACCATATTCATAGAAGGTTCCCTTAGCGCCAGCCTTCTTGACCCACGCGGGCGTGGCGTAGGGCATCCAGTCTTCCGAGCACGTCACGCGTAATGCCACGCGTTTTCCCTTGGCGATCCAACGTTGCGCGGGCGTATCGAACAATGCCCAGTTGAAGCGCCCTTCCTCCGGTTCGAGAAACGCCCACGGCATGCGCAGATACACGGTCGAGAGGCCTGGGAAATCATCCACCGTGTCCGATGGTTCCAGCTTCGAGCCGTAACTGGTCGGGGAGTCCGAGTAGAAATGCAGGGTCCAGCCCATATCCGGGTTGACCAGCGCCTGGCCGGTATCTTTAGGTTGCACCTCGACCCACTCATTGGCGGCACCGGGGGTGGGGATTCCCATGCCGCCCAACAGGCCGATAGCCGCGAGCGCCCAGCCAGCGCGAGCCGACAATCGCAAGCACCGCTTCAACAAGTTTGCTGACTTAGCTAACAGTTTAGTTTTCATTAATAGTCCTTCTCCAAAACTCACGATCGAGGTTTGACCTCGACTGCATATAAGGTCGTAGAGCGCCCGTTTCGCCGCAAATGACTCTATGACAGAACAGCGTGCCCCTCTACAGCATCGTAAAACTCGGTCGAATTGGGGAGCAAATGTACATCCACCGACTTTCCGCCACGAAGCAAAAGCCTCCGTTCTCCGCCGGACAGAGTATGGATTGCAAGATAGTTGCTGTCTACTTCCAAGACATCGCCGGAGTCGTTGTAAATGTGCACTCCGCTTTGCTGAAAGATCGCGCGCAGCAGCGCGGGATCGTGGATCGGTATGCCGCAATAGATGGAGGTACTGTCACTAAGTTTTTTCACGCCAAAGGATATATCCTTCGTTTCGGCATAGAAACCCAGCGCAGTCACACTCGGGTCAGAAATGGCAAATAGTGGTTGTACGGGTCCGGCCATGTCCCAGAGGTCAAGACCAAGATCTGGGGAAGGAGATGCTACAAGTGGACCGAATTGTAACGATAAACCCTGCAAGTAGTTGTTGCCTCCGGGGACCACGACCTGAGGAGCCGAAGGGAAATCCACTTTCTTCAGTCGCATCCCGACAATTCCGCTCAACCTCTCCACGCCTCGCAAATTCTCACCATCGGTATAGCCCGGAGCGTAAATCCAGACCAGCGTTCGACCGGATTTGGCGACTTTGTTCTTAATGAATTGTTCCCGTTGGTCCGTTAGAAGAAAGGTGTTTGCAAACACGATGACTTTATATCTATCCAAATCAAGACGCGGAAGGTCCGCCAAAAGCACCTGGTCGATTGCCGCTCCGGTATGGTATGCCGCATTCGACAGACCATCGATCGCAGTGAACGAGATGGGATCTTTTCTGGAGCGCTGGATCGCCAACTGATAAAACACATTGGTATCGTAAACGATGAGAACGTCGCCGACCGATTGTTCCGGCTTCTGTGTGGCCTCTCCATCCAATCTGCGCATCCGTTCGATGTCCGCAAGAAATTCGGGGCGATCCCACCAACCGCCACCGCCTTTAGGGCCAAAATCGTACCACCACATGCCTGCACCGTGGGTTAGCACGTAGGCAAAATTGCGCCGATTCAGCGCGATCGTTTTCGCATCCGTTTGCGCATATTGGGCACCGGGGGGCGGGATTCCCAAGTTTGAAGTCTGGTCCGTTTCGCTCAGCCAAAGCTTTTGGTGCAGCCGAATCGATTCATAAACGCAACGAAACTCGCCGGTTCCACCCATCTTCCTGGCGTCGTCGGTGTAGGAGAACGGGCCTGCCAAATAGTCGATATCGGGTGAATCCAATATTTTCTGCACCTCTAGATCCCCACCGGCGATGCTGGCAGAAGACATTTCCACCATGGAGAAAAAGTACGCGTAAAAGATGCCAATTATCGTCGGACGTGGCCAACTCGTCCTTACGAGATGGGTGAAGTGCAGGATATCGTCGGCGACCGTCTCCTGATGGCAGTGGTAGTAGTCCAGCACCCAGCGTTGCGTTTGCGGATCACGGAACATCCCATCAGCGGTATAGGTTCGTTCTTCCATGGCAGGTACCGTTGCGGTGTCAAGGGTTACTTTGCTATCTCGCCATGCTGCTTGCAGGGCTCTGTCCGTTTTGTACTTCGCCTGGAGCCACTTACGGAAGCGATGCGTCATCGCGGGACCGGAATCCGGTTCGTACCAGAATCGCTGATAGTGCCATTCCCCATACAGAAGGCCTGCCACATGAAACCCCGCGATATGGTTCCCTTCCGGCATGGCGCTCAGGTCGCGGAGGAATTCAACCAACTTTTTGCTCGCATCATCTCTCCATCGAACGCTGGCGCCACTCACCGCCATCTCACCATTCACATCGGAATTGTCTTGTTCATCGCGAAGCGGCCGGACCGTCAGAGGAGCTGTGTAGCCGACAGCCTCTTCGGGGTACTTTTCGCTCCACCAATGCGGCGGGTCCACATGAATACGGATGAAGATAACGGCATCCGGGCAGACCGAGGTAACACCCCGGATATGTTTTCCGACCTTCTCCATGTCAAGGGAATCATCTTGCTTCCAGATATCATCCGACCCGTGGTTATAGACATCACCAAACCAGACATCAATTTGGAAGAGCTTGAACCCTATTTTCGCAAAGTTTTCAACATTGTGATGGGGCACAGGTTCCCATGTATCCTGTGCACCCCCGGTAAGGGCATAAATCATTGGGGTTGCGGCCTTGCCGTTGATGTGAATCGCCGGGCGCCCTTGGTAAGGCGCCACCCTGGAAGTGACAGCGGGAAATAGCTCAGCCGCGGGCGACGCCCCGTCCTTTAGTGCGATCCCTGATGCCACAGAGGGCATCTCCGCACCTGCGGGATGGGCCGCTGAGGCTAGAACTTTGCCACGAACTGCTACTGTCAGACCCGCGGCGCCTAACTGCTTAAGGAAGCCGCGGCGGCTGCCTGGTTTGCTATGGGATGAGTCCACGATTCTCTCCTCTTAGTAGAAAACCCCGAGGCTGAAGGCGGGACGGGCAGCGAACCTACCCCCTTTTGCGTTCCACAAAATTATACTCCCGTCCCGTAGGCCGCTTTGAAAAGCATCTATGTCAGTGGGGCCGCGGGTATCGTGCATGCGAATCGAGTCCACCCCGAGGTCTTTGAACTGCTTGTTCACGTCCGGTGCCCACTTCCAACCGGGCGCTGCCTCAGACCGACCCGTCATGGAACCAAACCTTTGAGTCCGCCAAGTAGCGAACCGGTCCTTTAGCAGGCACGGCTAGTTGGGGAACCGGTAATACCGCACCGGTGATAAACATTAGCGTTAAGTTCCGGACTTCGAGCCTTCGCCAGAATCCCGCAGCGCAGTTGAACATAAATCCGTCCCCCCATAGGACTTGGGCTGAAATAAATGAAACTCTTTCATGTGCTCACACCCGGAAAGGCATGACCTTTGCCGGGTTGTAACGCTCCCCCTTGCCCCGCGCTTCTCGCCACCTTCAGCGAGGCAGGCTGCGCGAGGTTTCGGTGGGGTTTAATCCCCTCCAACTCGAGGCGAATACACGCGCATTTTCCCGACCAAGGGCTACTCCACCTTTTCCAGCAGGACTGAAGTGCTGTCGAAATCTCCCACGAGGTTGAAGTTCAAGCCATGGTTCATCAGATACGACCCACTCAGAACTTGCTGCTTTTCAACCAGCTTGTCATCGATAGGTTTGAGGCGGTAGAGGGCACGCTCATCAAGTCCGCGGAGGTAAATCGTTGGCGCCGGGTACAGGAATTGTTGGGAGTGTAGAAATGCGAACAGCACGGCTTGCTTCCCATCTGCGGCCAAGTACTCGGCGGCGGCCAGGTTCCCTTCCCGCAGCGAGGCCAGTCGATAGAGGTCGCCGTCTTCGAGAGTTCGCCGGGTGGTTTTGTAGTAATCAATCATTATCTTCGCCATGTCTAGGTCTGCCTGGGGCCATTTCCGAATATCACAACAGAGACCGAACGATCCTCCCATCTCGATTCCTTGCAGAAAGCGGAACTTCAGGGGTGTACTACGGTCGTTTGTGCTTGGATTGTCACCAACTCCTCCATTGATCAGCTTGGGCGCATAGGCATATGTGTAACCTTCCCAGATCCGCAGATCGTCGAAAGCGTCGCCATTGTCACTCGTGTTGATCTGCTCCATGCGCTTCAAGAACTCAAGATCGACTCGCCCTCCGCCGCCCTCGCTGGTCTCGAACTCTACGGTGGGATGCGCCACCCGCAGTCGATCAATCAATTCGTACAGGTTGGTCACGTACTTGACCCAGATCTGCTTCTGTTCCGCAGGCGGTACCTCCGGCCAGCCCGGCTCCGAGATGTGACGGTTCATGTCCCATTTCACGATTTTGATATCGTTCTCTCGAAGCAGCTTGTCAAAGACGTTGAAGAGATATTCCTTCACATCGTCCCGCGCCAGATTGAGCATCAATTGATTCCTGCCCTCACTGCGCGGCCGCCCGGGGAAGTTGATGGCCCAGTCCGGGTGCGCACGATAGAGGTTGCTGTCAGGGTTTACCATCTCGGGCTCCCACCACAACCCGAATTCCATTCCCAGGCTGTGGACGTAATCGATCAAAGGTTTCAGGCCGTGCGGGAATTTGTCTGGGTCCGGGTACCAGTCGCCAAGCCCGGCGTGGTCGTTCTTTCGCGCCCCGAACCAGCCGTCGTCGATCATGAAATGTTCGACGCCCAGCTTGGCGGCAATCGCCGCAAACTGCTTTTGGTTCTCCTCGCTGACGGCGAATTCCGTCACGCACCAGGAGTTAAAAACAACAGGATGCAGGCAAGGCGGCGGCTGCCGCGGCACAATCTCGTCCAATTCCAGGTGATGTAAATGCCGTGATGCTTCGCCAAAGCCTCCCTCCGTATAGCCTCCATAAAAGTCCGGCGTTGAAAGACTCTGCCCCGGCTTCAATTGGTAACCAAAATCAAAGTCGTTATAGCCACCCACTACCCGCACCTGCTGGGAGGGAGTCTGTTCCACGACCATCTTCCAGTTGCCACTCCAGCCCAGCCCCCCAAACCACACGCGGCCGCTCTCCTCGTTGGCTTCCCCCTTGTAGTCTATGGCGAAATAGGGATTCATCTGGTGGCTGGTCACCATCCGCCGGCTCTCCAGAACTTTCTTGCCCTGGTGAATCATCTCCTGCGTGACCTGGTTCTCCGCCGCCCAGCGCCCCGGCAGATAGGTGAGTCGGTAGCCAACCCCCGGCGGAACATACCATACCCCTGACTGCGCGCTCTCCACCACCACCGCCTGCTTCGTTTGGTTCTCAATAAGCGTGCTCTTGCGGATGATGTCGTAGCGGGGAAACACCCGGTAAGTCAGGGTCACGAACAGATCGTAGTTAATGTCCTTCGTCCGCACCTCGAGCGTATCCCCCTTCACTCGGTGCGACACGTACTTCAGCACGAGGTCCCGCACCCCATCGGCCAAAGTCACTTTCAGGCACGGTTCGGTGTAGCGCATTCCACCCCAGCCAGGGTATTCCTCATTCGTCATTCCCTCGGGGCTTTCAAAAGGATAGGCCTCATGCGTGTGGGCGGGGGCAAAGTCCTGGTCGTGGGTGATTTTCTTGCCCCAGTAAAGATTCTGGAGCGCATTCTGCTCGTTAATGCCCACAACATAAGAGGTCTGGTCGGTCTGCAACACGAAGATCTTCGTCTCGGGCACGTAGCGAACTGGTGCTTCAGGTCCTTCAGCAGGTGCGGCCGTTCGAGCAACCGCTAATACCAGACCGGCGGTAAACCATAGGGTTAAGATCTTCACTCCGGCCCTTCGCCGTAACCTTGCCACGCCGTTAAACATGATGCTCCTCCTCCATAAGACTTCGGCTGATATAAATGAAATCTTCTCCTGTGCTTACAGCCGGAAAAGCAAGACTTCCGCCTTGCTGCGACGCTCCCGTTGCCGGCGCATTCCCCTCACCCTAAGGGAGACGGACGGAGCCAGCTTTTCTGGGCTTATAACCCCGTCCTGTTTAGTTAAAGATAAGCGGACTTCTGACCTTCGAGTGGGAGTTCACCCGGCGCGATTTGGAATCTTTGCTGAACCGGTCGAACACGCGGGCCACGACATATGCCTATGTGGCTGCATGACCCGGAGAATACGTGACTGTATTTGTAAACCAGCGCACCAGGAGTTTGTCCGTAAATAGCAGTCGGCTGACGCCAACAGCTCATGGCCGCAGCCAGGGCCAGCAGCGCGGCGTAGCCTTCCTTGGTTTTTTCAAAACTCACTAACAGCTTGCGAGAGCGGCCCAGCCAAGAGTGCGCTCGCTCCACCGCCCAGCGGCGAGCCTCCGCTGGCCTAAGTTGATGACCCTATTCGTTCCCGCCGGGGGGGCCTACGGCGTCACGTCGTAGGCCCCCCTTGGCAAGTTTCAACGGGATGCCACCGCTTCGGAACGGGCGGAAGCTAACTGGGTTGTGGCGCCCAGATGGTTAACATTCACCTTCAGCGCCGCCTGAAATTCATCCCGCGCCTTGGCGGTTTCGCCCTTGCCCAGATTTCCCAGGCCAATCAGGTAATGAGCGTCGGCCAGGCGAAAGCGCCTGGACCGCTTCTGTCCGAACTTCGCGAAGTAGTCGATGTCGGATCCGACGGCCAAGGACTTTTCACCCATGGCCACCAGGTCGTCGAAGATTTGGTTGGCTTCGCTGTTCCGGCCCAGCTTGAGCCCGGCCAGACCTTGGTAATACATCATCTCGGGTTCTCCTTCTCCCCGCCTTCTCCGCGTCGCTGGAGAGGTCATCGCTTGCTGAAACAACTCCTTGGCTTTGGTGGAATTCCCCAGCTTCTCGTATGTCAAGCCCAGCAAATAATCGACCTGGGGCAGCCGGGTTTCATGATAGGGTTGCCCGACTTCCAGATTCTCCGGGTATTCCAGCGCGGCGGCATAATCCTTCAAGGCTTCTTGATACTTCCCGGCCCTGAATTCTCCCTCCCCACGCAGTACATGCGCATCCGCGTAAACGTCGTGGATTTCCCCGTACCCCTCCCAATTGTGGAATTCGTGGGTCTTCAGCAGTTGAATGGCCTGATCGTAGCGGCCCACCAGCAAGTAGACCTTTGCCTCCTGCATCATCGCATCCGAGCGTTTCGTGGCTACCGAGGGGTCGGATTCAAATGCCGCCAGCCGCTTCTCCGGTGACACGTTACCGGCTTCGCACAGCACGTCATTCTCATACAGGAAATGGGCATTGCTCTTGTCCAGTTGAACGGCCTTTTCCATGGCGGCGATGGCCTTCGTGGTGTCGTTCGCAGTTTGCGCGTAACCCTGGGCCAGATTTCGGTACACCAGGGCGAAGGAGCTATCCATCGCTGCCGATTTCTCCCACATCTTGATGGCGGCAGTGGGTTGAAGGTCGTACAGGAGGTTTCCGAGGTAGAACGGAGCCCGCGCGTCGGCGGGGTTTGCCTGCATAGCCGCTTTCAACACCTTAATGGTTTCCAGACGGAAGGGAAACACGTAATCCGTGGGCATTTTCGCCGCCAAGCGGAAGTATTGGGTAGCTTCGTCGCCGTGGTTTCTACGCCCCGCCATATAGCCAAGATAATAGTCAACCAGCGGGTTCACCTTGTTCTGGTCAGGACTCGCTGCCGCCAACCGCTTCAGCACCTGCTCCGACTCATCGGTCAATCCGGCGTCGTGATAGGTCACCGCCAGTTCCAGGTTGGACTGCTCGCTGTTCCCCAGCGAGATCTCCGGTCCCTCGCGCCCCTCTAACAACGCCAGCTCATTGAGACCCCAGAGGTCAAGCGGGTCCACCGCGAGAGATTTATTGACCGCCTCCTTGGCTTCCTCGCCCCGCCCCAACTTTCTCAGCGTTGCGGCTTTCAGGTCCCAGGCCCGGCAGTCGAGCGTGCCGTAAGCAAGCGAATGGTCAAGATCGGAAAGCGCCTGTAACCACTCGCCCTTCTGTCCGTCCAACTCCGCCAACTGATAATAGCTCGCCGCCGTCCACGCCTCACTCCAGGAGGCCCGGTGGAAGGCGTCTTCCGCTTCGACGTTCTTGTCTTCACCGCGCAGGGCTATGCCAAGATAGTAATAGGCCTCCCCGTCTTTGGGACGGGTGTAATTGCGCGTGGCCCGGTCCAGAGCCACGGTCAGTCTGTCCCTCGCCTCCTGCCAGAGCCCGCGCTCACAGTAAAGACGGCCTAGCGTGGTGTTCACGTCGTAGTTGCCAGGATCGCGCTCCAAGGCTTCCTGGAAATATGCATAAGGCGCCAGAGCGACGTTGTGGAATTGCAACAACCGCAGACCGTCGCGATAAAGCTCATCCACGGTCTTAACTTCCTTGGGTGGCGGGGGAGGCTGCACCACGGGAGGCATGGGTTGGGGCTCCGCCTTCACCGGCTGGTAGCTGATCAGCTCCTGGTTCCGCGCATCTAGAAGGGCCGCCTTGAGATCCGTTTCTTTGATCCCCTCCGGCAAAGGGATTTGCTGCACGAAAGGCTTGTCGGGAGCAATATCGATGCTCTGTGTAAAGAGGGTTTGACTACCGGCGGTTAGAATGGCCTTGGCCCCGCGAAATTCCTGCGTGGCATAGAAACCGAAATGAACCTTTCCCGCGGGTCCCACCTCGAGGTTCACGGCTCCATTCAAGTTCGCATTCTTGGCCCCACCGATGCCCCGAATCGGAAACCAGTAGGCGTTTGCCACCTTGGTTTCAGAGGGCTGAATCCAACTGTAATCGGGCTGGTTGTCGGAGAAGTTGCCCGACATCAGCTCCAGATAGTCGCCCCGGCTATCCAGGATTTTGTCCCACGTTTTCCCCTCCGGGCCGTTTCCCCATTCGAAGAATTTCGCTCCGGGCGAAACGTTGTGGTCCTGTACGCCGATGATTCCGGCCTTCTTGCCATGATCGTACCCGCCAAAGAAATCACCGTCGAAGTTCCAGGCGAAAAAGGAGACCGGGCTGGGATGGTTCTTCCACCAACTGAGGTCCACTCCCTTCGTGTAGTCAATGCCTTGATAAACGTCATGCGAAAGCGGCCAATGAGCGAACTGCACCTTGGCGTGGTATACCGCATATTGAGTGTCCGGTGGAAAAATCACCTGGTAGTTCTCATTGGCATGCACACTGGTGTTGGTGAAATCCAGAAACGATTGCACGAAGGGCGTGCGGTTCACCAGCGTTGTGGTGACCTTGATATAGGACTTGTCGGGGTAAAGTGTGATTCCCACCGCCCATTCCATCCGATGGCGCAATTCCATTTCTCCAATCCAGATGGTGCTGCTCCCGTCGGAATTCTTGATCAGCCGATGGTCCACCGGCAGATAGCTCGAGGCGCGATGATGGTGCGGAATATTCCACTCCACCCCTCCCGAGATCCATGCCCCCAACATGCCAATCAGGGCGGGCCTAATTTCCGATTGCCGGTAAATGTAGTCATAACCGTCGGTCTTGTCTGTGGCCGACAAAATGCGCCCGCCCAGCTCCGGCAGCACGCAAATTTTCACGTACTGGTTCTCCAGATAGTCGGCATGGTAAGTCTTGTTATCGCGAACATCCAGAAGGTTGTCATAAAGCCCATAGGGATAGATCGCCCCCTGGGCGCCCTGGTAATCCCGGCCCGCATAAAACATGGGCTCCAGGTCGGGCGGCCCGATTTCATAGGTCGGAAGCACCAGGGGTTCTTCCTTTATGCTCACCGGCCCTTGCCCCCAAACCAGTGATGTCGATGCCAGCAAAAATACCGACACCAACATTAACCGTAGAGATCGCATATAACTCGTCATGTCATCACTCCTGCCCGCCAAAGTTCGATTTGAAATATCCCTCTTGCCGTCCAAAAGGGTTCATAAAATTGATCCCATCGGTTCCACGTGCCTGTTCCCCTATAACTGCCTTTCCAGCGGTCCAAAGCCGCAGCATCGCCGCACGCCATACGTCATGCAACTTGACCAGGGAGTTTTTTCCCCGCCGCGCGAACCGATCGGGAAAACGTCGCAAGGCAGTTGCGGCGGGGTAACCCGGCAAACCGGCCAAGTAATGAAACACGCCGTTTTGGCGCACCGGTTGGACCGATTCGATCCGTCCCAAACCCAGCACCAGAGGATAGAGGAGAGCTTACAAGGAGTCGCTGATGCTGTAGCAGTTGTTGCGCTGGGCAAATCGAATGTGCCGCGCCAAGGCATGACGCAGTCCAATACGTAGAAAGGACTGCCCGATGAGCGGTACTCCCCCGAACTGGGTCAGGCCGACTCCGTCGGCAGTAATCCGCAAATTTTGAGGCCCGTGGTGCATTGTTCCAAAACCACACTTTTAGTGGGGTTTTCGTACATAGGCCAAAACATCCTTCCGAGCCGCTGTTGACAAGGGTTTTGAGCATATATAAGGCGTGTTTTCACGCCGGATTCAGGTTAATTCAAAGATAAATAAAATGCTTGGAACTTCACCTTTTGGTCCGCTTTCGCCTGAATAGCCAAATCCGCACCTGACAGCGCGACAGCCTCAAGAAATCTTCGGCGGTTGAAATGAAAAGTCGTAGCTACCCCATCCTCTCCGTGGCCGCAGCGGGCGAACGGTTGCCGTCGCCGTCTACTGCCACGATCTCGTAGCGTTGTTCGATCCTCGCACCCGGTTCGAAGTAGAACGTCCCGATCGCGACGTAGTCGAGCAGTTTGCCGTCGCGCAGCACTTCGTAGTGCGACACCAGACCGTCGTCCTGGCTGGGCTCCCAGCGCACCGCAACTCCCGCGCGTCCGTTCCAGGTTTCGATCTTCTTCACCGCCTTCCCCGGTGTCGTGGGCGGCGTGTGGTCGGTTCCGCGCCCGGGAGCTCGATCCAGGTTCAGGAGGATCATTTCGTTCGGGTCCGTGGAGGCGAACCGGATGCCTGACTTCATCAACTCCGCGCCGCTGGCCGTGCGCGTCTCTTTGCCGAAGCGGAACGCCACGCTGTACTGGGTCTCCGGAATCAGAGCCTTTGGGTACACGACAGCCTCACTTTTCGGCAGGGCCTCCCGCACTATGACAGCCTTGGTGCGTGTGCCGTTGGTAAATTCAAGATAGGTGTGAGGCGTCGGTGCGCCGTCGGCCCGCGGATGGTAGACCCGCATGTAGCGGTCGTAGATCCCTTCCTTCTGCAAGAACCCGCGCAGCACGCTTTCCTGGCGGGCCGCCGCGTCGTCAATGCTGCTATAATCCCCACCGAATCCCATCATCTTTGTAATCGGCCAGAAGTAGCTCAGATAATAAAGGTCGTCGGGGCCGCCTCCATCAGAGCCTTGGTTGTCCTCGATCAGCTCAAATTTGTCCCAGTTCGCCCATTCCCCGCCCGAATTGCAGCCCTCAATACCCATCTGCGGGTTGGCGACCTTCACCTCCCGTATAAGATCCAGGTAGTGACGATATTGCTGCACGAACGGCTGACCTGGCGGGTGGTCGTGCTTCTCAGAGGCACAGGGCGCCTCTATCCAACCGTCCAGCCGCCAGTAGAACGTGCCGTAGCGCTTTTCCCGGCCCAGCATGAATTGGCGCATGTAATCGTGCGCGCCTTGCGAAGCCGAGCAGAAACCGTGGCCGTACCAGACGGTGACACCGGCCGGAACCTTGGGGACGAGCGCCCATTCCGGGTGCTCCAGATCCTGCGGTGTGCCCGCGGCAAAGTGCTGAGGGGGCATCCACAGTTTGAAAATGATGCCAGACTGGCGCAGGTAAGTGACCAGTTCGGTCCACTCGATGCCTTCCCAGACACCCCGCCCGCGCTCGTCAAACCAGAAGTCGTCCTCATGCGCGATCCCGGCGCCGGTGATACGGCAGCGGTCCGCGATCTCCCACATAAGTTTCTTGTGCAATTCCGTTTTCTGCTTGTAAGCCGGATCGTCCCAATGGGTGTCGTAGATAGTGCTCAGGAAGAGATACCGTTCGCGGGTGTAGTCCCATTTGAAGGTTGCCTGCCAATCCTGCAACTGCTCGCCGGCGGCATCCAGATCACCTTTGAAAACGCCCAGGAAGCTGTTAGGCACATCGAAGGCGCCGCTCGGATCGAGCGGCTCGGTGTGCAACTCCAACTGGGATTGAATGGGGAAAAGGGCGCCTTCAGTTTGTATCATGTGGTCGCCCGGGTTCCAAATCCGTGTCGACCAGGGGCCCAGGTAGTTGAAGCCGAAGAAGAAGCCTTCGCCCGCCTTGGGATCCTCCAGAACAAAGTACGGGTGGTAGCTGGCGCTGCCGGAGTAAATATCGTCGGCCCGGTAGTCCGGTTGACCCGACATCGAGTAGAAGGTCCGCGCCTTGGTTACCTTGAAGTCATCCGACTGCAGCTCGTCGGTGCTCTTGTGGGACCCTCCGCCTATCCAATAGTGCAGGGTGAATCGCTGGGAGTCTTCCGGCTTGAAGCGCAGCCGGTTCATGCTGATGTCGGTCAACGGCTGGACTTGTTTGGTGCGGTTCGTGATCCGATACCACTTGCGGATCATGCCCAACTGCGTGCGCGGCGTGGAGGCGAACACGTCGTAATGCAAGCTGATCAGAAAAAGCGGATGCTCCAGGTTCACTACCAGCGTAACTCCTGGCTCAATGCCGGGGGACGCTTTCGGCACCGGCATGCGGACGATCTGGTAATCCTTCAGTTTGTAGCCCCCGGTATCGCCGGCGTATTCCCGTCCCCCGAAGAAAAAGTGAAATTCATCCGAACTCGCCCCTTCCACGTACTCCGTGCCCGTGAGCCGGTTGCTCAGTTTAGCCAGGCGAAAATTTCCGCCAGCCAATTCGAGCTCCTGCTCGATCAGCCCCGTGCCGCAGATCCAGGCCTGTTTCGCCGGATCGAAACGCGCGTAGGCGTCACCCGACTCAACCGGGCCGATAGAATCTCCATTCTCGGGCTTCACGCCGACGGAAGATTGGCTTGGCCCATCGAACGCCTGGAACTTCGCCTTTTCGTCCGCTTTCGCCAGAACAGCCCAATCCGCGCCTGACAGCACGAGAGCCTCAAGAAAACTTCGGCGGTTGCTTTGAAATGCCATAGTTACCCCCAACCTCTCCGTGGCCGCAGCGGGCGAACGGTTGCCGTCGCCATCCACATCTACGGCCACGATCTCGTAACGTTGATCAACCCTCGCACCTGGATCGAAGCGGATGCTCGACTTTATCGACTCTGCGCCGATGGCCGTGCGCGTCTTTTTGTCGAGGCAGAACGCCGCGCCGTACTGAATCTCTAGGATCAGAGCCGTGGAGTACAGGGCAGCTTCGCCTTTCGCCAAAGCATCGGTGGGAGGCGCCGGAGCGCCGTCGGCCCACGGCTGGTAGCGCTAGTGGACTATAACCGCCTTGGTGCGTTGTCCCGTTGGTAAATTCAAGGTAGGTGTCAGGCGTCATCGGCCCGCAGATGGTAAAACCGCACGTAGCGGTCGAAGACCCCTCCCTTGCGGAAGAAGCTGCGCAGCACGAATCCTAGCGGGCCCTCACGTCGTCACTTCCGCAGCCACAGCCGCCGCAACCTTGACCACTGGAGAATCCCGCCCGACCGCGTTAGGAAATCTGGGGTGCAAAAGCCCTCGTGCTTTTGCACCCCAAACGGAAAAGCTCTAAGAAAGATTAAAATCTAATCCGGCCAGTCAGTTGCAACTGCCGGGGGGAAATTTGAGAAGCTGTTACATTACCGAATGCCAGATCGTTCGGGTTCGAATCAGGAACCTGAAATTCATGGCGGTTGAAAGCATTAACAAGTTCGAGGCGAATCTCTGCTCGAATCGACTCTTTGACGATAGGGAACTGCTTCGCAATGGAGAAGCTCTCGATAAGTCCAGAAGTACCTATCGCCTGGTAGCCGCGTGCGGCTGTGTATTGGGACAGGCCCCCAAGTTTATACCCTCCCCCTTCCGCAAGGTTCGCCTCGGGGTCAACAAAAGCCTGATGAACCGACTCACCCGGATTCAGGTAGTAGTTATCGACAGCGGGATTAAAATTTCCACTCGTGGCAGCGGAGGAAAGAAGACTGCTTCCGGTAAAATTCCAGCGGACGCAGTTGTCGGTTCCCGGAATCTGGTTTGCGCAGCCAAATGTGATAGGAGACCCGCTAGCATAGTTTTGAATTCCGCCAATGATCCACCCGCCGATAAGCGCATCCATAGCCTTGGAACCATTGTTAAGGAAATGCCTGCCCTTTCCAAAGGGAATCTCATAGGCATAGGATAAAGAGAGGTTTTGGGGGACATTCATGACTGCCAGAGCCTTTTCTTGGCTTATATTGAACGTATTCTGGGGGGCAGGGTTCCCGTTCCAAAGGCCAGCGTCCGTGGTGTTCTTGGACCATGTGTAGGCGCCCAGAAATGTGAGACCGCTTCTGAAGTGTCGCTGCAGGCTCACCCACAGAGCTTCGTAGTTGGACTGGCCCACCGATTCAACCGTCGGGTTAATGGAGAGGAACTGAGGATATGGGCGAAGGGCGTTGGCGATGGTCCCAGTGAAGCCGGCATATGGAACTGGGATCCCATAAGGGTTTCCAACTACCGGTTGCGTCAGTTCAGATCCTAGAGACCAGTACTTTTCCGGAAGCGCGTTCATATACAGCAGGTCGGAGGACAACCGGGTATCGTGGTTTCCTACATAAGTAATCGAAAAGCCCAGGTCAGGAGCGATTTCATGCTGCACCTGGATGTCCCACTGTACGACCCTGGAAGGCTTAGCGCCCTGGTTTAGGTAGGGAACAGGTTCCCCATTGAGCTGTGACGGATTGGTATTTACTGTTGTTCCCAACGGCGGAAATCCCTGATCGAGAGTGAAAGGAGTTCCACTGAAAGCACCAACGCTATTGGCATCTGAATAGGAGGACAACAAACTGAACCCTGTTTGGTCATTATCTGTATCGCCGCTGGGAAGTTGGCCGTAAATAATGTCGTAAGCCCCGCGGATGGCGGTCTTAGAATGGAACATCTTTGGAGCCCACGCGAAGCCTATGC
The DNA here is from genome assembly GCA_049519635.1 of Terriglobia bacterium. Classification (GTDB taxonomy): domain Bacteria; phylum Acidobacteriota; class Terriglobia; order UBA7540; family UBA7540; genus Bog-366. Next base: position 3,862 of record JBEKQO010000073.1, on the reverse strand, counting down.
GAGGGCCGAAATCAGTAAAGGCTGTAGGCATCCAAGCGTCGCTTTTACCACTTCCAGCAAAGGCAATCGCCCCCGGCAGCCCGCCCGCGCCCGGATTCGCCAATGTCGGATCGAACATGCTGGATCTGTTGCCTGCCGCATGGTACGGCCGATCCACGTCCCACCGAAGCCCAAGATTCACCGTTAGCGTACGAGTTACCTTGAAGTCATCCTGAGCGTAGACCGCGTTATAGTATTGGCTGTAACGGGGATACCAGAGAATGTTAATCGCGCTCGCGGCGCTCATTTGGCCCAGCATAAGGCTAGCGGCGGCGTTGCCATTCTCGGTAATGGAAGACGAAATTCCTGCCGTTTCGGCATTGGAAAAGTTGAACTCACCGGACGAGATTCCAGAGGACCAACTGCTGTATTGGACAGCACGCAAATCATAACCGAACTTCAGGTTATGCTTTCCCTTAACCCAACTGAGGTGGTCGTCTATTGAAATGCGGTTCTGTGCGGCAAAATATTCACCCACACCCGCCGATCCTGTATCGTAGTAGCCCCCTTGCTCAAAGTTAACCACCGGGAAGGGCGCGCCATTTAGACCTGCGATGCCCAGAACCGACGGCCAATCCTTGTTGGCTAAAACTCCGAGCGTCCTCAGTATGTTGCTGAATTTCCAATAGGAAACACTCACTCGATTGGTAAGCGTGGGCGAGAAGATATGATCCCAACCAGCGTTCATGTCATGGGTAATGAAGTGCTGGAGAGTTGTTTCATCGGCAGCAGTGTCTATGCCGAGAGTACCATTGTACCCCGCGAATTCATTGGTATTGAAGGACCAAAAAACCTTGTCGCTTTCCTGGAAGGAATGGTCAATACGAATCGTTTGAAACGTACCCAGTACTGGATTGACGAACGATTTCGTAAAGTTGTCCGAGAGACCCGACGAATTCGGCAAGGGAATGTAGTTCAAGATGTTTTGAGCCACTTTACTGAGCGGGGTAGAAATCACGTTATTGGCGAAATGCGAGCGGCAAGTAACGCCGCCAATCGTCTGGCTCGTCGCGGGATTGAAGATCTCCCCCTGATAAATGGGGGCGCCGCCGTCACAGGGGTTGCTCGCAAGCACCACATTCGAAGTCAGATTCGCGCTAAAATCTCCTGTCCGGTTCGCGGCCGTTGGCAGCGTTATGACATTCAGGCCGCCTGACGCAAATCTGCTCTGCTCCCAGTTATAGAAAAAGAATGTCTTGTCCCTCCCATTGTACACATGGGGTATGTACACGGGTCCGCCCAAATTTACGCCATAGTCGTTCTTTTTGTCTGAAGGTGTTGCGTAACCCGCTTTGCAAGCGGCGGTGTTATTCGAGCCGACACAATTCTCCCCCGAGTAAAAGTTATTGAACCAGGTATTGGCATCGAAATCCGTATTGCGAATGATGTCATAACTCGAACCATGCAATTGATTGGTGCCGCCCTTAGTAACAAAGTTAAGGATGCCATTTGTGCTACGGCCATACTCAGCCGACAACCCCGTGGATAGCACAGTAAACTCCTGGACTCCCTCGATGGCGGGAGTTTCGTTTATCACGTCGGAGCTGTTGCCGCCTACTGTGTCCAAACTGGCGCCGTCCACCAGGATTTCCCCGCCGAACAACTGGCCTCCGGCGACCGTGCCCTCCCAGGTGCTTCCCTCCGTTCCGGGTGTCAAGAACTGCAGGTCGAGCACATCGCGTTCCCCACCCTGAGTGTTATTGTTGGTGAGGGGTAGGTCCTCCACGAGATGTTCTGTAACGGTGGTCGCGACCGTCGAAGTCTCCGTTTCGACACCTGCGTTTGTGGCCTCAACCGTAATTTGTTGGGTGGTGCTCCCAACTTGCAGGGTCATCTTCACTGTCGTTGTGCGGCTCACATCGATCAACACGCCCGTCTGCACTTCAGGTTGGAATCCAGCCACTTCGGCACGAACGCTGTAGGTTCCCGGAATCAGGTCAAGAATCTGGTAATCGCCCGCGCCGGAAGTAACTGTGGTGGACTTCACTCCTGTGAGGGTATTGGTGACGATTATTTTCGCATTGGGAACCGTGGCCCCACTGGAGTCCATGACTTCACCGACCAACGTGCCGCTGTTGGTCTGAGAGTACGAGTTGCTGGCAAATACCAGAAGGAGAACGGGAAGGAACAGGAAAAAACGTATCCCCTTTTTCGCCCTGCCGAGATTTGATAAACGGCCGACGCACGGCCTTCTCCTCATCCCCATAACAAACCTCCTCGTTCGCGCTGCTTTCAAGAATTCAGGTTACGAGCGATTGCGCAATCGCTCACCTAAATCGATTGGCCTTTTACTTGAAGAAAGCGACATTGTCAAGCTAAAAATGCAATGCGCAAAATGCAATGGCGAAAAGATGGTGTGAAAATTATGAAATAAAGTTGTCCGATAATGGCTGGTTGTTCTCCTCGGCTGCGCCGCTGACGGCGACTCCGGGGGCAGTATCTCAAAGAGGGGGTGCACTTTATGATCACGCGGATGAAGGACGTAGCAAACCGGGCAGGTGTTTCGGTCAGTACGGTTTCACATGGTCTGAATAAGACGCGATGGGTGGCCCCGGAAACCACTGAGCGCGTTTGGAGGGCTATTCGCGAGCTTAGTTACTACCAGGACGCGCTTGCGCGTGATCTGGCGCGTGGGCCGCAGTAATTTCTTTGGCCTGATCGGTTCCGATATCGGAAATCCTTTTTCCCCCGAAATCATCACGAGCTTTTAGTTTTCGGCCATAGGGCAACGGTTCGATTTGCTGCTTTGCAATACGGACTATGACCCAACCCGCACCGTTCGGGCCCTCCGCATGATGATTCAAAACAAGGTACTCGGGGTGGCCGTGATGACTTCTGGATTTGGCCCGCACTTCGTGGAGGATCTCACTACCCATCAGGCGGCGGTGGTTTTTCTCGACCTCGGGCCGGTCCGCAGCTTCGTCGCAAACATCCGGGTGGATTACGCCCAGGCAATCCACGAGGCCGTCGAACATCTTTTCGGGCTTGGACATCGGAGCATGGCATTTATCACCGGACCCCAGAATCTCGAGTCCGCAGTGATACGGCGGAATGCCTTCATGCTGGCACTCCGCGGCCATGGACTGGCTGCGCACAGGACCGTTGAGGGAGACCACAAGGTGGAGGGAGGCGCCGGCGCCGCGAAGACCCTGCTAAGCTGTCCGCCAATGCCTACGGCTATCATGTGCAGCAATGACCTGACGGCGATCGGGGTTGCCCGGAAGCTGATGGCTGCGGGGGTTTCCATTCCCGAGGAGTTTTCGGTGGTGGGACTTGATGACATTGATTTCGCCAGCTTTCTCCATCCTGCGCTTGCCACAGTCACGCTCCCGCGACACAAAATTGGCGAGTTGGCATTTAAAGCGCTGAACAAGATTCTCCGCTCGAAAAAAAAACGGGTGTCGAATATGTGATCGAAACCCATCTGGCAGTCCGGCAGTCGACCGGTGACGTCCGAAAATGCAAGGCAGCGATCGGGCTGTGAAGGGAAAGGCGCGAAACCTGAAGCGAGGGCGGAATTGGGCCGGCCGCACGTGCCCTTGGTTGCCTCGGTCGCGTGCCTCCCGGAGAAATATGCCACTGACCTGCTCCCGCTCGGCTTGGATATCATAGAGCGCAAGCCTACGCCTACGGCTGTGTTCATTAAGCACCAGCTTGTCGCGCCGCACAACGTAGACCACTTCTACCCGAACGGTGGACTTCTAGTACTACTACGTTAAGTTAATCTTGACTGCGCCGGCTGCCGAGCGTAGACTCTGGGGCATGAATGCCCGAGAACTGCAAGCCTGTGCGGATCGGCTGGAAAAGTTCTTGATGACCATGC
>JBEKQO010000072.1:0-37731 GCA_049519635.1 Terriglobia bacterium | reverse complement strand
ATATTCACTTCACCTCGGCGAGTACTCGGCCTTTAGCGGTCTCCAGCAGCACGACAACTTGTTCGCGCGTCACGGTCGGAAAGCCGTCCAGGAAGTCATCGATGGTGTCACCACCCTCAAGGTACTCGAAAAGAGTTTGCACGGGCACGCGGGTGCCGGCAAAGACAGGAGTGCCTCCCATCAACTCCGGCGAAGCTGTAACCAGAGAACCGATCATACAAGAGAGTCTAATAGCAAGGGACTCTCGGGGGCAAGCGGGTAGTCGAATGCCGCCCAAAGCTGTTGCCGCCCGAAAAGAATCCGTATAGACTCTCTCGTCGTATCTATTAGAAGGAGCGGTGGGTGGATTTGATGGCCGGCCACGAGCCTGATCGGCGGGACTCCGACGAGGGCCTGATTCGCCGCATGCTGAGCGGCGACGAGGCGGCGCTCGGCTTGCTGTACGACCGTTACGGAGGACGGGTGTATTCAGTGGCCAAGCACATCCTGCAAGACACCGGAGCCGCTGAGGAAGTCCTTCAGGACATCTTCCATCAGCTCTGGCGCGCCGCCGCAAGCTTCGATTCCGCCCGCGGAAGCCTTGCCGGTTGGCTGCTGGTGATGGCTCGCAACCGTTCGATTGACCGCCTGCGTCGCCGGGCACCTGCCGTGGGAGAAGAGGTTGCGGCAACCTTGCACGGGGCGGCGCTCGACATTGAGAGTGCCGCGGCCAGGAACGAACTGGCGGAACGCGTTCGCGCGGCCTTACAAGCTCTGCCGGAGGCACAGCGCGAAGCCATGGAACTCGCTTACTTCGAGGGACTCACCCAAAGCGAAATCGCGAAACGGACCGGGGACCCACTGGGGACGGTCAAGACGCGGCTGAGGACCGCGCTCGCTTCGCTTAAGGCAGATCTTGGTTAATAAGGGATTATGAACTCGCACCCCCAATACGAAGAGGACTTCGAGCTTTACGATCTCGGGGTACTCGACGGCGGCGATAAGGCCGAGTTCGAGACCCACTTGGCGGGCTGTCCCGAATGCCGTGCAAAGCTGGAGACGGCCCGAAGCCGGCTTGCTCAGTTCGCGCTGGCCGCGACAGCCAGTGAGCCACCTCCGGCCGTGCGCGAACTCATCCTGGAAGACTTCCGGGCACGCGCCCCCCAGCGCCTGGAGGGCGCGCCCCCCGTCCCTGCCCGCCGCGGACGCTGGACGCCGGCGTGGGCGTGGGTCTGGGCGGGAGTCTGTCTCGTCCTTCTCGTGGCGGCCGCGTGGCTGGCACGCGATAACCTCCGGCTTTCGAAGGGGCTGGCGGAACTTGAACTCACCCACAAGCAACTCGAGGCATCCAGCCAGGATCTGCAGGCCGCGGCCGCGCGCGCCCAAGCCGTGTTGGACGTGCTCAACGGTCCCCAAACCGTACAGGTGGACTTGTCGCCAGTGTCCGCAAAACCCCTACCCCACGGCAAAGCGTTTTACAATCGTGGCCGCGGATTGCTGTTTTATGCCGCTAACCTTAGCTCGCTTCCCAGCGACCACACCTACGAATTATGGCTGATACCCACGGAAGGCAAGCCCGTGGACGTTGGCCTTTTCAACACCGACACCCAGGGGAACGGCCAAGTGATCCTCCCCTCACTGCCCCAGGGTCTAACCGCCAAGGCGTTTGCCGTTACCGTCGAGCCTGCCGGCGGGGTTCCGGCTCCATCCGGTCCCATGGTCCTTATCGGTCCCGTTTCCTGACCCGCTCCGTTCTCCGTCACATCAACCTTCGTCCGGAGATCCGCCTCGGCCAAGGCATTTCCCCCTTTCGCGCAAATTTCATCACTCCTTAAAGAATTCTGCAATCCGTCTGGCCATCATCGGACGTACTTGTATACGGGCAACAATTTCGAGAACTGCGGCAGAGTTGAGGCGTCCTACTGTTACGGTCTGACGGATGCTTTCACCACTGGCCGGGCCGCCAGTCCGGGCCTGGTCGGAAAGCGTTTTGGTTTCCGTAAACCCGGTCCACCGATCTTGAACCCCAATCCTTAGAAGATGAGGTGCATGATGAAGACCAAGATTTCCCTTGTCACTCTAACCTTGGCCTTGCTAGCGATCTCCGCCGCTGCGGTCTTGTTCATGGGCCCGGCCGGGATCATGGCCTCCAGCCACCGCGAAGCGCCGATCACGGCTCTCGACCCAACGGCCGACATTACCGATCTTTGGGCTTTTCGCAGCTACGATGCCAACGGCCACGATACCAATCCCGCGAGTATTACGATGATCATGGGAGTCAATCCCTTCGAAGAGCCAGCGAATGGTCCCAACTGGTTCCCTTTCGACCCCCAGATCCTCTACGAAATTCATGTTGATAACGACCAGGATGGCCGGGATGACATCGTGTTTCAAATTCGGTTCTCAACGCAATACCAATTGCCAACCGTTTACACGGGATTGGCAGGATTCAACTCTGCCTCGGGCGGCACGGCCCCGGGAGTCCCACCCCAGATTACCGATTTCGCAAATCCCGGCTTGAACTTCCGGCAGACCTATACCGTCACCATGGTTAAAAACGGCGTTCCCACGCATATTGTGAATAGCGACGGCCAGCCATTTTACGTGGTTCCGGCCAATGCCGGTCCGCGCACAATCAGCTACGCCGACCTTTACGCCGCGGGTACTTATACCAACACCGATAAAGGCATTTCGGTGTTTTCCGGCCCCGTTGACGATCCCTTCTTTATCGACCTGGGGGCGACTTTTGACACTGCCAACTTCCGGCTTCTCGAAGGAGGGCCCCCAGGCGGGACGGGTGTGCCGGGAGTCCTCTCCCACGCCGAAGATCTTGCCAATGAGAACTTCGCCTCTGACACGGTTTCCGGCTACGCCGTAGACGTGATTGCCATTCAGGTGCCGATCAAGATGCTGACCCGCAGCGGAAAAGTTGAGCCCCCAGCATCGCCAAACGCAACCATTGGAATCTGGGGCTCGACTTCCCGGCCACGGGTAACGATACGCCGCGCCGCCTACTCGGAGTTCTCACACGAACCGAATTCGGACGATTTCAGCCAAGTGCAGCGGCTGGGGAATCCGCTCATCAATGAGCTCATCATCGGGACGGGAACGAAGGACTACTGGAGCATGTCCAAGCCCGAGCATGACTCGCAGTTCGCGGATTTCGACTTGAATCCGCTCTTCGTGACGATTGTCGACTCCCTCTATTCTGTGCTTGCTCCGGGAGCGCTCTACTCTCCACCCGCCCCGCGCACTGACCTGCTTCCATTGGTAGAGTATCTGCCTCCGATCGCAGCTTCTGGCACATCCGCCGGCCCGGTCGCGGACTTGCTCCGACTGAATACGGGTGTGACCCCCACCGCGCCCGGTCACGCCAGCCGTCTAGGGTTGCTTGCCGGCGACGGCGCCGGTTTCCCGAATGGCAGGCGACTGGCTGACGACGTGGTGGACATCGTCTTGCGCGTAGCCGTAGGAGGCGTCTTGGCAGGTAACAAGTGCGGCCCCGGCAACTCCACAAGTTGCAACGTTTTTCCAAATAACGCGCTGGGTGATGGGGTCAATATAAACGATGTGGACACCGACCTCGCGACGGACGGCATGACGAATTTAGTGGAGCCCAACACGCACTTCCACACCTCGTTCCCCTATGTTGATTACTGTCCAAGCGGGCGCAACCGGCGGCATATCGACCCGGGTGAACCTGGTTGCACCGCCGGAACAGGGCCTGCCTGCCCAGTCGAGTAAATTCAACCTGCTTTGTTGGGGCTGAAGAGCAGTAGGCAGTAGGCACGAAGTGTCAGACGGGGGGGCGTGCGAGGCTTTTGGAGTGGCGCTCCGCGCCTGCCCCACCCCGCCAAACTTGTAGAGAGAAATCCGGGCTATCCGAGATCAACATGAATACTATGGTTTTTGCGCTCTTTTTTGCCATTTCCGCCTCGGGGGCTGCCGGCGCCGGCGAGGATGGTTCGCTCTCCCCGTCCGAACTCCGCATCGAGGCCGCTCAGAAGGTCCTGCAAAAGCAGCCAAATCGTTACCAGGCGTATAACGACTTGGCACTGGCGTTGGTTCGCCGCGCTCGGGAGACGGCGGACACTTCCTACTATCAGCAGGCAAGGGTAGCAATTGAAACCTCTCTTCGTATCCAGCCGGAGAATTTTGAGGCGGACCAGGCGGGCGTCGCTCTTCTGCTGGCTGAACACAGATTCCGCCCGGCGTTGAAAGAGGCTCGGGCGCTCAACCACCGCATCCCCGACTCAGTCCTTATCTGGGGGTATATGGCGGAGGCCGAGGCAGCGCTCGGGGACTACGATCAGGCAGTAGAAGCTGCGCAGTGGATGATGAACCTCCGCCCCGGTAATCTTCCGGCTTATCTTTGCGGCGCAACTCTGCGGCAGGACTGGGGCGATACCGACGGCGCCTTGGATTTTCTGAGTAAGGCACTCCAGCAGACGCCCCCGCTCGAAACCGAAGAAGCGGCTTGGATCTTGACGAATATGGCGAGGCTCCACCGGCAGGCGGGGCGCCCCATTGTGGCCGAAGCGCTACTCCAGCAAGCGCTGAAGGCGTTTCCCGATTACTACCTGTCTCTGGAAGAATTGGCCGAAGTTCGCCTTGCCCAACACCTTGACGCCGAGGCGGTCGAGTTGCTGGAGAAGCGTAATCGCAGCTTTCCCAGCACGTTAAGCCTCCTGCTTGCGGCACGAGCATTCGAGCGCGCCGGAAGGCCGTTTGACGCGGCAAAAACTTATGCAGAATTTGAGCGGGAAGCACGCGCGCAAATTGCCCAGCCGGACAACGCCAACGTGGAGTTGATCCCTTATTACGCCGATCACGCCCGCCAACCTCAGGAGGCGCTTCGCCTTGCCCGCTTGGAGATGGAGAGCCGCCACGATGTCTGGACCCTCGACGCCCTCGCCTGGGCGCTCTTCGCGAATGGTCAATACGCCGAGGCTGGCCAGCAGATTGGGAAGGCGCTCGCAGTCGGGACACGTGATGCCGTGCTTTTTTATCACGCAGGAGCCATTGATGCAGCCTCGGGAAAGAGGGACGCGGCAATCCGTTATTTTGAGCAGTCTCTCGAACTCAACCCCACGTCGGAAGCTTCGGAGGCCGCTCGCCGCGCGATCACTCAATCCGGCAGCTATACGGCGGTTCGGTATACCCAATGACTGGAAGCGGGATATGGGAATAATCAGAAGGCCTAACGGGGGGGCCAAGGCTGTAACCTTCGGTTTCCGCGGTGAGAAATCAGGGTTACTGCTGGTGCTGGTTCTGGCGGCCGCGTGCGCCAGCGGCACTGGACAAACTTCCACCGACGCAACGATCCAATCTCTACAGACCCACCTGAAGATGTACCCACAAGACTTCAAGGCATATGACGCTTTGGGTGCGAGCTACATTCAGAAGGGACGGGAAACCGCAGACGCGAGTTATTACGAACTGGCGAAGGAGGCCTTGGACAAATCCCTCGACCTGGTTGCAAACGATCCCGCCGCAGCCTCCGCCAAAACCCACATGGCAGTGGTGGCGATGGCCGAACATCAATTCCAGGAGGCTCTCTCCTGGGCGCAAGCAGCGCTAGCACTTGGCTCCGGCGACCCCTCACCTTGGGCGATTGTCGGCGATGCCCTGACTGACCTGGGAGAGTATGAGCGCGCGGACGAGGCCTACGGGCGATTGCGCGACCCGCTTCGGGATGAATCAAGCGGGTTGGCCTACGAGCGAAACAGCCGCATGGCCTACCTGCACTTTCTCAGAGGCGACGCCTCTGGCGCGGTCAAGTTGATGCGCACGGCGATCACCGTCGCCATGACCTTGCATCTGCCCGTGGAAAACGTAGCTTGGAGCCAATACCAGCTCGGCGATATCTGCTTCAAGAGCGGAGACCTCATCGGTGCAGAGCAAGCCTACCGGGCCGGGCTGGACATTGACCCACACTCTTACCGCAACCTCGCGGGCTTGGGTGAGGTCCGAACGGCACAGGGAAGATATCCGGAAGCGATCGCACTGTATCGGAAGGCCATCGCTGTGGTGCCGTTTCCTTCCTTCGCCGCGGCGATCTACGACCTTGACCTGCAAGTGGGACATCCCGACGATGCGCACAAACAGCTTGCGCTCCTGGAATTCATCAGCACACTCAATCCTCTCAACGAGAGGCTGTTCTACCGCGAACTGGCGCTTTTCTATGCCGATCACGACTTTAAGCTCAAGGAGTCCGTCGAGTTGGCGAAGAAGGAGTTGGAGGTCCGCCATGACATCTATACGTGGGACATCATGGCATGGGTACTTTTCAAAAATGGCCGCGCTCCCGAAGCAGCCGAGGCGGTAGAGAAGGCACTCGCTCTCGGCACCGGAGATGCTCTGTTGGATTTTCACGCCGGAATGATAGCGTCCCAACTCGGCCACAACGAACGCGCGCGGACGATGTTCAGGCGTGCTCTGACCTTGAATCCCCAATTCCATTTGGTCTATGCCGGTCAGGCGCGAGAGAAGCTGGGACAGCTCGCAGATTCCGCCGCCGTAGGGGAAACCTACGGATCGGGACGATGACCCGTAGGACCGGTTCGCGAACCGTCCCTACAAGGAATTCTTCTTCCATCGCCCGCTCGGGGGAGAGGGTTGCAAATTCAGACCATAGCCGGAAGGGTTACTCAAATGACTTTTAAAACTGGGCAAATGACGAGGAAGATCATTCCCGGCCTTCTGCTCATTGCAGGGCTTGTGTTTATTGTTCCGCGACCTGTCCTCGCTCATCCCATGGGAAATTTTAGCATCAGCCATTTCGCCGGTTTGCGCATCGAGTCAGGCGCGGTCGATTTACGCTACATCCTGGACATGGCGGAGATTCCCACCTTCCAGGAAATGCAAACATCGGGCATTGTACCGGCGCCAGACGATCCTCAAGTCGTCGCTTACCTTGCGCAGAAGGCCGCGGCGCTCAAGGGCGCGTTGGTGGTGACTCTCAACGGCCGGCCTCTCGCGCTCGAAACCGTGTCAGAGAATGTAATCTTCCCGCCCGGCGCCGGCAATTTGCCGACCATGAAAATCGGGATCGTCTATCGTGCGCCATTTTCGGGCGCAGCGTGCCCTTGCACGCTGGAATATCGCGACGGCAACTTTCCTGAGCGAGCTGGATGGAAGGAAGTGGTGGCCTCTGCGGGCCCTGATGCGACGCTGGTTCTGAGCACTGCCGCGGGCGCTTCGCGCAGTCAGGAACTCGCGAATTATCCCACCGATCTAATCAACAGCCCCCCGCAGGACCTCTCGGCGCGTTTGACGTTTACGCTTGTCAAGGGACTGAGGGCGGGACTTTCCGCCATTGGTACCCAGGTGCCCCCCTTACTTGGCCCGCCCCGGCTGGAGAGAGCCCCCGTTGCGTTCCACCCTCTCCCGCAAGCGGGCGAGGGTAGTAAATTTATATCATCTCCCTCCGCAAACTCGGAAGCGACGGTGGGCGGGCCCCTCGCAATCCCTGTCTCGGCGTCATCGGAGAGGCTTACGCTTGAAGCCAATAAGCAAGGGACACCGCACAACTCCTTCACGGAACTCATTACCTCGAACAGATGGGGACTTTGGTTCATGCTTACAGCGGCGCTGATCGCCGCCGCCCTAGGTGGTCTGCACGCGCTCGAGCCGGGACACGGAAAAACCATCGTGGCGGCCTACCTGGTGGGGTCGCAAGGAACGGCCGCCCACGCCTTGCTCCTCGGTTTGATCGTGACCGCCACACACACCGCAGGGGTCTACGCGCTTGGGCTGGTCACGCTTTATGCGTCGAAGTACGTTGTGCCTGACCATCTCTACCCCTGGCTGGGCATCGCTTCCGGGCTCACCATCGCCTTCCTCGGATTCTACATGCTCCGGCGCCGCTTGGCGGGACACAGCCACGCGCCCGGGCACCCTCATCACCATGGCCCTTGGGGTCATAGCCACGATCACAGACATTCTCATGAACACACGCACAATCACACCGCGGCCGGCAGCGCCCATTCGCATCAACACACCCCCGAGCACCCTCATAGCCATCCGCAAGATGCCGGGCACTCGCATCCCACGGAAAGTCCATTTCCCTACCGCCAGCTTGTGACCCTGGGTGTGACGGGCGGCATCGTTCCTTGCCCGGCGGCGCTCGTCGTGTTGCTGAGCGCCGTCTCACTTCATCGGGTGGCTTTCGGACTCTACCTGATCGTCGCGTTCAGTCTTGGGCTGGCCGCAGTCCTGATTTCAGTAGGCATGATTACGGTATATGCGCGCCGGCTGCTCGCCCGGCTGCCGACTGACGGGCCACTCATTAACCGCTGGCTGCCGGCGGCCTCAGCTACGGCTATTACTTGTCTCGGCGTCGGTATCGCCGCCCAGGCGCTGCTGGGCTTGGGAGTGATTCATATCCTGTTGTGAGTGGGCCGGCATCCTAGCCGGAATTTCTCACCAAGCTTGGGCCGGAACACAACAATAATCAGAAAGGCTCTGTAAAGGCGGGGCTAAACAGGCTGCGGAAAAACCTATCGGCACTGTCCATCCCTGATCTCCGAAGGGGATCTATGAAGTAGCCGGGGGCAACGCCCCCGGAAAGAGCACCACATCCGAGCCCGACCCTGAAAAGGTCGATTCTGCCTGGTCACCGCTGGAATTGCGCCCCTCCGGCCAGGGAGCGTGCGACCTCTTCAGGGTCGAGAACCGTGTGACACGCGTTCCGGGGGCGTTGCCCCCGGCTACTACCTTGTGCCCTTGCAGGGCACGAAAACCCTAAGGGTTTTTCCGCAGCCGGTGAAGCCCCCCCTTCCCAACCCGTAGTGAGAAGTTCGGGCTAGGAGCAGCGCCTTTCGCGGTCTTAGCACACCTTGACTCCGTGTTCACTTCGAAGTACGCTTCATGGCGACTGTGCTGGCCCAGAGTTATCCCGTATTATTTTGCGCTGTTCATGGCCTGAGTCCCTTGAAATGCGCGTCCGAACGACTGGAACGAAAGGGGCTTCTGGAAAGACTCAGATTGCACTGACAGAACCTCTTCCGTTCACCTTCGTGGACCTCAGGCCGACATAACGCAACAAAGTAATACCAGGAGTGATCCCTATGGTAAAAATGCGGCTATTGCTGCTATCTGCTCTCACCTTCGGTGCGTTTGTGCAGTCGCCAGCGCAGGATATTGACATTCCCTATCAGAAGTTCGTGCTCGAGAATGGTCTTACGCTGATCGTGCACGAGGACCATAAGGCGCCCATTGTCGCCGTGAACCTGTGGTATCACGTCGGCTCCAAGAACGAAAAGGCGGGGAGGACAGGCTTCGCTCACCTCTTCGAGCACCTGATGTTTGGCGGCAGCCAGCATGCCCCGGGAAGTTACATTAAAGCGATGGAAAACGTCGGCGCCACCGACGTGAATGGCACCACCTATTTCGACCGCACCAACTTCTTCGAGGATGTGCCGACCTCGGCGCTCGATTATGCCCTGTGGATGGAGTCGGACCGCATGGGATTCCTCGACTTGAGCCAGAAGACGCTGGACCTGCAGCGCGGGGTGGTGCAGAACGAGAAGCGGCAAGACGAGAACCAGCCTTACGATCTCACGGAAGAGCACTTTCCGGAAAACACCTATCCCGCCGGTCATCCGTACTCCTGGGACGTCATCGGGGAGATGTCGGACCTGGACGCCGCCTCCTTCAAAGACGTGCAGGATTGGTTCAAGACGTATTACGGACCGTCGAACGTCGTGCTGGTGCTGGTCGGTGACATCGATGCCAAAACGGCGCGGGAGAAAGTGGAAAAGTACTTTGGCAGCATTCCGGCCGGACCGCCGGTGACCCACCAGCAGCTCTGGATTGCCAAGATGACCGGGACCCACCGCGAGATCACCCAGGAACATGTCCCCCTGCCGCGCCTTTACAAGGTATGGAACGTACCCCAGTTTGGCAGCGCCGACGCCGATTATCTGGAACTGGTCAGCGCGTGCCTGGGCCAGGGAAAGACCTCGCGTCTGTACAAACGGCTGATCTACGACGACCAGATTGCGAGCGACGTCACCGTGGGAGTGGATGCACGGGAAATCGGCGGGCAGTTCTATATTCAGGTCACCGCGCGCCCCGGGCATAACCTGGACGAGATCGAGAAGGAAATTGACGAGGAACTGGCGCGATTCCTCAAAGAAGGGCCCACGCCCACTGAGTTGGAGCGCGTGCGAACGCGGTACATGGCGAACTTCCTGCGGGGCATTGAGCGCATCGGCGGCTTCGGCGGAAAATCCGACCGGTTGGCAGAGTATGCAGTCTACACCGGCGACCCGGGCGGCTACAAAGTGACGCTGGAGCGCGTGCGTAAGGCCACCGCCCAAGATCTGAAGTCGGCGGCCAACCGTTGGCTTGGGGACGGGGTCTACATCGCCGCGGTGCAGCCGTTCCCAGACTACAAGATCACAGCGGGCGGCGCGGACCGCTCCCAATCGCCTGCACTCGGTCCACCGCCAGAGTTGAAACTGCCCAAGCTCCAGCGGGCCACGCTTTCCAATGGACTCAAGGTGATTCTGGCGGAGCGCCACGGAGTTCCGCTGGTGAATCTCTGGATGGCCGTGGATGCTGGCTATGCGGCGGATCAATTCGCCACGCCGGGAACGGCCAAGCTCACCGGTACCCTTCTCATCGACGGCACGCGCACGCGCAACGCGCTCGAGATCAGCGACCAAACGGCCCTGCTCGGCGCGCAACTTCAGCCCTATTCCAATCTCGACTTCTCGTTCATACGGCTGTCGGCGCTCGAGCCCAAGCTCGATCCCTCCCTCGACCTGTTTGCTGATGTCATCCTCCATCCGTCTTTTCCGGAGGCCGACTTCAAGCGCGAGCAGAAACTGCAAGTGGACGCCATTCAACAGGAGCAGAGTGAGCCCATCCCCATGGCCCTGCGGGTCTTCCCCGGCCTGCTTTATGGACGAGGCCACGCCTACGGCAATCCGCTTACGGGATCGGGCACGGCCGCGAGCGTGAAGAAGATCACGCGTGACGACCTGGTGAAGTTCCACGAAGTGTGGTTCCGGCCCAACAACGCAACCCTGGTGGTGGCGGGCGACACGACCCTCGCCGAGCTGACGCCCAAGCTGGAAAAGCTTTTTGCCGGGTGGAAACGCGGTGAGGTCCCGTTGAAAAACGTCTCGGCAGTACGGCTTGCGCCCAAACCCCTGGTCTACATTGTGGACAAGCCCGGCGCCGGCCAATCGGTGATCCTCGCCGGAACCGTCGCCGCGCCGCCCAACACGCCGGTGGAAATCGCAATCCAGGCCATGAATGACGATCTGGGCGGCACCTTCAGCTCGCGGCTCAATATGAATCTGCGTGAGGACAAGCACTGGGCATATGGAGCGGGCAGTTTGCTATGGAGCGCACGCGCGCAGCGGCCGTTCATTGTCTGGGCGCCAGTCCAGACGGATAAGACCAAAGAGTCGCTGGTGGAAGTCAACAAGGAACTGCGGGCAATACTGGCGGACCGTCCGGTAACGGCAGAGGAGCTGGCGCGGATCAAGGCGAACGAAACGCTCAGCCTGCCGGGGTCGCGCGAAACACTCAACGAGGTTGGAAATTCCATCACCGATTTGGTCCAATTCGGCTGGCCCGACGACTATTACAACACCATGACGGGTAAGATCAACGCCTTGACCACCGGCGATCTTGACGCTACCGCCAAGCAGATCGTCCATCCTGACAACCTCGTGTGGGTGGTGGTCGGCGACCGCGCCAAGATTGAAAAAGGAATCCGTGAATTGGGCCTCGGCGAAATCCGGTTCATCGATGCCGACGGAAATCCGATTTAAGGCGGCCGGACAGGCGCGACGAACAGATTATGAGAGCCGCACCCTTCCGGCGGCGTCCAAGCGTGGTGAGAAGTTCGAGTTAGCGAGTCTGGTCAAGCTACACCCTCTATTCTACTTTCGCGAAGCCAGGGCATCGCGCCGTTTCGTATCCCCGGCCTGCCTCGAAGCACTGGGCAATGCGAAGGCCACGTAGGCGCCGCGGATATGTCCCTGTATTGCTGCATCGAGCATTTCTGGTGCTGCGGCGCAAACCACAAGGTATTCCCGCCCACCCGCTTCGTACACGCTCGGAACGCCCTGGAGCGCCGTCTCGAGGCGCTTTTCCCAAAGCACCTTTCCGGTTTCCTCATCGTACGCCCGGACCATGTGATCGCGCGTCGCGGTGAAGACCAACCCGCCGGCGGTTACCACCGGGCCCGTTCTGGGAAAAGGAAAGCCGGTACCTCGGATTCCCTTTGCCGCCAGTTCCGGCACCTCACCCAGTGGGATTTTCCATTTAATTGTGCCCTGGTTCAGGTCGTATGCGGTGAGTGATGACCACGGAGGTGTTATGGGCGGAACTCCCGTGCTGGTCATCATGAAGCCAAACCCGGTGAGGTAGTGGACCGCTCCAGAATCGGGTCCGGCGGGGGAATTCGTACCGGCGGCCTGAGGCATAGCAGGGACCGATGGCAAGGCTGAGGCGCCGGAGGGATTGAGCAGGAATGCGATCAGCGCCTTCCGATCCGTTTCTGGGAGCCTGGGGAATCCCGGCATGGGGCCGCGCCCCTGCCTCACCACGCTTTCAATCTGTTCCCGATGCAGGCTGGCGCCGATATCGACGAGCGAGGGAATGGCCGGAGGCAAGCCCTTCCGGTCAGCGCCATGGCAGGAGCGGCAATTCGACTCGTAGATAAAGTGGCCTTGTTGTTCGATAGACTCGCCCGGGGAAGCTCTGCCCGTCTGTTCGCGCTCTAATTTAAGCAGGCAGGGAAGATCCATCGAAACGACGTAAAGCGTGCCATCGGCCGGATCCACTGCTGAGGAACCCCAATTCGCTCCGCCACTATTGCCCGGCATCTCCATGGTGCCGGTCAGTGTGGGCGGCGTGTAAAGTCCCTCATTCCGGGCCGCATCGAGCTCCTGGCGGAACCGCGCCAATTCTTGCGGATCGCTGATCAACGGGCTCAGGTCGGCGGCAGTAAAGGCTTGCCGGGCGAACGGCGGCGGTTTCAGCGGGAACGGCTGAGTGGGCCAGGTCTCTTCGCCGGGCATGTCAGAACGCGGCTCCGGCCGCTCCTCAATGGGCCAGAGCGGTTTGCCCGTTACGCGGTCGAATACCCAAACGAATCCCATCTTGCCGACCTGCGCTACGGCATCCACCTTTTGGCCGTCGTGCCACACCGTGAGCAGCTTGGGAGCGGCCGTGTTGTCGTAATCCCAGATATCGTGATGAACCATCTGGAAATACCAGAGGAGTTTGCCGCTGCGGGCATCGAGCGCGAGCAGGCAGTCGCCGAATAGGTTGGCCCCGCGGCGGTCAGCGCCGTAAAAGTTGTACTTGGGGCTCGCCGTGGGCACGTAAACGATTCCGCGCTTTTCGTCCGCAGAGATCTCTCCCCAGCAATTGGCCCCTCCCACCCTCTTCCACGCGTCTTTCGGCCAGGTTTCGTATCCCAACTCGCCCGGATGCGGGATGGTGTGGAAAGTCCATACCAACTGACCGGTGCGCACATCGAATGCCCGGATATCTCCCGGAGCCGATCCGTATCCCTGATTAGTGGCCGAGCCTAAGATCAGCAGATTCTCGAAGACTCGCCCGGGAGTTGTGGATTGGACCAGCGAAAGAGTTTGGGGATCGCGGCCCAGGCCCTCTTTCAAATCAACACGTCCGTCCGTGCCGAAAGACAAAATCGGCTTCCCCGTCCGGGCATCGATCGCCTGTAAGAAGTGGTTGCTGGCAAAAAGGAGCCGGCGGTCGTGCCCGTCTTTGCTCTCCCAATAATTGATCCCACGGCTGGTAATGATGTCCGTGTGCGGATCGGCTTCGTGGACCCAGACCACTTTCCCGGTCTCGGCATTGAGCGCCGCGATGGAGTTGTTCTTGGCCAGGACGTAGGTAAGGTCGTGCGCTTCGACCGGATTGAAGAAATATCGGTTGTCATCTCCCGTGGGAAAGACCCAGGCGATCTGAAGCTTGCTGACATTGGTCCGATTGATCTCATGAAGGGCGGAATATTGCGCGGAGTCCGTTCCGCCTCCGTAGTCACTCCAAGTTGTGTGGCTTTGGCCAACGGCGCGGACGTGAACGCCCAGGATGAAGCAGCCAAAGAGCAACACAGTGAGCGCAGCTCTACGACGTGAGAAGGCACCGGGGAATATAGACTCCCATCTATACGTGAACGCCTCGACTGGCCTCATCCAATCCTCCCTGCCGCCAGAATGTTTTAGCCTGCACGTATCTGCCGCGGGAACCATCGCCTTGGCACCGGAGCAGGCCCTGCACACGTTTACGCCGTGGGCGCGCGAAGTCTGCCGAACCCCGATATTGATCATGGCGAGATTCCCCTGGCGATTATCGACTTGACGAGCTGATTTGGCCGTATGGCTTGCCTCGTAGCCTCATCCATGGCAATCGATCAAGCTTGGCAGGGAGGGCTCTATCTCGTCAGTTTGCGAGTATAGCATTTCCTTTGAGAGTGCCTGAGTCATTGATTCTCAATCCAACCGGCCACTACCTGGCCCGGAGTCCTTACCAGGCTTGGACGTTCTCCGGGGGCTGGGGGGATTATCAGTCAGGCCTTGTAACAGCGGGGCCAAACAGGCTGCGGAAAAACACATCGGCACTGCCCATCCTTGATCCCCGGAGGGGATCTAATAGGATAGGGGTAGGGAAAACCGATTGAATTCGATTCCGCCTTCCCAGCGGCCACCCTTTCGGCTCCGCGTCGAGGATGGCTCACTCTATCCGGCGCTGCACCGGATGCAGGAAGACGGCTGGATTCGTGCTGAATGGATTACCAAGGACACCGGACGGCGGGCGCGCATGTACAAATTGACGGCGGCGGGCAAGAAGCAGCTTGCGCCGAAGCATCACGCTGCCAGTTGGTGACGGCGGCGGTAAATTGCGTCTTTAAGGATGGCCTGATGTGTCAAAAGGAAATCGGCATTCGCATGGCGATAGGCGCGCAAGCAGGCGACGTTGCGCGGCGCGTGACCGTGGACGTCTTCTCCATGGTGATCGCAGGAGCATTCGCCGGCCTTGCGCTCAGTTTCGACTCGGTGCGATATATCCAGACGCTGCTCTATCAGGTGAAGCCCACCGACCCGGGGATGTTGGCGCTTCCCACCCTGACCATCCTGGCGGCGGCCTTACTGGCCGCGGTGCCGCCGGTGATCCACGCTGTGCGAATCGACCCGGCCAAAACACTGCGCGCGGAATAGGCGCCTGCTCGCACGCTTATACCCGCCGCTCATAACCGGCTGGAAAATCCTGGATTCGCGATATAAGATCTCATGGAGGCCACGGTAATTGTATCCCGTAAGCTGTTGCACCATTGCGAGGACCAATGGGGATGAATTCCAAATCAAGACCGCTTCTTCAGGTTGCTGTCGATGTTCTGAGCACCCTACAGGCGCTGAAGATCGTCGGCCAAATCTATCCTCATTTGGACATTATTGAAATTGGGACACCCTTGATTATTGGAGAGGGATTAAGCGCTCTGGAGACGATCAAGGCCAAATTTCCGGATAAGAAATACGTAGCCGACCTGAAGATCATGGATGCAGGCATGATTGAGGCAACCAGCGCGTTTAAGAGAGGGGCTGACATCGTCACGGTACTGGCGGCTGCCGACGATCTGACCATCCGCGGCGCCCTCGAGGCCGCAGAGATTCACCGTGGACAGATCATGGCTGATCTCATCAATGTTCGCGACCCCGTGGACAGAGCGATAGAACTGTGCGCCATGAAGGTACCCATCATCTGCCTTCATACGGCGTTTGACCGTCGCGGTCCCGATAAAGACATCCTCTACCTCCTGGAGATTGTCCGGCCCGTTGTTAGCTGCCAATTGGCGATTGCCGGTGGACTGACATCCGATACCGTTGGGCAGGCTTTGTCAAAGGGCGCAGATATTCTTGTGGTGGGAAGCGGAATCACAGACCAGCCTGATCCCCACGAGGTTGCTTGCACGATCATGAAAAAACTGGAGGGAGGGATGGGCAATTCTTGATGGGGGATTCACAACCTGGGGCGGTGAGAGGCGCGATGATTTCTGGCATGAAGAACGCACTTACGGATATTGTTAGGGAAATTGACGTGTGTCTGGGGAAAGTGAGTCAAGAAAGCATTGAGCAAGCCCTTCTGCAAATAACCGGCGCGAGAAGGGTGTTTCTAGCCGGCAGGGGGCGCAGCGCCTTGGGAATCCACGGGTTCGCGATGCGCCTCATGCATCTCGGGATAGATGCTCACTTGGTTGGCGAAACCACCACTCCCCCGATTAGCGCCGGCGACTGCTTGATTATAGGTTCGGGATCCGGCAGGACGGCGAACTTGCTGGCGATTGCCGCAAAAACCAAGGAAATCGGGGCAAAAATCGTGCTTTTCACCATTGACCCGAATTCCCCCATTGCGCAATCAGCGAATTCCGTCGTGGTTATACCGGCCTCCTCCCCCAAAGCGCAGGTTTCCAACCCCGATGATCAATCAATCCAACCGATGGGTACTCTTTTCGAGCAATGCCTCTTTTTGCTTTTGGACGCGCTAGTGCTAGTTCTCATGCAGAAATATAACGTCACAGCGGCAGAGATGTTTACACGGCACGCGAACCTGGAGTAAATTCGGGCGGGTGCGACCGGAGCCTGCCCAGAAGCTGCTTTCTGTCCCGCAGGGTGCGGCATGGCGGCGGTAGACGATTCCCGGGACCGGTTCGAGCCGGCCCACGGGGGATTCCTATCTCAAAATCCGACCCGAATGGTTATTACTTCGAGAGGTTTTACGGGAACTATCACTTTTGTCCCCTCGATCGCAAATGATTTCGCAGGCACGTACTTATCCCACTCCATCA
Source organism: Terriglobia bacterium (assembly GCA_049519635.1). Classification (GTDB taxonomy): domain Bacteria; phylum Acidobacteriota; class Terriglobia; order UBA7540; family UBA7540; genus Bog-366. Next base: position 20,912 of record JBEKQO010000072.1, on the reverse strand, counting down.
TGTCGGTTTCACGCCCGGTGCGCGGGGTGCGCGCGAAGTCGAGGACGGCGGCGGAGGCTTTATCCTCGGTCTCATACAATCGGACGATGTATTCGTTGGTGTCCTCGGCTTTCTTGACGGATTCCACGGTGACACTCGATGGGGATACGTCGAGCACGCTGGAGGATGTGGCAAGCTGCCCGGTGTGGGACGGTTCGGATTTTGGCATCAGCGGCGCGTTGAACTCCGCGCCCCGTCGCGTAGCATTCGCGTCCTGCCAGGCGCCGCGATGAGGAATGAGCGCGTACTTGACGTGATGGATACCCACAATCGGCTCGTCCGATTGGTCCGACCAGGTGTCCTTCATCCCTTGGTACGCGCGGCGCGGACCGCGAATCAGGCTCATGCGCAGCGTATTCTCGTGATACGAATATCCATACTTCGAATCGTTGAGCAAAGTGACGCCGTAATCGCCGGCCTGGTTGCCGACGTCACTTGGGGCCAGAGCCAGAAAAGATCCGTGTGGGCGTATCCCACCAGATCAATTTCCCCTTGGGGCTTGGTCTGCCCGGTCAAGCTCGCCGTTAAGCAGACCAGGAATCCTGCGACCACAAGTATGTAGCTGTAGGAAAGGAACCTCGACGTGGATGCCTCCCTCCGTGCGCCATTCGCCGGCGTGCTCCGTTGGGGACGCGGGATAAGGATGCGGGATCGACGAAACCGAAATTCTCTTCATCCGCCGCCCGATAAGGTACGACTGAACACCTCCCCATGCAGTCGCGGGGATTGATGCAGATGATTTGTATTACCGCTTTGAGGGATAGTTCACCTGCACCGTCAGAATTTCGTACGGATGAATTGGCGCGGTGACCGTATCATTTACAATTTTCAACGCCGACCCCTCCGGCTTTTCCATCAGGTTGGTGAGGGTGGCTCCTGTCGCACCCTTGGGCACATGGATTTCGACGTCGCCTGGTTTTCCGGCCCACTCATATACCCGCAAGATCAGCCCGTTCGTGTCCTCAGCTTTCTTGAGGGCCGTCAGCACCACATTTTCCGGCACCACGGTTACATACCCATGCTCTGCCGGCAAGCTGCCCGCGTGCGCTTCCACCTGCATCGCCTGAAGTTTGTAATTGTATTCGTAGCCATGCCGCACCGTCAGGGCCTGCTTCCAGTCACCGCCGTGTGGGTAAAGAGCGTAGCGGAAGTGATGGCGCCCGCGATCGGCCTCCGGATCAGGCCATGTCGGCGATCGCAACAACGAGATGCGCAGCACATTGTCCTTATCGTCGTACCCATACTTCGACTCATTCAACAGACTGAAGCCGTGTTGTCCATCGCCCAGGTCGGCCCAGCGCAGCGCCGGCACTTCGAACTGCGCTTGCTCCCAGGTGTTGTTGCGCGTCGTCGCCCGTTGAATGCTTCCATAGGGAATCTCGTACGTTGCTTTGTCGCTGGTGGCGGCCAGCGGAAACGCGGCTTTCAGCAATACATGCGTCTCATGCCAGTCGATGTCATTGGCCACATCCACTTGGTCCGCCCCCTCGTCGAGCGTAATGTCCTGCACGAACTTCGAGCTCTGCCAAGTGCGCGTCACGCGAATCACGCCCCGCAGCGGGCCCTTCTCTATCATCTCAACCGAATCGGCATTCTCAATCGGAGTGAAGTGATCGAGCGCGCCGGGATCAATGTTCCACGCGTCGTACTCTTTCGGTAGGTCCTTGAAAGTCTGCAACTGATTACCGCACGCGCCCGCCGCCAGCGCCTCGAACTTCGTCTTCTTGTTGTAGAGGCTGGTGATGCAGCCGGTTTGCTTGTCCACCGTTACCTTCAGCGCCGAATTCTCGAGGGTCAGCCCTTCCGCCTTCACATCGCTTGCAAACGGCTTCGCGCCCGGGACGATGTGCAGCAATTTGTATCCCAGCGACGGGACATCCCTGACCGCTACGAGCAGGTGATAGCTGTTGGTTTTCGGGTCGCTCTCCAGGATCTCCGAGGGCACTACGCGGTTCGCTGTGTCCAGCACCGTCACGCCGCCCGCCGCCGGCGCCGGCATCTGCACGTCCACCGTTACCAATCCCGAGCGCTCCCAGGCCAGGGGGTTGAAGACGAGTACGGGTACGCCGGCGGCAACCTTCGTATTCACTTGGGACGCCAGCGTCTTCAGCGCCTTTTGCGAAATCTCGTTCGTGGCCCAGCGTACCTGGTCGAAATCCTGCTGTGCCTCCTTATAGATGATTCCGATACCAGAGCCTGCCGCCAGGTCGTGAAAGTCATTGAAGGTAATTTTCTTCCACGCCTCCGTCAGTTCATCGGCCGGATACGGCTTGCCCTCCAACCACGCCAGCGAGGCGTATTTCTCGGCATTCAGCGCCCATTCCTCGCTGTTCCGCATGTTGCGCTTGTGGTTGGCCTGCGTGGTCATCACTCCACGGTGATACTCAAAATACAACTCGCTCTTCCACGTCGGAATCGCCACCTCACCGTCTGGTGGGGCAGCGGGGGGCTTGTATCCTTGGGCAATCGAGTCGTAATCCCACAGCGGCGAATCCGCCGCCAGCTTGCCCTCTATCTCTGTAAAGTAGCTCTGCGCCGTCCCGAACTGCATCTTCGGCGCAACCTTGTCCGGTTGCATCCAGTGCACGCCCTCATCCAGAACCGCCCGCGTCGGGCCGCCGCCGTGATCACCGATCCCATAAAGGTCCATCATCTCCGTCATGCCCGGAGCCCGCTTTCGCGCTGTCGCCAGATCGTTTGAGAGACGCACCAGGTTCAGATTGTCATTGGCATAATCATGCGGGAAATACGTCAGCACCTTGCTGCCATCCGGTGACTCCCACCAGAAAAGCTTGAAGGGAAGCTGGTTGGTGTCGTTCCACGTCATCTTCTGGGTTACGAAGTAGTCGATGCCGGATTTCTTGTAGATCTGGGGCAGTTGCCATGTGTAACCAAATGAATCCGGGTTCCACCCGATGCGGACATCCACGCCGTAGGCTTTTTGGAACCATCGCTTGCCCACCAGCAGCGACCGAACCTGCGACTCGCCGTCGGGCATGTTCAGATCCGGTTCCACCCACATGCCGCCCACAATTTCCCAGCGCCCTTCCTTGATGCGCTGCTTGATCTCTTCGTTCATCTGTGGATACTTGTCCGCAATCCAGGAATTGTACTGCGCCGCCGATTGGGTAAACGTGTATTCCGGATATTCATTCATCAATTGTAATGCGGTGCCGAAAGTCCGCTTGACGGTGTCCACGGTCTCGGTCCATGGCCACAGCCATGCCGCGTCGATGTGCGAGTTTCCGGTTAAGTGCAGCGTCGTTTGCTGCAACATCGGCTTCAAGCCTTCGATCGTTGCCTGAGCCTGCTTCAACGACGCATCAAATTTCGCCTGATCCTGCGCGTCCAGCGCCGCTAAATCGACAGCGCCAATTGCCTTCTCAAGCGTCGCTGTGTCCGCTGCCGCATCCTTCGAGAAACCGGGAATCAGCAACGCCGCAGAAAGGATCTCCAGCCTTAGATCCTCGGGGTTCGGCCGGTTCTCGGCGAAATCGACCTTCAGTTCCGTCCCGGCGAATGTCTTCTTGTCCACCGTGTGCAGAAGCTTGACAGCCACCAGCACCTTGTCACCGGGCTTGGCCTTGTCAAAGAGTACGATCGGTTCCAGGTCATCGCCCATCGCCACGCGCCGCCCGTTAAAATAGATAATCTCCGGCATCGGGCCATTGGCGTCGGCTTCGAAACTGAACCACACCCGTGCGCCCGTCAGGTCGTAGCCCTGCAGACTTTGTGGAACTTCGATCCACCGCCGGAACCACACAGCGTCCTGCGGGCCTTCCATGCGCGGCTTCACCAACTGCCACGATGAGTCGTCCAGATCCAGCGATTCTCCATGGGCCAGGTCGCCTGGGTGAAACCGCCACCCTTCCGCCGGAAGCCGGTTGAGCCCGCTCAGCCGCTCGACCACCGCGTGCGTGTGGCCACTGAGAGACTTGACGATGTCCGCCGCCTGTGCCGCTGTCTGCGCGTTTGCCTGCACTCCGTTAAACCCACCCATACCGAGCACGGACAGCGCTATAGCCAGCATGCTAATATTCAAAACACGTATCCCGAGTTTCTGAACCTGTCTGCTTGTCAAAACCCGCATTGGAAATCTCCTGGTTTATTTAGCAATTATGAATGGCCCTGCATTTCCGCCTGCGATCCATCCTCGAAGTATCGCCGCGAATTATACTCTGGTGAGCAAGTTTAGGCCATGTGGTGGCCGGCAGGCTGTTGGCCCAAAAGCGTTAACTTAAGAAACCCAGCCCTCTCCCTTGGGGAGCGGGTGTCGGCCTTGTGCCGGCAGGTGAGGGGTTCCTTCGCCATGTGCATCTCAACCCGGTGTGTGCACGAACACTGGCACGAATGGGCGACAGCGCAAGGCGGAGGGGGCCCCACGTTCTGCAAGTACTGGGGGTGAGGGGGTTGCGCGGGAATTCATTCGTTAATATCCCCCTCAAATCTCTTACATGATTGTTGGGACCAGTTCCCAATCTCTTACTGTTCCAGGGCGTTATTTTCGCGGATCTCCCCGGCCGCCGTCAGGGGCACACGAAGAGTCTTAATCTCCAGCGGGTGGAACTCACCCGTCCAGTGGCGGTGCACGAGACCCAAATCCAGAGTAGCCTTGGTTGCGTGCCCCGCCGTCTCGTAGCACCGGATGATGAGGTCATTTCCATCCTCAGCTTGCTTAACATCCGACACGACGACGTCCGGCACATCCACAGAAAGGAAGGAAGCAGCCTGCGGGCGGGCGCCCTTGTGGATTCCCTGGTAAAGAACCGGCACGGGGGCGGTCAGTTCCTCCGCCATGTGGACGATGCCGGCGTCCTGCCAGGCGCCTGAGTGAGGGACCAGCACCATGCGAAAAGTCTGGATGCCCTGATCTTGCCAAATATACTCACCGTTGGGATCGAGCTGGCGGGGCCGGTGCTGCGCGTACACTGCGCCCCGCACGATGGAAACCCGCAGGTCGTTGTCCTGTACGCTGTAACCGTACTTGGCGTCGTTCAGGACGGTGAGGCCGTATGCCTTGCCGTTCCGCTCACCGGAAACGTCGATCCATCTTTGTCCCGGATCTTCGGCGCCGTTCGCCTTGCGCACCTTGAAGCCGTAAGCGATTTCATAAGTGGGCACGGGATTTTCCACGTCCACCGGGTACGAGAATTTCAGGATCTTCTGGTGCTCGTGCCAATCCAGAGAAATGCCCGCTGCCAGAGTGTGTGCACCCGCGTAAAGGGTCCAGTCCGTGGTCATGAGCGAAGCGCCATAGCTCGTCCGCACGCGCACCGTGGCGCGCACCGGGCCATTCTCCAGCACACGGAAACTCGCGCTCCCGAACGCTCCAATTTCTTGTGTGTAAGCGCGAACATCGTGGCTCCAGGTATCACTGTGATCGTCAAGAACGACGCCGCGCGCCCCGCCGGCGTTCCCGCGGAACACTTCTGCTCCGGCATCTTTGTCATATATCGAAATCGTCCCATCGTCAGCAAAGGTCACGCGGAGATGTTCATTCTCGAGGCCCTTCTCCGTGGCCTGCACGGTGGATGCGGGAGCCGCGGAGGGCGCAATCTTGCGCAAACGAAACTGCCGGTAGCCGAAAGCCGGTAGGGGCGCTTGGAAGGCCAACCCTTTCCGGTCACCCACCACCGTTTGGCCCGCCGTCCACTGGTGCGGAATGGCGTTGCCATGCTCATCTTCAAGGCGTGAGTCGTTTTTCGTCCCTTCTCCGTTGTCACTTCCCCAGCTCAAATCATATTGAACCTTCAGGTTCGCCCCCCAGGCGTGCGGATTGAAAACCACCAGGTACTCCGAATCCGGATCCGCGCTGGGAATCTGCCAGGAAATCTTTTCCGCCGCGCGGTAGATGGCTTGATTGGCCACTTCCTTGGCGAAGCCATAAGCATTATGGGAAACAATATATTGTTCGGGAAGTGCAGTGCCGGCCATACTGTCGTGGAACTGCATCAGCAATACTTTCTTCCAGGAAGCGGCAAAGTCGCTCTTGGGATAGGGTAGGCCCACCAGCACGTTCGCCAACTCGGCCATCTTCTCGGCGGTCATCAACGCGGCTTCTGCCGTGCGATTATCCTTCTTGATTTCTGACATTGCGGTGTAGCAGCCCACCGAGTGGTGCTGCAAGTCGTCGTCCACCACCGGAAAATCCTTGCCCTTGGCGATATCGTCAAAGTAGCTGTCGGGAGTGCTGAACAGAATCTTGGGGGCGCCGGGTTGCTTCTGCGCATCCAGGATTGCGTGGAGGGTTGCCTTGGCGGGCCCCCCGCCGTGATCCCCCGCGCCGTAGAAAAGCATCATGTCCCGGGTTGGTTCCTGAAGTTTGGTAACGAAATCGTGCAGGCGGTCGTTTATATCGCCCTCGATTCCATAGCTGTAAGGTATTCGATAGGTCAACACGCGCGTTCCGTCCGCTCCCTGCCACCAGAAAACATCGGCGGGCAACTGCTTTTCATTGGCGGCCGGGCGCATAAACACGTACCCACGCAACTCTTGGAGTTTCAGGATCTGGGGCAGCGTGCCGGGATGGCCAAACGAGTCCGGGTTGTAACCCACCCGCGCCGTGCGCCCCACCAATTGCTGGAAAAGCCGTTGACTGTAAAGCCCGTCACGAACCAGCGATTCGCCGTTGGGGATGTTGACATCGGGCTCAACCCACCATCCCCCGACCACGTCCCATCGGCCCTCCGCTACGCGTCGGCGAATCTCCGCTATCATGTTGGGATCGGCGGACGCAGCCCACTCATACAACTGCGCGGAACTGGCAGTGAATTTGAAATCCGGAAATTCATTCATGCGGTCAAGCGCCGCACGAAACGTGCTGAGCCCCACCGCCATCGCTTCCGACCATGGCCAGAGCCAAGGGATGTCAATGTGCGCATTTCCGATCATGTACAGTTTGTGTTGAGGAGCATCCGGCGGCCAAGCGGTTGATGACTGACCGGCCGCCTTTGGGGCTCCCAACAAAAGAGTGCAAACCAGCCCCGCAAAAACCAGCCAACGGACTGTATAAGAACGCATTGCTCCTGCTCCTGGGAAATTAGGTCTCGGATGTGAGCGGGAATTTCCATGAGCGAATCCCGGTCGCCCGATAAAATACACCCGACTCCCGCCGCATGCAACGGCCGGGCTTTTGATTTGGACACCGTACGCGCAGGCCGAACTTAAGGTCTTGAATCAAGGTGCTGATCCTCAACCTCCAATCGGTTCATTGCGGCGTCGGATCATCGGTTTATCAAGCCATCGGTTCATCCGGTCATTGAAAATCGGAACTCGTAATTCGAAAATGGAAATTCGCCCGTCAGCCCGCACCATGCTTTTTCGAGTTTCGAGTTTCCCGTGCAATCCCCCAATGACCCGATGGACCGATGACTCGATCTCTTCCTTCAAATCTCAGCGCCACCAGTTAGCTCACAAGGATTTCGGCCGAGCCGTCGAGGTGACAGGACAGCAACCCTCCGGGCATACGTCATGACTGGCGCCCATTGATCCCAGGCTCCGGCGTTTGGGCTCCGGGTCCACTCTTTCCCGGATGAGTTCACAGATCATGGCGATGAACTTAGGGTGCGTCCCTACGCACGCCGCCCGAATCATATTCAATCCCAGTTCATCAGAAAGAGCACGAGCCTCCGTGTCAAGGTCATACACCACCTCCATATGGTCTGAGACAAAGCCAATCGGAACTATCACCACGTCTCTCGCCTCACCCTGCGCAGCAACTTCCCGCAAGTGCTCCAAAATATCGGGGCCGAGCCAGGGCTGCGTTGGCGGACCGCTCCGGCTCTGGAAGACCAAAGGATCAGGCGTCCGGCCCGCCTGCGCTGAAACCAGGCGGGAGGCCTCGACGAGTTGCTCGGAGTATTTGCAGTTCTGTGCCATTGAAATGGGAATACTGTGGGCGGTGTAAACCACGTGGGCCGACGGCCGCCTTTCGGGGCCGATTCTCACCAGGGCTTCCTGAACGTTTTCCACTACGGCGGCAATGTACAGGGGGTGATTGTAGAAAACCCGGATTTTGTCAATGATGGGGGCGCCCTCGCCGGCGGCGGTCCGCGCCTGAGCAATGTTTTCCAGATACTGCCGGCAGCTCGAGTAGGAGCTATAAGCCGACGTGACCAAAGCCAGCGCGCGCCGCACTCCCTCCGCCTTCATTTTGGCAAGCGTATCAGACAACATCGGGTGCCAATTACGGTTGCCCCAGTAAACTGGGAGTTGAGGGCCTTTCCGTTCCAGTTCAGACCGCAGCGCCGCGAGGAGGGAACGATTTTGGTCGTTAATCGGACTCTTTCCGCCAAACTGAAAGTAATGCTCCGCCACTGCTTCCAGGCGCTGGCGAGGAACATTTTTCCCCCGCAGGACGTTTTCCAGGAAAGGCATTACGTCCTCGGGCCCTTCCGGTCCCCCAAAGGAAATGAGCAGAATTGCATCGTAAGTCATGGTTTCATCCCTATTCGCCCCCGCGTTTTTTCGCTGCTTGGCCGGAATAATAGGCTAACCAATTTAATTTCAGTGACATACACTTTTGAATGGTTTCGGCTTTCAATAGCTAACCCCCTTTGTTTCTTGCACATAATGACAACCGTCGGCATTTCCTAGCGCCGACCGTTCGCTTCCCCAGGGTCGGCGCTATGAGCGCCAGCCTTTCCTTCCATAAGTCGCTGCGAATCAGCGAATTCCAACTTTCTCGAACACTCGAACAAGGAGTGTTTGTGGCCCGAGCAAGTTGCTTCCGGGTTCGACGTCGTGTGCCCGGAATTTCGGATTGCGACCGCGAATTCCCTGCCCGATTACCGAGCAAGCTGCTTATTTTCATAGGACTAACGCTAAACACATGTAACTTCTTTATTTTCATCAACTCATCCAGAGCACTTTTCTATCCCCCTTGTTTTCAATAACCCATCCAGACCACTCTTCATTTTTAACATCTTTTAGGTCCGCCCCATTCCGGACCTTGAAAAACACGCGCGTGAGCCAGGACCCCCTCACCCCCGGGCCCCTCGGTCGCCACGGCCACCGAGGGGAGGATGGATTTTATTGCCCTCGCCCCTTTGGGGGAGAGGGTGGCGCGCATCCGGCGTAATCGCCAGCCGGGGCGTGCCGGGTGAGGGGGTCTCGCCTATTGTCAATTCTTACGTGGGACACCACACTAGCCCGGATTTCTCACCACGGATCTGGAAGGGCGGGGCTTTACAGGCTCCTGCCTGCTGCCTGCTTTTCTATCAGTTGCACCGACCCCGTTGGGTAGGGCCGCGGCCTTTCCCGTCCGTCCGCAAACTCTAGCCTCACAACCTAGTATAACACGGAAATAGGGCTTGGCAAGAAGGAAAAGCGGCTGCATTTTGGAATTTGGGGAAGAAGACCCACCGCCAGGCAAGGTGTCTAGACAAATAATTGAGAAGGGTAGCGCGGACCTGTTTTTCAGGTCCGCGGGTTTTCCTTGTCCATCGGGGACGAGCCGCGGACCTAAACAACCGGTCCGCGCTACACCTGCTCTTTTCGAAAATAAGTCTTTTGTTTTCAATGAGGGTTTGCGGGCACATTCAAAACAGTCACAGCCTCTATGGATGACAGCATTCAAGTGTTTTTCCGCAGCCTCTAACCCGCATTTCTCACCACGCATGGACGGGGTCTGCCGGAAGGGCGGAGCTTCACAGGCTGCGGAAAAACCGTACAATGCTGTCATCCTGAGCCCGTTCGCTGTCATTCTGAGCGCAGCGAAGAATCTTGCACTGCCCGCTCCGGGTAAACTACGCGAAGGATCTCGCTCTGAGTATTTTCAAGACAATGCGAGATTCTTCGTCGCCGCTGCTCCTCAGAATGACAGCGCTTTCGAGTTTTTCCGCACCCCGTTCAGCCCCGCCGAAATCGCGGCTTTCAACCTCAATCCGTCCCGCATGGGCGCGACACAGAAGTTGGCGTCTCAGGTCTTGCCTGAAATGTCTGACTCAGCCTTGCGTAGGGTTACGTCAGGTCAACGAGCGAAGCGAGTTGCGCGGAGGGCAACACCGTGAATAGCCGTAGGTGCAACCTACGGAAGCCAACGCCTAAAAAATCTGCGGCCCTGGAGGGGCCGGACAACCCCCAAGATCAACCCTTGCAGGGTTGGGGGATTCCAGCCCCGCTGGGTCCGTAGGTTGCACCTACGGCTATTCATGGAACGGCCCCTCGCGGGGCCAAATTCGCGCGATCTTCCACGGTCTCAACTCTCATGTCGCACACTCAATGCGCGTCAGAGAGACATTGACAACCGTGGTGTCCAGAACTTCCATGAAGGTTGCGAGCATTACGGCCGCAGTAATAAGCCAGGGGCCCTCGGCTAGACGCGCGAGGCGGCCCGGCGCCACCAACGGCCTGGGGTGGGCAACTGGGGACAGGGTGCTCATCGACTGTCTCCCTCGACGGGAATTCCCAGGTGCTCACAGAGTGTTCGCGCGTAGGGGGAGGCGCAGATGAAAAGCCGATGAGCGCGCCAAAGAGAGAGAAGGGCCTCTTCACCGGCGCCATCCGCACAGGTGATACCGTCCAGATCGATCTCAACAGTGTTTCGGGTTGAACAACACTGGGCGACTGCCTGGGGTAGACATTCCGCCCATTCCCCGACGAGTTGTCCGTTCAGGATAACCTTGGTTCGATCTCGCAGGTAGAGGATCGTGGTTCGTAGCACGACGGGGATAAGTGCAGCTTCCTTGCCAGGGGGGGTTGGCACGTAATCCTTTGTGATTTCAATACTTACGAGCATCCACGAGGCGTCGAGGAGTGCCGCAAGCGCCCGAGTGATGGCAGTTGCCCGCTAGATGGCAAGAGGGAAGGTAATTCGGTGGCGTAGGGGACGCATCAACCCTCGTGGACCGGCTGAGGAGTTCAAAGGGGCACGGCCTCACCGACGAATACTGATGTGGGAGCACGTGCTGCGGGCATGCGCTTCTTGGAATCACCCCATGTTCTCATGTTAGAGTAAGAATGCGCCGGAACGCCGCGCGAGGGTTGCTTGGGATTGAAAGAAAATGACGGGGGTGCAGTCCAGCAGTCGCGCTACGAAGTGCTTCAGCAGGTTTCCAGCATTATTGCTTCACAGGCTGACCTTAATGGCGTGCTCGAGGACCTCGCCCGCTTTCTTCCCTCGGTGGTCAGTTGCGAGTTCCTTGGCGTGGCATTGCACGACCCCGAGCGCCGGGTCTTTCGCCTCTATGCTTTTGGGGGCACTTTGGCCCGTACCCCGGAAATCGAGATGGAAATCCCCTCGACCGACCAGGCCACCGCCACACTGTTGATGGAAGAGCAGAAACCCATCATCCTCAATGACATCGAAAAGGAAACGCGGTTTGCCGATGTCGTCGAGGGGGCGCGGCAGCACGGAGTCCGCTCGTTATGTCTCCTCCCGCTGACCTCGCCGCGACGGCGCCTCGGCCTGTTAATTTTCGGTACGACCCGCCAGAATGACTATGACCAGGAAGACTTGAAGTTGATGGCGACGGTCACGGCCCACGTGGCGGTGGCGGTGGAGAATGCGCTGAATTTTGAGCAGGCGCGTTCCTACCACCAACTCCTGGCGCATGAACGCGACCGCCTGCGGCTGCTACTGGAAGTGAACAACAACGTAATTTCTCACTTGGAACTTGGCGATCTTTTCCAGGCGGTCTCCTCCGCACTACGCGATTGCTTTCATCACGAATACACGGGCCTGTGGTTGTTTGAAGAGGGCTCGCCCCGCCTGCGTTGCGTCGGCATGGACTTCCCGAGCACCCGTGGGTTCCTCGAAAAGATACAGTTCACGGAACTCACCCCGGAAGAAGTCGCAGAGGTTCGGGCTCGTCTTCCCCGGCTCATAAAGCAGCGGGATATCGCGCAACTCCCTGCCCAATTTGCTTCGCCGGCCCTGGCGGAGAACTTCCAGTCCGGAGTCACCATTCCCTTGGTTTCGGGGTCCAAGCCGTTGGGCATTCTCTCGCTCGCAAGCACGGACGAATCGACCTTCCAGCAAGAAGAGCTGGGTTTTCTTTTGCAGGTTGGCAACCAGGTGGCGTTGGCGATCGAAAATGCTCTGGCCTATGAAAAGGTGGCGGAGGCGCGGAACCAACTGAACACCGAAAAAACCTACCTGGAAGATGAGATCCGCTATGACCACAATGTGGAAGACATCGTCGGCAAAAGCCGCGCCCTGCGTGAAACTCTAAGCAAGGCGGAAGTGGTGGCGGGGACGGACGCCACCGTCCTGCTGATGGGGGAAACGGGAACCGGTAAAGAGCTGGTCGCACGATTGATTCACAAGTCAAGCTCGCGCCGGGATCATACGTTTGTGAAGGTGAATTGCGCCGCGGTTCCCTCCGGCCTCATTGAGAGTGAACTCTTCGGACACGAACGGGGCGCCTTCACCGGCGCGGTGGCCACCAAAGCCGGGCGTTTCGAATTAGCGCACCGGGGGAGCCTTTTTCTGGACGAGGTTGGCGACATCGCGCTGGACCTTCAGCCCAAACTTCTCCGCGTTTTGCAGGAAAAGGAATTCGAACGCTTGGGAAGCACGCGAACGCAGAAGGTTGACGCCCGTCTGATCGCTGCCACCAACCGGGACCTCGCGCAGATGGCGGCAAGCGGAGAGTTTCGCGAAGACCTCTACTATCGGCTGGCGGTTTTCCCCATTCAGTTACCTCCCCTGCGCGAGCGACGGGAAGACATACCCCAACTGGTGGAGTACTTCGTGGCCCGCTTCGCCCGCCGCATGAAGAAAAGGATCAGGGAAATTCCCACGCCGGCCCTGCAGGCCATGACCGAGTGGACGTGGCCCGGGAATATTCGGGAATTGCAGAACTTCATCGAGCGGGCGGTGATTCTTAGCACGGGGGATTGCCTCAATGTGCCGCTGGAGGAACTGGAATTGCCACGAGCGGAACGAGCCTCTAAGGAAACCGCCAGGAGTCTAAACCTACGGGAAGTCGAGCGCGAAGCGATCCTGGAAGCTTTAAGGAAGACAAAGGGGCGGATTGGTGGCCCGCAAGGCGCGGCGGCGCTGCTCGGTCTGAAGCGTACAACCCTCCAATCTAGAATGCGCCTCCTAAACATTAAACTGTCTCTTCACCCTTCCGAATCACCTTGACGATTGCCATCTGCCGGGCAACCGCCACCACTCGGGCACTTGCGGCGTCCCTCGACACCTCATGAATCCTCGTAAGTATTAAAATCACAAAGGATTACGCGCGGACTCCCCTTGGTACGGAAGCTGCACTTACCCTGGGTGTGCTATGAACCACGATCCTCTATCAACAAGGTCGAACCCATGTTGTCTTAAGGGCGCAACTGGTGGGAGAAAGGGCAGAATGCCTGCCCAAGGCAGGCGCCAAGTGTTACCCCGCGCGAGACGCGGTTGAGATCGATCCCAAGCGGAGCGGGGAAAAGAAACGCATGCTCACAATTACCGTGGACGGCAGGACTGACCAACTGGGATCGAAGCTCGAAGGGCAATCGCAGACGGACCTCGCCACGATTTCAAGCCGAAACATCCTTAGGCTCGCAAGCCTTATCGCCCGATTTGTCGGGAGGCCGCGCAAGGTGCGATCCAAACCGGCACTCGCCATCTTCCTTCTTTTGTTGGCCCCCGCACTGGCAAACGCGATGGATCTCAAGCGCGAGACCCTTCAGGCGTGGGACGCTTATGTTCGCACCGCGAAGATGCGCATGGAGGAGCGCGCCAGGGGACAACGTTCATTCCTGTGGGTAGATGAGAAGCAGGACCTGCTCCGCCGGGTGCGGGGGGGCGAGGTCGTGGTAGAACCTGTTGACAGCGGTAGCCCCAGCACGGTGCCGCGCGGACTGATCCATGACTGGATAGGCGCGGTGTTCGTTCGGAAAGCCCAGCTCGATGACGTCATGGGCGTGCTCGATGACTACGAACGCTACAAGGATATCTATCGCCCCATGGTGGTGAAAGCAAGAGTGCTCGAGCAGACACACGACCATGAAAAGGTAACCCTGCTGATGCTTCAGAAGGCTTATTCCGTGACCGCCGCCGTGGAGACCGACAACGAAATCCACATCGCAAGGTTGGATGCCGACAGGGCGTACAGCTTGAGTACTTCCGTCCGGGTGCAGGAAATAGCCGACTATGGGCAACCCAGCGAGCACGCGCTCCCGGTGGATCACGGGCCGGGCTACGTCTGGCGGACGTTCACCGTAACGCGAGCCGAACAGCGGGACGACGGGGTGTACGTGGAGATGGAATTGATGGGCTTGAGCCGCGGCATCCCGCTGGCGTTCCGTTGGCTGATCCAGCCGCTGGCCGAGCGCCTGCCCCGAAGCCTCCTGCTGGCGATGCTCAATGACACGCGGGGCGCCGTGAGTCAAAAGATCAAAGCCGCCCGTTGAAAGCTCCGACCATGGCGCAAACAACGGCGCGAATCGTCTTACTTCCTTTCTGCGTCAGGCAAACCGATAAGACTTTAAGGTTGCCTCCCAGCAAGTTCCAGGTTTACGCTCGCAATTACCAAATTCATACCGCTTTCAGTTTTTTCTAGGTATTGTATAAATGACGATTCGGTTAGGCTCGCGGTGATCGGTACAAGCCTCCGGACAACTACGGTCTTGAAAGGTTCCCCTGTGATGGAGTACGAAATCTTGGAACGCGAAAGCTCTAATCCCAATTCGTCAACTAACAAATCTGCATCTTTCTTAGACAGTTTGTTTATTATTGCTACGTGTTCTGGCGCCGAGTGAACGTTTCCCTGAAAGCCAAGAAATCAGCCATGATCTTTAGGTCGAAGAATAAAAACGTGGTCTCCGCCATGCATCGTAACCAGCAACGTAAAATACGAATTTTGAATGCCCTGCTTCTGTGCCGTTAGTCCATAATCGTCTATGCAACTCAGCGCCAGAGATTTTCAAAGTAGCCCACTACCGTAGGGCGGACATCCGGCTTCTGCGCCCGCAAAAACAAGGCGCGCGAGAAAAAGGGGAGCGCGCTCCGCTACCGGCGCTGAACAGGAGTTTGTGCAACTCTTGAAGAGACTCGTTCCCATTTTCGCTTGCTTGTTCGCGCTGCCGGTCAGTTCATGGGTGGTGCTTGGCCAGCAGTTAAGTCTCGAGGACACCCCTTCCATTGCGTCGGCTGCGGATGAATATAAGCAACTGCCACTCGGCGAGGCCGAGCGGGCAACGCTCAGCGAGGCCGTAAGAGCGCGCGACTACACACGCGCCGAGGTGTTGCTCGCCGGAGAGGTCGAGCGCAACCCCAAATCGCAGGTACTGCTGACTACGCTGGGGGGCATCTTCTTCATGGATGGCAAGCCCTTGAACTGCGCCATCGCCATGAAAAGGGCGGAGGCGCTGGCGCCCCTCGCCGCCCAGCACCAGTTCACTTTGGCTTTGAGCTACATCATCATGAACCATCGGGATTGGGCGCGCCCGGAATTGGAAAAGCTTGCCTACGCCAACCCACGCAGCCCGCTGTATCCCTACTGGCTCGGACGCATCGACTATGACGCCATGCAGTTTAAGGCCGCCGAAGCACACCTGCAGAAGGCCTTGAATCTGGATGCAAAGTTCATGAAGGCTTACGATAACCTGGGGCTGACATACGAGGCCTTGGGGCAGTTCGCCGATGCCATTCGAGTCTACCGGCAGGCGATTCTCATGAACCGTGCGCAGCCCTCGCCCTCCCCGTGGCCTCCCCTGAACTTGGGCACACTGCTGGTGAAACTCGGAAAGTTGGACGAGGCCGAAGTCTACTTAGACGAGTCTCTCAAGTACGATCCCCGCTTCCCGAAAGCCCACTACCAGATGGGCCTGCTGCTTGAGAAGCAGACGAAAGACCCACAAGCCTGCGAGGAACTCCTGGAGGCCGCCCGCAATGATCCCCACTACCCGGAACCCCACTACCTTTTGGGCCGGATCTACGCACGTAATGGGGATAAGCCCAAGGCGGATGCCGAGTGGCAGACCTTTCAGAAACTGAAACTGGATAGCCCGCAGAATCGTCCCCACTGATCCTTGAACAAAACCCCTCCGCCGATCCGGCTCGATTTGCCTTCCTGGGTCGGTCGAGGAGTCCAAGGAGGCGGAAAGGGGAAATAAGCATGGAAACCGACATAGCCGATAACAAGCATGCAATTGCGAGGCATTTCTGCAAAAATGCTTATTGCCAATAGCGCCCGGAGCCGGCGCCAGGCTAATGTGGTGGCCGGGACTTATGACCCAACTCTTTAATCTCCATCGCGGTCTGCTGCGACAAACAGGAGTAGTCCTCGGTATCAGCCTTTCGATTTTGCAGTGGGCGGCAGCTTCTCCTCTTACGACCCTCAAAGAAATCCGGCAGATGATTCAAGCAGGTGAATTGGCCGGTGCCCGAAGCCACCTGATGGAAATCCTGAATGCCACGCCTGACGATCCCGTGGCGTTGAATCTTTTGGGCGTCGTCAACTCTCAGGAGGGCCAATTCCAGGCCGCCGAGCGCTGTTTCCGGAAAGCGGTCGCGGTTGCGCCGGATTTTGTGGGGGCGTATTTGAACCTGGGCCACCTGTACCAGGAAAATGAGCGCCGCGACCCAAAAGCGCTCAAGGAGAGTTTGGGGGCGTACGAAGCGGCTTTGAAAGCCGACCCTTCCAACGTCGAAGCGAATTATCAGACCGCGCTCTTGTTGTGGCGCGCCGGTTTATTCCAGCCCTCGCTCGACAGGCTCACAAGCCTGCCGGAAGCTGCGCGGGAGCGGCCTCAGTCACTGGCTCTCGGTTGTGCTGACCATTCAGGCTTGAATGATGACCGTCAGGCCCAAGAAACCTGCGACCGCCTGCTCCAACACCCCGACCTCGTTGAGGCTGACGTGATCGCCGTAGTACCGGCGCTTTTGGCACACCACCAAACCAGTCTCGTGGTCAGGCTCCTTGCGGGCCTTGACCTCCGGGGTTTGGCCTCACCCAAAACCATGCACCAACTCGGCCTGCTCTACGAGGAGCAAGGAGATCTCAAACAGGCGCGCGCCACCCTGGAAAAGCTCACCCAGAACCAAGAAGCCGTTTCGGCGTCTCTGCTCAATGAATTGGCACGAGTCGCCTACAATGAGAAAGACTTGGACGCCGCAATCGGCTACCTGGCGCATGCTCGGAAACTCGACCCCGAAAACTCAGAAGTACAGTACTTTTTCGGCAGGGTGTGCCTGGAAAAAGGATACCTGGAGGATGCTTACGTCTCCTTGAAAAAGGCAGCGGACCTGAAACCTGACAACGCATCCTATAACTATGCCGCCGGGGCGGCCATGATGGGCCGACGGGACGTTCGGGAGGGGTACCCTTACTTGAGAAAATACTGTCAGCTCAAGCCCGGCAATCCACGCGGCCGCTTGGCGCTCGGTGCTGCATATTTCTATGGGCACGATCCTGATTTGGCCCGAAAGGAAATCGCGGGTGTGGCGGGAAACCCCGAGACCTCGGCCGAGGCGCACTACTTTCTCGGACGACTGGCTAACCAGGAGCAGAAATTCTCCGAGGCCGTCCAAAACCTCCAGGAGGCGATTCGCGTGCGCCCCGCATACTCAGACGCCTATGCGGAGGTGGGATTTTCCTTAGTGAAGTTGAAAAAGTACACGGAGGCGGAGAAGAACCTCCGGAAAGCCTTGGAAATCAATCCTCAGAGCTATACTGCCAATCTGGGTCTGATGATGCTGTATGAGAGGACCAAGGACCCCCGTGCTCCGGAACAGGTTAGCAGATTCAACACAATCAGGGATGTCCGCGAACAGAGAGAAAAGGAATTCATGCGCACGGTTGAAGTGCAACCTTTTTGAGGACAGACTGTGCAAGTCAAAAAGGGCGCTATTCCAAGGCGGTTTGCTTCACCCTTGTCGTGTAGATGCAAAGATAGCATCCGCCCGGTCCTGATGCTGCAATTGGGCCGGAGGTTATGCTACGCTTAGTGAGAAATCCGCAAATCGCTTTATTGAATATGCCCCGGCAAATAGGTGTTTGGTTCAATCAACCGATGGGTGTGGCTCTAGCCTTGGCGGTCGCCGTCGCGGCCGCGTGGGCGCTGCCCCCGACGCAGGATATGAAAGGCGTGGTGCTCAGCGCCAAAGGTTTGCCCATCGCGGCCGCTCTCTGCACTCTGAAGGGGGTTGGCTTGCCGGCAGAGGGCATCGGTGTGACCACCACCGATCGGGGCGATTTTGATTTTCCCGGTCTCGAGCCTGGCCAGTACGACCTCGTGTGCGTGGCCGTGGGACACTTGCCGGCAAGCCAGAATGGCCTCAAAGTGACTGCGGCGAAGCCGGCGGCTTTGCAAATCGTCCTGCCGGAACCAGAAAAGCTTCGGCAAGAACAATTCACGGCGGCTTTGCCTTTGGTACCCGGGGTGGTGCGCACACCCGACGGGAAGATCAACATCAAGGGTTCAACGGAAGGCCAGAGCATGCTGCTGGTTGATAACACCGAAATGGTGGACCCCATTACCGGCAGCTACTCGATTGACCTTCCCATCGATGCCATCGAGTCAGTGGACGTGTCCAAGGCGCCTTACAATGCCGAATACGGGCACTTTTCCGGAGGTCTGACCACCGTCGTGACCAAAGCTCCGTCCAGCAAGTGGGATTTTCAATTATTCGATGTGGTCCCCTCGTTCCGGGGTGAGGACGGGCACCTCTCGGGCGTCGATGGCAACACTCCTCGCCTCAGGTTTACCGGACCGCTCCACGGTGATCGCCTGACTATGTCGGAATCGTTTACTTACTTCATGAGCAAACAAATTGTGCGCGGATTGCCTTGGCCAAATGATCAAACCATCCACCAGGGCATTAACTCCTTCACCAATTTCCAGTACGTCGTTTCCTCGCAACACCTTCTGACGTTCAACCTGAACGTATTTCCTGCCCGGCAGGAATTCGCTGACATCGATTCTCTGGTGCCGCAAAGCGCCTCTTCGAACTACGGCCAACGCGGCTATTCCCTCGGCTTGAAGGACCGGCGTGTTTTCGCGTCGGGGGGACTTCTCAGCACGACGTTTCAGTACACTCAATTCTCGAGCTACGGCCACGGGCAGGGAATCGCTGATATGCAGGTCACGCCCAACGGCTGGGGGGGCGATTTCTTCAACGCCTACACCCGCACAGCCCACAAGGGTGAGGCGCGTGAGACCTATCAATTCCCTCATCTGAGTTGGCACGGGACGCACGAGTTGAAAGTCGGGGGCGACGCCGTCTATCGCACTTTCCGCGGCGCGAGCCGCTCGATGCCGGTCAATGTTCTGCGGGTGGACGGCTCGCTGGCGGAGCAAATTGCTTTTACCGGCCCCGGATCGCTGGACGCGCATGATACGGAAGTGGGTGTGTTCGCCCAGGATCACTGGGCCTTCGGGGATCGGTTTGCACTCGACGCCGGTTTGCGCTTTTCCGGGCAGACCTTGGGATCGGCCGCGGCCATCGCGCCTCGACTGGGATTTGAGTATGCCCCGGGAAAAGACAACCGGACGATCTTGCGCGGCGGGGCCGGCGTGTTCTACGCCGGGATGCCTCTGTTGGGCGGCAGCTTTACCGGCAACCCTAATCGCGTGGTCACACTTTTTGACCCGCAGGGGGTCCCGCTGGGACCGCCCGTGACCCTTCAGAATGTTTACGCGCATGTGGATGATAAAAAGTTCCAGATTCTCCCCCCCGGGCAGGACTTGGAAAGTACCCCCTATGATGTGACCTGGAACCTTGAACTCGATCGCCAGATCCGGTCGCGCGTCACCCTCCGGCTCAGCTATCTCTCCAGCCGCACTTATAACTTGTTCGTCGTGGGGCCGACCCAGTTGCCGGGGACCAATCCGCTGCTCCTGATGACCAATACCGGCGGCTCGCGCTACCGGGAATTTGAGTCCACGGTGCGGTACCGCACCGGCAAGTATGCCGACGTTAATTTTTCTTACGTTCACAGCTTGGCGCGCGGGGACCTGAACCTTCTCTCTCAAGTGTATGTAACCTTCGAACAACCGGTGATACGGCCTAACTTTTTTTCGGCTTTGAACTCCGATGTTCCGGATCGATTTCTAACCTGGGGACAATTCCAGTTCCCCTGGAAGATTACGGCCGGTCCGGTGTTGGACCTTCATACCGGGTTTCCGTATTCGGCGGTCGATGTGCTACAAAACTACGTGGGCCAGCCCAACAGCCTGCGGCTTCCCACCTTCATGTCCATTGACCTTAAACTCTCCAAAGACTTTCGCATTCCCTTTCTGCCTTGGGTGAGGAACCACACCCTGCGGGGAGCCATCGCCGTTTACAACGTCACCAACCATTTGAATCCGCGTGATGTCTACAACAACGTCACCTCACCCTATTTTGGGCACTTCGCAGGCCCGCAGCACAGGACCTATGAACCGTTCCTGGATTTTGTGTATTGAGGTTGGCGAATCGTATTCACCAACCGCTTGTGCGCCTCGCCCAAATAGAATCGGGCGATGTCCAGGATATGCGTGCCGGTGTCGGTCAGTTTGAAATCCTCCAGGTCCTTTAGCCGGGACTTCTCCCCACGCGTTTGGAAGGGCACGGTTTCACAGGCTGCGGAAAAACTTGTCCTCGGCGTACGACCACCCCGGCGCCCAGGGCGCCACCCCTCCTGAATCAGGAGGGGAGTTGAACTTTTCACTAGCCCGTGGGCAGCGATGCTGGGAAGCCCCAAAGGGGCGCGATATCACAGCCCAGGCCATCGGCCTGGGTTTCGAGGAGGAAGCTCTACGCCAAGCCCTGAAGGGGCGCGCCAACGCCCGTCGAAATTATTTTGCGCTTACCGATCCGTCCTAAGCAGTTGGTCTGAAGCATAGCTTCGTGGATCGCCCCTTCCGGGCTCGGCCGCGTAACAATCTGGAAACCCAGGCCGTTGGCCTGGGCTAGGTTATCACGCCCCTTTGGGGCTTGAAAGCTC